>NZ_JBWXUE010000016.1:0-176510 GCF_057158765.1 Kitasatospora sp. NEAU-69
AGAGCGTCCGCCAGTAGGTCATCGGATGCGGGGGCTGTGGGGGCGTGTGTCCCAGCGGTGGGTGAACCATGCTCGTCGTATCAGGCTGCGGATGGTGACGATGGCCGTAGCCAGGGCGATGTAGAACTCGACGCACGCCCGGCGGCGCTCGGTGCAGCGGCGGAGCTTGCCGAAGTTGTTCAGCCACGAGTTCGTTCTCTCCACCACCCAGCGGCCGTCCGCCTGGATCGGGGTCTGCTGGCCGCGTTTGGCGATCCGCGGAGCGATCTGGCGTTCTGTCAGGTCCTCGTAGACGATGCGGTAGTCGTATCCGGCGTCCAGGCTGAGGCTGGGGTGCTCGGGCAGCGGGCCGAGTTCCTTGCCAAGGTCGCGGTACTGGTCGAGGGTCGTCGGAAGGAGCGTGTGGTCGCGGATGTTGGCCGGGGCCGGGTGAGTGACCAGCGGGATGCCGTAGGCCTCGGTCAACTGCGAGCGTTTGACGCCTTGTTTGGCACGGTCAACCGGGCTCCTGCCGGCGCATTCGCCTCCGGACGGTGCCTTGGTCTGGCAGCCGTCGGCAGCCAGATGCTCCAGCTCCAAGCCGACCATGCGGTCGTAAGCGGCCAGAGCCGCCAGGCGCAGGACCTCGCCCATCCCCAGGGCGATCCAGTGGTCCCGGCGGCGTCGGATCGTGGTGGCTGAGCAGGCCTGGTCCGCCACGCGCTCGTAGCCCATGCCGGACACCAGGACCAGGATGAGCCTGTCGAAGACCAGCGCGTCGGGGATGCGCGGGTTGTGGCAGCCCAGCGGGTGGTCGTCCCGGTGTTCCGGCAGCAGCGCGAGGAACTCCTTGCGCAGCGGATCCAGGATGCAGGCAGGAACGACAGGCACGAGCCCTCCCCGAACACGCGGACGTCACAGCGCCGCGCCCGGGCGGTTCAGCGCAGCGCGCCGGCCCTGGTGTGCAGTTCGGCCCGGTCGGCGGCGGCCGTGCCGTGGGCCCACCCCTCGCGGTCGTTGGCGTATGCCGAACCGTGACTGTACGACAGCTCGCCGAACAGCTCGTCCACCTGGTCGTCCACGGCTTCGGCCCGCGAGGCCAGCACCGGCAGCAGCCCTGCCGTCCGGCCGACTTTTCCGGCCGCCTTCACCGCCTGCTCGGCGACCCGCCCGAGCCGCTCCTCGATCCTGGCGGCGTAGGCCACCAGGAACGACTGCCTGAAGGACCGGGTGCGCGAGCTACCGTCCCCACGCTTGCGCGCGCCCGCCGCCTGCAGCGCCGCCTGGGCCTGGACCAGCAGCGAGGTGAACAGCAACTCGACCGCCTCCACATCGGAGGCGAAGCCGACCACCGTGGAGAACCCCAGGTTCCTCGACCACACCGTGCGACAGCGGTTCGCCTCCGCCACCGCCTGCAGCAGCACCACCTTCGGCTCCTCATACGGGGCATCCACCGCCACCCGCACCCCGCCCGGCGTCTGCCGCTCACCCCGCTCCACCGCCAGCAGCGCCATGTCGATGCTGTGCTGGGACATCAACTGCTGCGCCTTGGCCGTCAGCGCTTCCGCCTCCTCGGGGAAAGAGGTCGACTCGGCCTTCGCGAGCAGTGCCCGAATCTTGCCCAGCAGCGAAGACTCCACCCCGCCGGCCTCGACCATCCCAGCGCTGCCGGTCTCACAGGGCACCGGCATCAGCCGCGGCACCTCGGGAAGCCGGCTCAGCAGTTCGAACAGTTCAACGACGGCCCGTCCCAGCACCACCGGATCGCTCTTCTCCCGCGCGGCCGCACCGTCGACGTAGGCGTCGTCGTCACCCCACCACGCCGTAGCCGATGCCTCCGCAAGCTGCTCGGCCCAGCGATTGGGCAACCGCCTCGCCGGATACTCGCGGTGCTCCGCGGCGACCAGATCGGCGGCGATCCGCGCGTGCCGCACGGCCAGCTCCCGGCGTGCGACACGCACCACATCCATTGGCTGCCAGCCACGGTGCCACAGATCGTGCACCACCACTCCACCCACCTGGAGCACCGCACGGCCGATACCGCGCCGGGCGAACAGCGCAGCGGCTCGCTCAAGCGCCGCTGCGCGACGCCCGGCGTCTCCAGCCGGCACAGCACACAACCGTGCCATCGCCTCATCCAGGAGATCCGCGACAGTCCGCGCACCACCCGGCCGAGGAACGGGCCCGCCACTACCCAGGCAGAACGGATCACCGCACTCGCAGGAAGCGAACCCGAAAGCCGCCCCTTGCCCCGCCCCGCTCCGCCCTCTCGCGTCCCGCTGCTTCTTCTTGGCCCGCCGACGCTCCTGGTTGCGCTTACCCAACCCAGTTCCCCAAGCCCTCTATCGCTGTCCCACTGCCGATACCGAGCGTAGCGGCAAACCGGAGCACACCACCTGCCGACAACGGAACAGAGCACCAGCGCGAGCGATCACCGGACCTACTGGCGGACGCTCTAAGTCAAAAAGGCAACCCCATGGAAAGGAAATTGTCATGAGCAGGACTCCCCAGGAGGTTTTCGCCCACCACGTCCAGGCGCTCGGCGCCGGCGACCTGGACGAGATCGTCGCCGACTACTCCGACGACGCGGTCTTCGTCACCCCGGCCGGCACCAAGCACGGCAAGAGCGGCGTCAGGGAGGCGTTCGCCAACCTGCTCGCCGACGTGCCGAGTGCGGACTGGACCGTGAAGACGGAGATCTACGCCGGCGATGCCCTGCTCCTCGAGTGGGCCGCCGAGGCCGAGAAGACCAAGGTGGACGACGGCATCGACACGCTGATCTTCCGCGACGGCAAGATCCGGCTGCAGACGGTTCGCTACACCCTCCAGCACAAGGCCTGACCCTGCGGTTCCGCCAGCTGTGCGCGATGACAGAGAAGGGGAAGTGGCACATGCGATATACGACCTTTGGTCGTGCCAGCGGTCTTCGCGTATCGCGGTTCGCGCTCGGAACCGCGAACTTCGGAACCGCCTGGGGTGGAGGGGCCGAGGAGACCGAATCCCGCGCGATGTTCGAGCGGTTCGCCGAGGCGGGCGGCACTTTCATCGACACGGCCGACGTCTACAGCGACGGTGATTCCGAGCGAATGCTCGCAAAGTTCATCGCCGCCGACCGCGAGCACTTCGTGCTCGCCACCAAGTACGGTCTGGGCACGGGCGATGTGAAGATTTCCACGACCGGAAACAATCGCAAGAACATGGTCCAGGCCCTTGAGGGCAGCCTCAGGCGGCTCGGCACGAGCTACGTCGATCTGCTCTGGGTGCACTGGCCCGACCCGCTCACCCCGACCGATGAGATCATGGCCGGCCTCAACGATCTGGTCCGCGCCGGCAAGGTGCTCTATGTCGGCCTGTCGAACTTCCCCGCCTGGCAAGCCGCTCGCGCCGCCACGCTGGCGGAGCTGCGCGGTTGGGCCCCGCTCACCGCGCTCCAGTTCGAGTACTCGCTGGTCGAGCGCAGCGCCGAGCGGGACCTGCTGCCCATGGCCGACGCCTTCGGACTCGGCGTCAGCACGTGGTCGCCCCTGGGCGGCGGACTGCTCACCGGCAAGTACCGCCGGGGCGCGACGGGGCGACTGCAGGACTGGAACGGTGGCGTGCTGCAGAAGGAGGACACTCGGCAGAAGACGGAGACCGTCGATACGGTACTGGCGATCGCTGAGGAAACCGGGCTTTCGCCGGCCCAGGTCTCCGTGGCCTGGTTGCTCGGGCGGCAGCCGGCCGGAGCGGCCCCCCGCGTGCCGATCATCGGCCCGCGGTCGGTGAAGCACCTGGACTCCTACATCGAGGCTCTGAGCGTGGAGCTGACTGCGGAGCAGGTCGATCGACTCAGCCTGGCCAGCGCACCCGTCCTCGGAGTGCCACACGACGGTGTGGCCAATGCTGCCTCGACCTTGGTCGGCGGCAGCTTCGACGCCGTGCATCTGCCCTCGCTTCCGGTCCGCTGACTCGACTGTGTCGGCGGCGCGCGGCAACCGACGAAATCGGGTCGGAACTCACGCGCCGCCGACACGGTGCCCTTGAGGGCGAGGGCGAGGGCGAGGGCGAGGGCGAGGATGAGTTCAACGGGGAGGGGGGAGCCGCTCCAGGAAGACCTGCAGGGCCGTCGGCTTGACCTTCGTGACGCCGCCGAAGGGAAAGTTCATCTCCTTGATCAGGATCAGCGACAGCGCCACCAGCGCCGCCATGCTCAACACCATCAGCGCGTGGGCCACGGTGTTGGACAGCCCGAACAGGAAGGTGAAGCCGATCATCAGCACCGCGCCGGTGATCAGCGCCACCCACATGATCGACGGCACCAAGTTGCCTTCCTCGTTCAGCCGTTCGCGTCGCGCCGAGGCCAGGTCCTCGACGTGGCTGACCGCGTGATCGAAGAGGACCTGCTGGGCGGGAGTGGTCGGCTGGTAGGAGAACACCTCGTTCCGGATCTGGTAGACGAGTTGAGTGGCCGCCGGGCTGTTCCCGTGATCGGCCATCAGTGGCCACTCGGTGTCCCGGACGGTGTGGGCGTACGCGAGGGTGTTCTTCTCGATCTCCGCGCCAAGCGGTAACGGCATCGAGCGGGACACCCAGTACACCCCGGCCAGGGCGTCGGCTTCCCTGAAGGTGGTCTTCCGGGCCGCATCGACATTGCCCCAGACGGCGATGACGACAAAAGCCAGCAGGACGGCATAGAGAACCCCGACGCCCGCGAAGATGAATCCGGCGACATCGTTGTGGGTTTCCCGGCGCGGATGCGGGACGAAGTGCTGCACCAGCCACAGCCCGATGGCGGTGCCGGCCATGGAGACGACGAAAATGAGGACGTCGGACAGGCTCAATGCGGGCACTCCGGTGCATATTGCGGCATGGCCGTCCTTGGAATCCCGGTATCCTTCTCGAACAAAAATGACCGCTCTGGAACGGTTGCTCGGATTACCCTACGGGGCAGGAGATCCACCGGACAGTGGGTTCATGACAAATGGCTGGATCCGGGCAGGTCTGATCGTGGGGCGGTGTGGACCGGTTTTGGCTGGTGAGGCCATCGGAGCTGCTCGGGTGACTCGGTGCAGTGGGGGAGTGGAGGGCATGGAGAGCGTTTGGGGTGGTGCTGGGTGGGCTCCTGGGGTACTCAAACGTCGAAATGTGGCCATGCGCATGCAGCTGGGGATGGGCAAGGGCGTCCACCTTCTGTCTCATCTGTTCGATGGCGAACTATGGTGCTCTCGAAACCTCGGTTACAAAGAGTTGGGGCGGCTTCGGAAAGGCCATTCCGGGCGGCAATCCGTCCGCCTTCCAGGATGGCGACCCGGCCGACCGCGACTTCGTCCACCGGCGGCCTGAGTAGACTGCGTCAGCATGATCGGTATGGACGCTCGTTTCGTTGGTATCGCTGAGCTGGTCGAGCCCCCGTCCGTGGCGGTCGTGGTCGACGTCATGCGTGCCTTCACGGTGGCCGCCTGGGCCTTCTCCCAAGGGGCGGAAAAGATCGTTCTTTCCGAGTCGCTGGACGAAGCTCTGGCGCTCAAGGCCCGCCACCCGGAGTGGGCGGCACTCAAGGACGGTCCGCCCGCGCCTGGGTTCGACATGGTCAACTCGCCGGGCCTGCTGCGGTCCGCCGACCTTCGCGGACGCACCGTGGTGCAGAAGACCACCGCAGGAACGGTCGGCGCCCTCGCCGTCAAGGACGCCTCGTTGGTGCTGTGTGCCGGCTTCGTGGTGGCGGAGGCAACCGCCCGGCTCCTGCGGACACGCAAGGGCGACAGCGTCACGTTCGTCGTCACCGGGGAAGACGGACAGGCCGACGAAGACCTGGCGTGCGCTCAGTACATCGCTCGCAGAGCCGTCGACGATGGGGCGGACGCTGCCGAGTTCCTTCGCCGCGCGGCCAATTCGCGCGCCGCTGCCGAGCTCGCGGAGGGCGTGCGCCAGGGAGTGCATCCCGATGACGTTGCACTCTGCCTCGAACTCGACCGGTTTCCCTTTGCCATGGTGGCGGCCCTGGAAGACTCGCTCATGGTCCTGCGTCCCGTGCCCTCGCAGGCCGACGACACCGCCGCCGCGATCTGATCAGCGAGCCGACACCCGGTCGGGCATCCGGCGACGCCGGTGGCTCGGTGCGGCACCACGTGCTGCGGCCGCGTCGAGGGTTGACGCGGCCGCAGCAGGTTTCCGGGTGATGGGCGATCAGTAGGGAAAGCCGCCGATCGCGACGGCGCCGGCCTGGAAGGTGGCGGCACCGTTGGCGCCGGCCAGAGCCCTCCAGCCCTGCCAGCTGCCCGAGGGAGTGAAGCGGATGTTGTGGTAGACGGTGCCGTCGGGTGCTTCGGCGAGCACCTGGGCGCTGCCATCCGCGATGGCGGCGATGGAGACCTTGGAGGCGGAGAGGCCGAGCGAGTTCCAGCCCCGCCAGGTGCCGTCCGGGTAACGGATGTTGTGGTAAACGTTCCCGTCGTTGCCCACCGCGACGAACTGGGCGGAGCCGCCTGCGGGCATGCCGGCGGCGGCCACCGAGGACGCGCTGAAGCCGAGCGAGTTCCAGCCCTGCCAGGTGCCGTCCGCGTGACGGATGTTGTGGTAGACGTTCCCGTCGTTGCCCACCGCGACGAACTGGGACGAACCGTCTGGCAGGCCCGTGATCGCGGCCGAGCCGGCCTGGAAGGTGGCGGCACCGTTGACGCCGGTCAGAGCCTGCCAGCCCTGCCAGCTGCCCGAGGGGGTGAAGCGGATGTTGTGGTACAGCGTCCCGTCCGGTGCCATCGCCAGGACCTGCGCCGATCCATCCGGCATCGCGGCGATCGAGACCTGCTTCGCGGCCAGGGCGAGCGGCCCCCAGCCCTGCCAAGTTCCGTTCGCGTAACGGATGTTGTGGTAGACGTTCCCGTCGTTGCCCACCGCGACGAACTGGGCGGAGCCGCCGGGCATGCCCGCGACGGAGACCGAGCTCGCGCTGAAGGTCGACGCGCTGCCATAGCCCAAGACCGGCTGGAAGCCACTCCAACTGCCGTCGGCGTTGCGGACTTCGTGGTAGATGTTGCCGTCGTTGCCGATCGCCGCGATCTGCGAGCTCTGGTTGGTCGAATGGGAGACGGGAGCCGGGGCGCCGGGCACGGAAACGTAGCCGATCACCCACATGTCGTAGGACTGGCCGGGGAAGAGGTGCTTGGTCGGGTCGAACGGGTAGCCGCCGTTGTTCTCGTCGGCGTACACATGGCTACTGGCCCAGTACGGGCTGCCGCTGCCGCCCTCGTCGCCACCTACGTCGGACAGCAGACCGTTGGCGTAGTTGGTGACGATGGCGATGTGGCTGCCGGTGGGGTACTGGCTGGACCCGTAGACCACCGCGTCACCCGGTTGCGGAGTATAACTTCCGTTGTTGGGGTGGTAGTTGGACGTACTGGTCCAGTCCGGGACGTAGCTCGTCATCCAGCTCTGAGTCGCGACCCCCTCCTGGTTCCAGACCCGCTGGACGAAGTCGGCGCACCAAAGCTCGCTCCACGGGCCCATGGTGTGGTCAGCCCCGATGTAGGAGGTGGCCTTCGTGGCGATCGCCTGATTCAGCGTGGTCGCCGAGGCGCCGGAAGCGTTGAGTGTGCACAGCCCGAGGGCCCCTAGTGCCGCGCAGCTGAGCGTGGCGGTGAGGCGGGTGGCACGGGTACGGAGCGAGCGCATGGGATTCTCCAGTGCGGAAGAGTTGATGGTCCGATGGCCTGACGGGCTGTGGAGAGAGCGAGCTGTCAGATCAGTACTTCGGCGGTGTCGGGCGGGCGGGGGTTCGGCGTAGCGGCGGAACTCGATTCCCGTCAGCTCACCAGCACGCCGGGCACGGCAGGCTCTGGGGCGTGCTGGTGTCCTGGACGCCGGTGACCGTGTTGTTCGGGGCCGCCGCCGACTGGTCCTGCGCGGTGGCCGCGCCTGCGGCCCCGGTCACGGCGGCCCCGAGCGCTAGGGCGAGCGTCGCGATACGCAGGGCGGTGCGGGTACGGGTGCGGGCGCAGGAAGGCATGGCGGTATCCCCGTTCGGCATGGTCGTGGTGGGCTTCGGTCCTGGGCCAGATCCTGGTCCCGGAGCCGGACTTCGCCGGTCCCCGTTCTGCTTCCCGGCTGCTGAACAAGAGTCTGGCCGCGGCGTGCGGCGCCCGGAAGCACCGCACGGTGGCACTGGGTGGCCTGGCACCTTGTGTCCACCCGGGCCGTGAAGGAAAGCCCTGCTACGGGGCCCGGACGGACAGCAACTGCTCGCCGAGGACCTCCGGGCACGCCAGGCCGAGCCGCGATCGGCCGAACTCGGGCTCAGCCGACACTGGCCTGCGGGTGGCTCCGGAGTTGGGAATTCGGATCGCCCGGTCGGAATACCTGCCCGGTCCGGAGCTGTGGCGCGTTCTGCGGACCGGGCATCAGCCGCCGCTCATGGAGCGGATCGCTCAGACCTGTTCGAAGTGGAAGGACTTGATGAAGCAGTCACGGGGCTGGGCGACTGCGAAGAGGATGCACTCCACGAGCGAGTGAGCGGTAAGGGTGTCCTTGGAACCGCGTGGGGTGGTTTCCCACTCTTCGGAGAGCGGGTCGGCGTTGTCGAAGTCGGGCGGGTAGAGAGATATCACCCGGACTCCTTGCGGCCGCAGGCGCTTGGAGAGGATCTCGGTGAACCCTGCCTGGGCGCTCTTGGCTGCGTAGAAGGCGTCGTGGGCGCCCGATCGGTGGTGACCCGGTGTTCCGCAGGTGGAGACCATCGTCACCACATCGGGCTTGTCCGAGTTGAGCAGGAGAGGCAGGAAGCTCTTCGTCGTCAGGACTGTGCCGGTGGCGCCGGAGGCGATGGTGTCGACCACGTCGGCGTCGGTTGCGGACAGCAGGTCCGATCCTTGGAGCCAGCGGGAGCCGTTGTTGATGAGCACGTCGATGCGGTCCGTGTGTTCCGCCACGCTGGAGGCGAAGTCGCGGATTGAAGCGGGGTCGGTCAGGTCGCAGGCAAAGGCGTGCACCCGCTGGTGGCCGCGGTCGCGAATCTCGTCGCGGACTCGTTGAGCGGCCGCGAGTTCGCGTGCCGAGAGGAAGACCTCTGCGCCGAGGTCCGCGAGGCGGATGGCCAGGGTTCGCCCGAAGTCCCGGCCGGCGGCCGTGATGACGACCCGGTGGTTGTCCAATCTCATGGTGTGGCTCCTGGATCGTGGATCGGTTGGTGCGGTGCATTGCGCTGGCTGACCCGGGCGACCTGGCCGACCTGGCCGACCTGGGCGGCGTGGGCGCCCCAGCCTCCGGCGGCAGCTCGCTGCCACTTCACGGCGACGGTGATGTCGATGCCGAGGGTTCGGGCGAGGACAGCGGCGGGTGACCGTCCGCTGATCGATCTCATCGGGGTCGCGCCGCTGCCTTGCGTAGGAGCTCCCCAGAGGTGCAGGTCTGGTCGGGGTCCATGACGAGAAAGAGGTTGAAGCCCCAGTCATCGCGCTGCACCGCCACGCTGACGTCACACCCCTCGGCGGTGCCGGCAGCGGTCGTGTTCAGCGCCAGCGTGAACCAATCACCCTTGGTCGCCGAATCGGAGGCGGTGTAGCTGCCCGGCGCGCCGTCCTGCACCAAGAACTGCCATGCGGCGTCCGGCACGTCCACAGAGCACGTGGTGTCGGGCACGGCATGGTTGAGGCCACTCACGGCCGCACTGTGCCCCTCCGCCAGGTGCAGCCGGGCGCCGGCTGCGTTGCCCCAGTCGCCCACCAGATCGGCCTGCCCGATCACGGCGGCCTGGCCCCCGGCACCCGCACACGCGGTGCACCCAAGGAGTAGACACCCCAGCACCATGGTGACCCGCCGACCTCGCCGGCCGGTCTGATGCGTCCAACGGCGCTCTCCGGAACCTGCCTGCGGCGCATCCTTGTCGGCCGCCGCCGAGAACCCGCGTCCCGGTTCCATGCGCTCCCCCCGGATGTCAGAGCTGCAACGTATGGCCACGTGCTGGACCAGCCGGGAGTTAGCTTGTCAGACTAATTGAACGTGTTCAATCTACGACTCCGATTGGCGGAGCCGGGGTGGGTCGGGCGGACCGAGACGCGCAACGCAGCGTTCGTGGGCCTGCTGGTCAGCACGGGACTGCGAGGCTGAACCGCGTATCAAGCCGGCCACCCATCACCCGCTGACCAGGCACTGCCGACCTGGTGGTGATGTCACATAATCATGGGGCATCACAGCCTGCCTTGGCCGGACCCGACATTGGTGCCGCTGAAGCTCGGCAGCATCGCGGATACCCACAGCGGAGCGGGAGTTTGAGTGGGCGTCAGTCGGGACCGGTTCCCGGCAGCCACCTTGCAATCGGCACCCTTCCGCTCGGGTGAGTTGTCACAGGACTCGTCGAACTCGGCCGGGGGGGCTTGCCGCGACGAGGGAAGAACCTGAAGGGGGAGCGGAAATGGCAGTGACAACGGGGGGCGTGTCCGGGAGTGAGGGTGCCTCCGGGAGCGAGGAGTTCGACTACTGGCGGGAACTGATCGGACAGACGCGGGCCAGCGAGGTGACCAGTGCCCACGCGGACGACTTCAAGGCGGAGATGCGGCGCCTGGAACTGGGCCCGGTGAGCCTCCTCAGGACGTCGTTCCCGGCAGCGCGGTTCCAGCGGACCGCGGCCATGGCGCGGCGGTCCGATCCGGGCGTGTACAACCTGACGCTGTTGCTCGACGGAGGCATGGCGCTGACGCGCGGCGCCGGTCCGACAACGACGTTCGGGCCAGGTGACCTGCATATGATCCACAGCTCGCAGCCGTTCGACCTGCGGGCCTTCGGCGCTCGCGCCACCGGCCGGGAGGACCTCCGGGTCGAAGCAGTGGGCGTCGACTTCCCCGAGTCGTTGCTGCCTCTGCCGCCACACCGACTGCGCGACCTGCTGGGCCGGGGGTTCTCCGGGCAGGAGGGTGTCCCTGCGCTGCTCTCGGACTTCCTCGTCGGCCTGGACCGACAGGCCGCCGTCCCGGGAGCTGCCGAGGCGCCCCGTCTCGGAACGGTCCTGGTCGACCTGGTGACCGCCTGGGTGGCTCGGGAGCTGGACGCCGAGGCCGCAGTGCCGGAGGACTCCCGGCGGCGGACCGTGGTCGAGAACGTCCGGGCGTTCGTCCGACGGAACCTTCACGACCCCGAGTTGTCTCCATCGGCGATCGCCACCGCACACCACATCTCCGTCAGCTATCTGCACCGCCTCTTCAGTGAGCAGTCGCAAGGCGAGACGGTCGCCGCCTGGATCCGCCGCCAGCGGCTGGCGAAGGCACGCTGCGACTTGGCGAACCCCGCGCTGGGCACGATGTCGATCCACGATGTCGGCGCCCGCTGGGGCATCTCCCGCGCCTCCGACTTCAGCCGCGCCTTCCGGTCCGTGTACGGCCTCTCGCCCAGCGAGCACCGGCATCAGGCACTGTCCGGGTGCGCGTGCGAGTAGACGCAACGCCAAGGAACCGTCGACGCAGCGCCAACACGGCCGGGCGACGCCCTGACATCCTCAACGAGGAGCACAGCGACGGCATGCCGCTCCCCACTCGCGCCGGACCGGTCGGCTGAGCGAGCGCAGGGGGACGGCACGGGTCGATGGCTCGGCACGCCGCAGGGGAGCGTGCCGGGCCGGTCGGCCGGCTGAGTGACGCTCACCCCCCTTGCCTGGCCGGCGTACCGGCCTCCGTTCCGCCCGCCCGCCTTCCGGCTTCCCCGCCTTCCCGAGGAGTTCTGCCATGTCCGCTCGCCTAACCAAGATCACCCGTATCGCGCTTGCCGCCTCCATCGTCCTGGGCGGCGCAGTCAGCACTGCGGTCATCGCCCAGCCTGCCGCCTACGCGGCCGGCAGCTCGGTGGTCGGTGGTCAGATCACCCGCTCGGAGGTGATCGCTCGGGCCCAGTCCTGGCTGGGGCTGCCCATCAGCTACGACCAGGGTGGCGCCTACCCCGATCAGCAGGGCAGGAACTACCGGACCGACTGCTCCGGCTACGTCTCGATGGCCTGGCACCTTGGGGCCGACCCCGACACCCATACTCTTGCCGACTCCTCCTACACGCACTCGATATCGCGGAGCGACCTGGAGCCCGGTGACATCCTGGACGACACCGACGACCATGTGATCCTCTTCGAGAAGTGGGATGACGCGGCTCATAGCACCTTCTCCTACTACTCGTTCGGCTCGACGCCGGTGAAGCACATGCAGAACGTCTCGATCAACGCCGCCAAGTTCGACAGCCACTCCAACAGTGCTTACATCGCGCTCCGGTACAACAACATCGTGGACGACCCGGCGCCGACCCCGACTCCTCCGCCGGCTCCGACGTCGCAGGTGGCGTTCCAGACGAGTACGACGGATCTGTTCACGCGGGATTCCTCGGGTGCGTTGACGGACACGGGTGAGGGGATGAGGGCGGGCACCAGCCCGGCGGTCGCGGGGTTGTCGGACGGTAGTTATCTGGTGGCGTTCGAGGCGAACACCAACGACCTGTTCACGCGTAGTTCGTCGGGTGCGTTGACGGATACGGGTGAGGGGATGATGGCGGGCACGAGCCCGGCGGTCGTTGGGTTGCCTTCGGGTGGTTACGAGTTGGCGTTCCAGGCGAACACGGGTGTGCTGTATGTGCTGAGTTCGTCGGGTGTGCTGGTGAACACGGGTGAGGCGATGGACCATGCTTCGAGTCCGGCGATCTCGGCGAAGCCGGATGGGACGTTCGAGGTGGCGTTCCAGGCGAACACGCACAACCTGTTCACCCGCGACACCGCCAGCGGTCTCGTGGACACGGGTGAGGGGATGATGGCGGGCACCAGCCCGGCGATCGCGTCGGTGCCCTCGGGTGGATACGAGGTGGCGTTCGAGGCGAACACCACCGGCCTGTTCACCCGTGCCTCCAATGGCGCACTGGTGGACACCGGTGAGGGAATGATGCGCGGCACCAACCCGGCCATCGCCGTTCAGGCCGACGGCAGCTTCCAGGCCGCGTTCCAGGCCAACACCGGTGACCTGTTCACCCGTGACTCCTCCGGAACCCTGATCGACACCGGCGAGGGCATGATGGCCGGCACCAGCCCGGCGATGGTCGCGCAGTCCGACGGCAGCTACCTGGTGGCCTTCGAAGCGAACAACAACGCGCTCTACCTCCGCGCTTCGAACGGCGGACTCCTCAACACCACCGAGGGCATGGCAAGCGGCACCAACCCCGCCATCGCCGGCCACTGATCGAGCACTCGCAGCACTGCGGTCCGTCCGCGTCCCCGCCTCACGGCCGGGGCGTGGACGGACCGTCTCTCAGCCATGACCGCTCACCGGCCTGGTGACACCGCCCCAGGCCACCCACCCCGCCTCTCCCCGTCGCGCTCGCGACGGAACCTCTGCCGCCGGCACCTGCCCGAAGGACTGACCCATGCCCGAGAACAGCAAGAAGAAGACGCTCGCCGCGTTCCTCGCCACTGCCGCCGCCGTGAGCGTTCCGCTGCTGTCCGCTGGAACCGCGCACGGCGCATCCGTCAGCACCTGGGAGAAGGTCGCCGCCTGCGAGAGCGGCGGCGACTGGAGCATCAACACGGGTAACTCCTACTACGGGGGCCTGCAGTTCAACGCAAGCACGTGGATCGGCTACGGCGGGGCCGCCTACGCTCCGCGCGCCGACCTCGCCACCGAGAAGCAGCAGATCCTGATCGGTGAGAAGGTCCTCGCCTCCCAGGGCCAGAACGCCTGGCCGCACTGCGGCCCATTGGTCGGCCTCGGCGCCGACCACGCCAACCCCTACCCCGACCCGACGCCGACCCCCACGCCCACTCCGACCCCGACTCCTCCGCCGGCTCCGACGTCGCAGGTGGCGTTCCAGACGAGTACGACGGATCTGTTCACGCGGGATTCCTCGGGTGCGCTGACAGACACGGGTGAGGGGATGAGGGCGGGGACGAGTCCGGCGATCGCGGGGCTGTCGGACGGTAGTTACCTGGTGGCGTTCGAGGCGAACACCAACGATCTGTTCACGCGTAGCTCGTCGGGTGGGTTGACGGACACGGGTGAGGGGATGATGGCGGGCACGAGCCCGGCGGTCGTTGGGTTGCCTTCGGGTGGTTACGAGTTGGCGTTCCAGGCGAACACGGGTGTGCTGTATGTGCTGAGTTCGTCGGGTGTGCTGGTGAACACGGGTGAGGCGATGGACCATGCTTCGAGTCCGGCGATCTCGGCGAAGCCGGACGGGACGTTCGAGGTGGCGTTCCAGGCGAACACGCACAACCTGTTCACCCGTGACACCGCCAGCGGTCTCGTGGACACGGGTGAGGGGATGATGGCGGGCACGAGCCCGGCGATCGCGTCGGTGCCCTCGGGCGGCTACGAGGTGGCGTTCGAGGCGAACACCACGGGCCTGTTCACCCGTGCCTCCAATGGCGCGCTCGTGGACACCGGCGAGGGAATGATGCGCGGCACCAACCCGGCGATCGCCGTTCAGGCCGACGGAAGCTTCCAGGCCGCGTTCCAGGCCAACACCGGTGACCTGTTCACCCGTGACTCCTCCGGAACCCTGATCGACACCGGCGAGGGCATGATGGCCGGCACCAGCCCGGCGATGGTCGCGCAGTCCGACGGCAGCTACCTGGTGGCCTTCGAGGCGAACAACAACGCGCTCTACCTCCGCGCTTCGAACGGCGGCCTGCTCAACACCACTGAGGGCATGGCAAGCGGCACCAACCCCGCCATCGCCGGCCACTGACCCGAACGCCCGGGACACCATCACTGCGTCCCGCAGCCCCCGCCCGGGGGTCGCGGGACGCAGTGGCGTCCCTGCTGGTGGACGGAGCGCGGCCCTGCTGGGCGGCGGTGCATGCCAGTCGGATACCAAGCAATTTCCGGGAGACTGGGGTCATTTCTCCGCAACGATCGGGTCGAGCGCCGAAGCAAGGTCGTCGGCGCTCACAGCGTGCATTGCCCGGGCTGCAAGCCGACCCCGACGATCAACTATCAATGTGTCAGGCAGAAACTGAGGGTCGAAGATCCCTTTGGGGAATTTCAGGAGCTGCACGCCATCGGGGTCATAAAGGCTCGGGTACGTGATGCCGTTGACGTCCTCGAACCGCTTGGCGTTCGTGCGATCGGTGTCGCGAGTGTTGATTCCCAGGAACTCTACGTCTTGTCCTTTGTACTCTTGATAGACCCGTTCGAGGCCGCTTGCCTCCGCCCGGCAACCAGAGCACCAGGAGCCCCAGATATTGATCACGACGATCTTTCCCTGGTAGTCCGGGAGTGCGAGCTGCTTGCCCTCCAGGTCGGTTCCAGCGATCCCAGGGGCTGACTGCCGGGAAGCTGGCGAAACCGTATCAAAGCCGCCCTTTCCTGCGACGAAGCCGGCTTGTGAACCCGCACCCGCCGAGGCCGATGAGCTGCAGCCGGCAAGCGTGGCGGCGGCTGCCAGCGATGTGACGAGAGCTACCAGGCGGGGGTGTGGGGTGGCAGACATGGGCCAAGTCTCGCACGGGTGTTGACGATTCCTCAGAGAGGTCCTGCCATGTTGGGCCAACGGACCAGGCGATCCGCTGCTGATCGCCGTGCCGGTAGCTGCAATCAGCATGCGGTCACGTCGCATCGGGGAATATTGCGCTGCGTGTCACCGATCAGAGCCTGCATCCGAAGCGCTGGCATCAACGTACTTTCAGGGCCTGCCTCGGGAAGCAGGAATGGGTCTAGCGGGATGCGGGATCAGCCCGTATCTCGCTGGTGGGTCAGTCATTCCCGTAGGGATTGGCGATCTCGCTGGTGTAGTTTCCTCGACCACGACGTAGATTCCGGTGGAATATGAGCCGCCGCCCGACGGGGACGGTCCGTAGACGTGCCCGGAATAGCAGCTGTCGGTACTACCGGCTTCTACAACACCCGACGCCGGCTCAGTGAGGCTGGTGGGCCTACCGCCCGCGGAGTTCGAACGGATCATCAGCAAGACGCAAGCCAGGGCCTGTCATGAGACCAAGGCCGCATAGCGGAGGACTCCACGAGAGCGTTCGTGCGAGCGGTTCTTCGGGCACGTCAGCGTCGGCGGTCGCCGCGTGCACCACGAGGACTACGGGCTCTCTGTCATCGGGCCCGAGGGCCTGGCCTGCGCTAGCTCGAACGGCGCCACTATGGGAAGTGGCGCGACGTCGTACTCGTCGAGCGCAGGAGCCCCACCCTGTCCTGAACAAGCACGATGGAACGAGCGCACTGGGCCGCTACTCGCCTAGGCCCTGCTCGCTGACCACTCCTGCTCCAGGATCGAGTACGTGATCGAGTCCCGCCAGGCGCCGTTGACGAAGACGTGGTCGCGGATCCGCCCGTCCTCCGTCATGCCGACCCGAAGCAGCGTGCGCGCTGAAGCCTCGTTGAGCGGTGACCGCGCGGCCCAGATCCGGTGCAGGCCGAGGACCCCGAAGCCCAGCCCGCACAGCAGCCTGACTGTCTCCGTGCCGAACCCCTTGCCCCACACTGCCGGGTGCAGGGCGAAGCCGATGGTGGCCGCCTGCTGGGGCTCGGTCGCCAGGCGGGCGTAGCCGATCAGTTCGTGTTGGTCGAGCTTGGTGACGGCGAGGCAGAACTCGCTCCTCGGGTCGTCCTTCGCCGACGCGATGGAGCGGTCCACGATCAGCTGGACCTGCTCGGGCGTGCGAGGTTCGAAGCTGAGGTGCCGGGTGGCTTCGGGGTCGCCGTAGATCGCCAAGAGGGCGTCAGCGTCCTCGAGTTCGACTTCGCGCAGCGCCAGACGGGAGCCGGCCAGGTGAACTGGTGTCATGGCTGCGGAGCCTACCTCCGCGGTCACCGGATGAGGGCCGACGGGGGGAGGCGGTGAAGGCGGTCACGGAGATCGTCCGGCTGCGGGTGTTGAGCCGGCTGAGCTACGCGGCGATCGCGGCGCAGCTGGGTGCGGACGGCGTGTCGTACCCGCCGCCGGTGGCGAACCGGCCGGATGCCACGGCCGGGCGATGGACCCCTCGACGGTGCGCGGAATCCTGGAGAACCCGAAGTACATCGGCTACCAAGTGTGGAACCGCCGAGCCCGTAAGAGGGGTGGGAAGAACAACCCGCCCAGCGAGTGGGCCTGGTCCCCGCAGCCGACCCACGAGCCGCTGGTCACCCGGGAGATGTTCGACGCCGCCGTTCCGTGCCCGGCACACGCAGTGGCGTGGAGCAGAGCTCGCACCCGGCCACCGGGTGCAGCTACCTACTGCGCTCCTACGTGTGGTGCGGCTTCTGCGGGCGGCGGATGTTCGGGAAGTTCCGTAAGGGCTCGGAGTACTACGTGTGCCAGCCCAAGAAGCAGGTCCATCTCAAGGGGCCCTGGTACGAGGCGCACCCGAACGCGGCCTGGGTGAGCGGCACGGCGCTGACCGACCTGGTCCACACGTTCTTCGCCTTGCGGGCCCTCGGACCGGACCAGCTTCAGGGAGCTCGAGCAGGCTGCCCAACTGCTGCGCAAAGAGCTCAAGGGCCTTCAGGTGGAGCGGGACGCTGGTGCTGAGCCGCAGGACGCGAGCCTGCTCGACGCCATCCCCGGCTCCGCACTCGCCTGGCCGAGGTACCGGAGGAGCTTCAGCGCGAGCTGTGCTTCAACCGGAAGCGGCGTGAGGTGGAGCTCCAGGTCACGATCGCCCGGGCTGTGGCCGGTGGGCTCCTGGGGTTGGCGGACCGGGTCGGCTGGTCGAGCCCGGCGAGCGGGTCCGACCGGCCGGCGGTCGGCCTCGGCGATCACGACCACGATCGCTGTGACTGTGGCAGATCCAACGACCAGCCATGTTCTGTGTGCCCCCGGCAGGACTCGAACCTGCGGCCAAGTGCTTAGAAGGCACCTGCTCTATCCGCTGAGCTACGGGGGCGGGGTTTGGGCGTGGGCCCGGGGTGAGTGGGGCGTTGGTACGTCCGGTGGCTCATCCCTTGGGGCGGGGTGGGGGTTGATGAGGTCCTTGCCCTGCCGGGGACAGGATAAGGGGGCGTTGCGGTCTTGCTTGGCTTTCTGGTGGAGGAGCGGGTGTGTCGGCCTCGCGAGAGCGGTCTGATAATCGCAGGTGCATGCTCGCGGTGCAGCGTTCCGGGGTCTGTTGCCGCCGGACGTTGTGCAGTCGTTACGGCGCTGTCTCCTCACCCGTTATGGACTTGGCTTGCTGGTTGCGGGGTGTGCAGGGAACGTGACGGTTGAGCAGGGGCGGAGCCGGGGGGGATTTTGGTTCCTCCGGTCGGATGACGTGGACAGAACGCACCTGATGCCACTCGTTCAGGGGTGGGGCGAAGGGGTGTGGGCGGGTTGTTGTCATGGACGCAGAATGTTTCGCGTGGGGGGTCGGGTGAATTGCAACATCATAGGCTTGCAAAGTTTTCCACAGGGGTTGGGTTATCCACAGAATTCCTTTCTCTTCTCGTGTCGGATTCGGAATGCCGGAATCATCATCTGTGACCGGTCGATTCGGTAGGTCGCAGATGTGATGCGGAGGGTATGCCATGAACGAGACGCTGGTGACGATGATCGGGAATGTTGCGTCGACGGTCAGCTACGGCCAGACGCCGAACGGAGTCCCGACCGCGAAGTTCCGGCTTGCGGCCACCGAGCGGCGCTACGACCGGGCGCGGGGCGACTGGGTCGATGGCGAGACCAACTGGGTCAACGTGGTGGCCTGGCGCTGGCTCGCGGCGAACGTGGTGAGTTCGTTGAGCAAGGGGGAGCCGGTGGTGGTCTGTGGGCGGCTGAGGGTTCGTGAGTGGGAGGACGGCGGCAAGCGGAGGTCCGTGGTCGAGATCGACGCTCGGACGGTGGGGCACGACCTCGCGCGGGGGACGTCGGCGTTCCGCTGGGCGGTGCGCGGGCGGACGGGTGCGGCGCCGGTGGGTGAGGTGGCCGTGGGTGAGGCGGTGGGGCGGCCGGCCGGGCCGATGGGTTCGGGGGGTGATTGGCCGACCGGGGGCGAGGCGCGTGGTGACGGATGGTTCGGGGCTGAACCGGCGGCGCGTGAGGTGGTGCAGCCGGTCGGTGAGGCGGTGCCGGAGTGGATTGTGGAGGCGGTTCGGGCGAAGCGGGCCAGTGATGCCGCGGCGGCGGTGGCGGTTGGGAAGGTCGGTGGCGGGGCCGGCGGAGGAGTCCAGGAGGCCTTGCCGGCAGGCGAGTTGGTGATGGGCGGAGAGGGGTCCGCGGCTACTGGCGGGGCTGGTGGGAGTGAAAGGACTTCGGGGGCGGCGGGTGCTCGGAGTCGGCGGCGGGCGGCCGGTGGCGCGGGGGAGGGCGTCGCGGCGGTGAGACCCGCTCGGGGTGCGCGGGCTGCTGGAGCTGGAGGGCGGGAGCGGGAGTCGGGGCAGGGGGAAGGGGAGGTGGTCGAGGCGGAGTTGGTGGGCGTCGAGGGTGAGTAGGGGAGAGGGAGAGTGGGTGAGCCTGGGCGGGGCTCGGGGCTGCGCCAAGTGCTTGGGGGGCACCTGCTCGATCCGCTGAGCTGTGGGCGTGGGCCAAGGGAGAGTGGTGAAGGAGAGTGGTGAACCGGAGGCGACACCGGCTCGGGTGGTCTGGGCGGCCGGCGGACCGGGTGGACCCGGCGGGCGGGTGGTGGTGACCGATGGTCGGACGGTCGCGGGGCCCGCCGGGGTGGCCTGGCGGACGGGGCGTCAGGTTCTCTCGGCGGTCTGAGCCTTGGCCCGATGGGATGGGTGGGGTGCGATCGGAATTGGTGTTGTTTCTGCGTTCAAGTGCGGCGCGACTTGAGCATTCGTTGAGCATTCGACGACACTTCTCGCGCTGCCGCAGGCAATGGAGGGTCAGAGAGTCGATAAAGTGACGAAAAATCTGTCGAGCCGTCAGCTCCGAGGGCAGGCCGTCGGCTTGATAACGATTCTGATACGGAAGTGGCATTCGGGGGCGCAGAGGTTTTTCGCCAGGTTGCGCTCAATATGATGCGTCTGGTTCAGGCAAGTGCGGCAGCGCCTCAGGGGGCGCGGCAATGCGCGGCGGGCCGTCATGCACGCGGCTTAGCCCGGAGGGGTCATCTATGTTCAACAAGCAAGGGCGGGTCGTCTCCCGCATAGCCGCTGTCATGCTCACGTCGAGCTTGGCAGTCGGTGGCGGGATCGCCATGGCGGGTGCGGCCGCAGCTGACGGTGGCACCGGTGGTTCGGGTGCGACCGCGACGCTCAGCGGCAATGGTGTGAACGTCGGCGGCGACATCATGATCAACGATGACGCCCACCCGGTCGGTGGCGGCCTGATCGAGCTCACGACCTCCAACGGCGCCAAGCTCCTCACCTACTGCATCGACCTCTACGACCCGACCTACAAGGGCGTGCCGTACCGCGAGGCGGACTGGTCGCAGACCTCGCTCCAGCAGAACAAGTTCGCGCAGAGCATCAACTGGATCCTGCAGAACTCCTACCCGCAGGTCAGCGCGGACGCGCTGGGTGCCAAGTGGGCCAACGTCGGGCAGCTCGACGAGAACCAGGCGGCCGCGGCCACCCAGGCGGCCATCTGGCACTTCTCGGACAACGTGACGGCGACTCCGACGGACAAGACGGCCAACACCCTGGCCCAGGATCTGATCACCGAGGCCGCCAAGCACGCCAACGACACGCAGGAGCCGGCTCCCTCGCTGGCCCTGGCGCCCACCGCGGTCGCCGGTAAGAGCGGTGCGCTGCTCGGCCCGATCACCGTCAGCACCACGGGTACCTCCGTCAGCGCCGGCCTCGACGCGACCTCGGCTGCCGCCGGCGTCGTCCTGGCGGACAAGTCCGGCAACGTGCTCTCCGGTTCGGACGGCAAGCTCACCGCCGCCGCCACGAACAACGAGCAGCTCTTCGTCAAGGCCCCGGCCGGTGCGAACGCGGGCGCCGCGACCATCACGGCCTCGACCTCGGCGCCGATCCAGGTCGGCCGGGCGTTCGTCAGCACCAGCGAGCAGAAGCACCAGACGCTGATCCTGGCCGGCACCCAGACCGACAGCGTCACCGCCACCGCGGCCGCCACCTGGACGCCGAACGGTCCGGCCCCGGCCTTCTCGGCCAAGGTGGACTGCGCGAAGAGCCAGGTCGTCGTCACGGCCACCAACAACGGTGACCAGGACTTCACCTTCACGCTGACCCCGACCGGTCAGCCCAGCCAGACGGTGACCGTGAAGGCGGGCGGCAGCCAGCAGGTCTCGGTGAGCGTGCCGCAGGGCAACTCCTACGACATCGCGGTGACCGGCCTGGACAACAAGGTCCAGCACTTCACCGGCACGCTGAACTGCCAGGTCGCCCCGACCGGCCCGGCGCCCAGCCCGGTTGCCAGCACCACCCCGAGCAAGCCGGCCACCTCGCCGAGCGGCACCCCGGCCGGCAGCACCCCGAGCCGTTCGGCCAGCCCGTCCGCGAGTGCCTCGGTGAGCGCCAGTGGCACGCCGAGCGCGAGCGCGAGCGCCAGCACCACCGCCGGCACGGGTACCACCGGTTCGACCGGTACCACGGGCGGCTCCAGCCTGGCCTTCACCGGTGGCGGCAGCTCCGCCCCGCTGATCGCGGGCATCGCCGGTGCGCTGGTGCTCGTCGGTGGCGGAGCGGTCTTCATGATGCGCCGCCGTGGTCGCCACAGCCGCACCGCGGCCTGAGGCGCCCTGAGTCACTCTGAGTGACTAGCCGGTGGTCCGGTCCCTCCTGGGGCCGGGCCACCGGCCTTTGCGTCTCCTGGGCCCCTCCCCGCGCCCCGTGCCCGCGCCCCGTGCCCACCCCTGCGCCCACCCTCGCAACACCCCCGTCGACCCCGCTGCGCCGGGTAAAAATTCGGGATGCGGCCCCCGGTGCGGCACAATGGAACGCTGCAAGCCCGAACACACATCGACTTACTCCTCGACGACGCCGGAGCGATCTCACGTGGCGGAATTCATCTACACCATGCGCAAGGTGCGCAAGGCACACGGCGACAAGGTCATCCTTGACGACGTGTTCCTCAGCTTCCTCCCCGGAGCGAAGATCGGCGTTGTCGGACCCAACGGCGCCGGTAAGTCCACCGTGCTGAAGATGATGGCCGGACTGGAGCACCCCTCCAACGGCGACGCGTTCCTCACGCCTGGTTACACCGTCGGCATGCTGCTGCAGGAGCCGCCGCTCGACGAGTCCAAGACGGTGCTGGAGAACGTCCAGGACGGCGTCAAGGAGACCAAGGCGCAGCTGGACCGCTTCAACGAGATCGCCGAGCTGATGGCGACCGACTACTCGGACGCGCTGCTCGACGAGATGGGCCAGCTTCAGGAGAAGCTGGACCACTCCAACGCCTGGGACCTCGAGGCCCAGCTGGAGCAGGCCATGGACGCGCTGGGCTGCCCGCCCGGTGACTGGCCGGTCACCAGCCTGTCCGGTGGTGAGCGTCGCCGCGTCGCGCTCTGCAAGCTGCTGCTCGAGGCACCCGACCTGCTGCTGCTCGACGAGCCCACCAACCACCTCGACGCCGAGTCGGTGAACTGGCTGGAGCAGCACCTGGCCAAGTACGCCGGCACCGTCGTCGCGGTCACTCACGACCGGTACTTCCTGGACCACGTCGCCGAGTGGATCCTCGAGCTCGACCGCGGTCGCGCCTACCCGTACGAGGGCAACTACTCCACCTACCTGGAGACGAAGCAGTCGCGTCTCAAGGTCGAGGGCCAGAAGGACGCCAAGCGCGCCAAGCGGCTCAAGGAGGAGCTGGAGTGGGTCCGCTCCAACGCCAAGGGCCGTCAGGCCAAGTCGAAGGCCCGTCTGGCTCGCTACGAGGAGATGGCGGCCGAGGCGGACAAGATGCGGAAGCTGGACTTCGAGGAGATCCAGATCCCGCCGGGCCCGCGTCTGGGCAACATCGTCGTCGAGGTGGAGAAGCTCTCCAAGGCCTTCGGTGACAAGGTCCTGATCGACGACCTCAGCTTCACCCTGCCGCGCAACGGCATCGTCGGCGTGATCGGCCCGAACGGCGCCGGCAAGACCACGCTCTTCAAGATGCTGCTCGGCGAGGAGACGCCGGACGGCGGCACCATCAAGGTCGGCGACACGGTCAAGACCAGCTACGTCGACCAGAGCCGGGCCAACATCGACCCGCAGAAGACGCTGTGGGCCGTGGTCTCCGACGAGCTCGACTGGATCAACGTCGGCCAGGTCGAGATGCCGTCCCGCGCCTACGTCTCGGCCTTCGGCTTCAAGGGCCCGGACCAGCAGAAGCGCGCCGGCATCCTCTCCGGTGGTGAGCGCAACCGCCTCAACCTGGCGCTGACCCTCAAGCAGGGCGGCAACCTGCTGCTCCTCGACGAGCCGACCAACGACCTGGACGTCGAGACGCTCTCCTCGCTGGAGAACGCGCTGCTGGAGTTCCCGGGCTGCGCCGTGGTCATCTCCCACGACCGTTGGTTCCTGGACCGGGTCGCCACCCACATCCTCGCGTACGAGGGTGAGAGCAAGTGGTTCTGGTTCGAGGGCAACTTCGAGTCGTACGAGAAGAACAAGATCGAGCGGCTGGGCGCCGAAGCGGCTCGTCCGCACCGGGCGACCTACAAGAAGCTGACCCGCGGCTGACGCTGTCGGTCTTCGACGCAACGTCAGGAAACGGCCCGGTCGAGTGCCCGTTGGGGCGCCCGGCCGGGCCGGTCGAATGAGTGGATGAAGGAGAGACTGTCGTGGCGCGCCACATCTACGCCTGCCCGATGCGGTGGTCCGACATGGACGCCTTCGGTCACGTGAACAACGTGGTCTTCCTGCGGTATCTGGAGGAGGCCCGGATCGACTTCATGTTCACCCAGGCCACCGCCGCCGGCGCGGGGGAGTTCGCGGGCGGCTCGGTGGTGGCCCGGCACGAGATCGACTACAAGCTGCCGCTGGTGCACCGCCCGGAGCCGGTGACCGTCGAGACCTGGGTGACGAAGATCGGTGGCGCCTCGCTCACCGTCTGCTACGAGGTCAAGGACGTCGCCGAGGACGGCAAGGAGACGGTGTACGTCCGAGCGTCCACCGTTGTGGTGCCGTACGACCTGAAGGCCGCGCGCCCGCGCCGGATCAGCCCGGTGGAGCGCGAGTTCCTCAGCCGGTTCATGGACGGCGCGGACGACGTGGCCGGCGTGGACGAGTCGAGGACGGCCGACCGCGGCACGAAGGTCGCGGCGTGATCGTGACCGCCCCCCTCCGGCTCGCCGATCCGCGTGAGGCGGCGGACCTCGGCGCGTTCCTGGGCCGGCTGCTGCGCTTCGACCGCGCGGCCGCGGTCCGGATCCAGGCGCATCCGGCTGGTGAGGGCGCGGCCGTGGGCGGTGTGCTCGCGGTCTTCGGGCGGCTGCCGCTCGGCAGCACCGCGGTGCTCGCGGTGCGCACGGCGCGCCTGGCAGCGCCCGCCGGAGGTGCGCCCGCCGAAGGTGCGGCAGGCGAGGGCGCGGCGGGCGAGGGGGGCACCGGTCCGGCCGATGTCACCGTCTCGGCGGGGCAGTTGCTGGAGGGCGTGGACGAGGAGCGCGGCGAGCTCGCCGTGCCGCCGCCGGTGACCGGCCCGGCCTGGGCCGGCCTGCTGCCGCCGCGCACCGGCTGGCGATCGCTGCGGCTGCCCGCTCAGGCCGAGTTCGGCGCCGATCTGGTGCTGCCTCAACTGTTCGCCGCCGTAGCTGAGTTCAAGCAGCGCACGGCTGAGGTCCCGGAGCACCACCGGACCCGGGCCGCGCTGGACGCGATCGCGGACGAGATCTGGTCCCGCCCGCTCACCGCGCTGCCCGAGCTCCCGCTGCGGGCCGTGCACGCGGCCTACCGGATCGGCTTCCTGCACCCGGGCGCACCGCTCTCCGCGCACCGCGCCGGCAGCTGGCTGCGGCTGAGCTCGCCGCTCGGCACGGTCCTGCTGCGTGCGGCCCCCGCCCCGGGCGTCGGCCTCGGGCTCACCCCGCTGGCCTGACGCCTGACGCCTGACGCGCCACCGACCCGGGGCCGGGCGGCCTGCTCTGGCCGCCCGGCCATACGCCCGGCTGTGCTACGCCCCCGGGTGGTCGTCCGGCCGGACCGCGATGTGGTCGGCGGCCAGGTCCACCGCGACCCGGTGCTCCATTCCGAGCGCGGCCAGGAACTCGCGCGGCAGCTGCACCCGCCCGGTGCGGTCCAGCATCACGTACTCCCGCTCGCTGACCGACTCCCGGCCGTCCGCGTCCGTCCGGGTCTGCCGCAGCACCTCGGAGCTGGTCCGCCCGTCCCGGATCGCCACCGTGCGGCGCACCTCGCCGGCCACCATCGGGTCGTGGGTGACGATCACGACCGTCGCGCCGAGCTCCCGGTTGACCGTGCGGAAGGCCTCGAAGATACCGGCGGCGGTCTCCGAGTCGAGCTCGCCGGTCGGCTCGTCGGCCAGCAGCACCGCCGGGTTGTTGGCCATCGCGACCGCGATCGCCACCCGCTGCTGCTCGCCGCCGGAGAGCTGGGCGGGCCGACGGTCGGCGAGGTGCGCGATGCCGAGCGCCTCCAGCAGCTCGGCGGCCCGGGCGGCCCGGCGCCGACCGCGCCCGGCCGACCAGGACTCGCCGTTCACCTGCATCGGCAGCGCGACGTTCTGAGCGGCCGTCAGGAACGGCATCAGGTTGCGCGCGGTCTGCTGCCAGACGAAGCCGACCACCGCGCGCCGGTAGCGCAGCCGCTCCCGGGGCGTCATCGTCAGCAGGTCGCAGCCGCCCACGGTGGCCGAGCCGGCGGTCGGCACGTCCAGCCCGGCCAGGATGTTGAGCAGCGTGGACTTGCCGCTGCCCGAGGCGCCGACCAGGGCGATCAGGTCACCCTTGTCGACCAGCAGGTCCAGGCCCTGCAACGCCTGCACCTCGACCCGGTCCGCACTGAAGATCCGCACCAGGCGGTCGCAGGCGATCACCGAGTCGTGCCCGTAGGCCGGGCCGCTGCGCCCGGCCGTAGCCCGGCGCTGCAACTCCTGGTAGCTCGGCTCGGTCCCGCCGACCGGGCCCCCGACCAGGACGTCGGCCGAGCCGATGTCCGATGCGGAAAGGTCCCCCGCGCGGCCCTCCGGGAGGCTCCCCGTAGAGGTGCCTCCTCCCGAGACGTCCCGCGAAGTGTCGTCCTTCGAAGCGCTCACCGCTGGTCACCCGCTCTCAACTCGGTAGTGATCTGCCGCCGTCCGGCGATGACGGTCTCCGCGAGCACCACTGCCGCCGACAGCGCGGCCAGCCCGCCCGCCTGCCAGGCCACCGGCCCGGGCGCGGGTGGGAACCCGCCGGGCACGCTCGCCCCGACCATGGCCGAGAGGTTCACGGCGCTACCGAGCAGTGGCGCCGTCAGGCAGGCGACGCCCGCTCCGGCGGCGGCCGCCGCCAGGGGCTGCGGCAACGACTCGATCAGGATCAGGGCCAGCCCCTGCCGCGGCCGAAGGCCCATGGTGCGCAACCGGGCCAGCAGCGCGGCACGTTCGGGGGCCGCCCGCAGCAGGGTCAGCAGCAGCGCCAGCAGGCTGTAGCCGGCGGCGGCCGCGACGGCGGCCCAGAACAGCCGGTCGGCCGAGTGCTGGAGCGGGTCGGAGCTCAGCGCACGGACGTAGTCAGCCCGGGTGGCCACGGCGAACCCGCCACTGACCGACCTGCCGTCCGCGGCGAGCTGGTACGGATCCCCGGCGGCCGCCGGGACGGTTGCCGAAGCACCACTGGCTCCGCTGCCGCCGTGCTTGGTCAGCCGCTCCAGCAGCCCGGCCAGCGAGGCCGTGCTGATCCCGTCCCCGGTCCCGAACCACGTCGTCGGCCCGTCCAGCAGCGCCTTCGCGCCCGGCAGCTGGCGCAGCACGCCGTCGGCCGGAAGCACCAGCACCGGCCGGTTCGAACCGGTCCCCAGCACCGGCGTGCCGGTGACCGTGCCGGCCACCTTGAACTGGAGCTCCCCGTACCCGCCAGGCAGCTGGGTCGCCTCGGTCCCGGTGCCGAGCCGCCCGGCGATCACCCCGCTGACCAGGGCCGGTACCGGGTCGTTCGGCCCGAGCTTGGACGAATCCAGCAGCGCCGGGTCGAACTGCCCGATGCCGACCCGCCGGGCCAGCGCCGCGTAGCCCTGCGGATCGACGATCACCAGCGTCATGCTGTCGAGCATGCCGTTGTCGTCGGTGCTCACCGACGCGTCGTTGTCCACCACCACGCTGGTGCCCGCCCGCACCCCGGGCAGCGCGGCGGCCGCCGCGGCGAAGCCGGCCGGCAGGGTGTCCGCATCGGCGGCGGACACCCGGGCGTCGGCGCCGACGAGCTGGCGCACCGCCAGCTGGCGGCCCGCGTCGGTGGCGGTCAGCACCGTGACGCCGAAGCCGGCCGTGGTGACCGCCAGCAGCAGCGCCATCAGCGGCAGCACGGTCGGCCCGGAGTGCGCCTGCCCGGCGCCTCCGATGCCGCCGGCGCCACCCGTACCACCAGCACCGCCGCCCCCACCAGCACCGCCACCCGGCGAACGGCTGCCGGTCCGGGTGACCCGGGCCAGCCCGAGGAACCCGATGCCGCCCGCACGCCCCGCCGCCCGCCGCACGAACGGTGCGAGCAGCAGCGGGAAGAGCCGGGCCAGCAGCACCGCCCCCGCCACCGCGAGCAGCAGCGGCGCGGCGCTCAGCAGCAGGTCGAGCGAGCTGCCGGCCGGTGTCACACCGCGTCGCCGCACCGCCAGCACGGCGCCGACGGCCAGCGTGAGCGCGGCCAGCTCGGCGGTCAGCCGGCGCGGGTCGCCGAGCAGCCGGGCGGCCAGGCCGGCGAACCGGCCGCGCGCCGTGCGCCGCCCGGTCGCGCCGCCGCGCCGGATCCGGCCCGGCGCGGCGGCCCGGAGCGCGGCCAGCGCGCGCAGCGGGAAGGCCAGCAGCGCGAGCAGCCCGACCGCACTCCCGGTCAGCACCGCGGTGCCCCAGCGCGGGGTGGGCAGCAGCGCCAGCGCGAGTGCGGTGCCGGCCGCGGCGGCCGGCAGCACCAGCACGGCGGTCTCGGCCAGCAGCCGCCGGCCGACGCCGAGCAGCGAGCCGCCACGGGCCCGCAGCAGGACCAGTTCGGCCTGCCGCCGGTCCACCGCGAGCCCGGCAGCGAGCAGCAGCACCACCAGCGCCACCGCGCCCGCGCCGAGCGGGCCGATCGCGAACAGCGGTGCGGAGGCCGCCTGTTGCTGCCGGGCGTTGCCGAAGGCGGTCGGCAGCTGCGAGGTCACCAGCAACCGGTCGATGCCCGTCGCGGTCGGCAGTGCCGCGCCCTGCGGGCCGTCCAGGATCGAGGCGATCAGCGTCTGCGCCTGGCCGAGCTGGTAGGCGTGCAGGTGCTGCGGATCGATCGGGAGCTGCCAGAACAGCTCGGTCTTGGCCCAGCCGGTCAGCGCGGGTGCCTGCTCGGAGCTGACCAGGGCCTGCACGTTCCAGTAGTCGGACGGCGGCACGCCGGTCTTCTCCAGGCACGGGCTGTTGAGGCAGCCGGTGGTGCTCCAGAACGCCTCGCCGGGGTCGTTCGGCTGGTAGAGGCCGACCACGACCGCTTCGACCGTCGGCTCGTGGAAGTTCGGCGGCATCGGCGCCATGCGGTTGCGCATGGTGCTGCCGAGCACGCTGCCGAGGGTGACGCCGAGCTGGTCGGCGTCGACCTTGGAGAGCAGGACCTCGAAGCGGGCGGCGCCGTCGGCGGCGATGGTGGTGGGGCCGGCCGGCAGCCGGCCGGCCAGCAGCTTCAGGTGCGGCTGGGCGCCGTGCAGCGCGATCAGCGAGAGCCTGGGGTCGTAGCCGTCCGGGCGCGACAGTTCGGGGTTGGTCAGGTACCGGAAGCCGGTGGTGTGCACGCCGTAGGCGTTCTCGGCGGCGGACGGCGCGAGCGGTGCCACGAGCTGGGCGTCCAGCACCTGTGCGACGTGCACGGCGCGCTGGTCGGTGTAGAACGGCGGGTCGGTACCGGCCGCACCGCTGCCCGCGCTGCCGTCCGGAGCCGGCTGGCTCGCGCTCGCGTTCAGGCTGCGCGCGTACGGCGGGGTGTCGTGCAGCAGCCGGGCCACCGCCTGGTCGGCGTCCCGGTCCACCGTGCGCGGCAGCGCGGCGGCCAGGAACGCGGTGCCGAGCACCAGCACCGCGAGCAGCAGCGCGGCACCCCGATTGGTCCGCAGCCTGGTCCGCACCCACGGGGCACCGGCGGTCGACCGGGTGCCGGCGACCTCGGTTCGCTCGCTCACAACTCCTCCTGGTGGCGCAGCCGGGCGACGGTCTCGGCGGCGCGTGGCCGGCGGAGCACCCGGTGGACGGTCAGTACTCCCGGCAGCACGGCGATCCCGAGCAGCAGCACCAGTACCGGCCCGAGCGGCAGCTGGACCAGCGCGGCGGGGACCGGCCGGTGCGCGGCCGGGGTGAGCACGGTGAGCGGCACCACCAGGCGCACCAGCACCGCGCCGAGCAGCGTGCCGACGCCGAGGCCGAGCACGATCAGCACGCCCTGCTCCGCCGCGGCGGTGCGGGCCAGCTGCCGGTACGGCGTGCCGAGCGCGCGCAGCACCGCGAACTCGGCGGCCCGCTCGCCGGCCGCGCCCACCGCGGCGGCCGCGAAGCCGATCGCGGCCAGCACGGCGGCGGCCGCGGTGAGCGCGAGCAGCGCGCTCTGCGGGGCGGCGGCCAGCGGGTCGTGCCGCAGGCCGTCGAGCATGTCACCGTTCAGTTGGAGCTCGGCCGGCACGGTGCCGGCCCGCAGCGCGGCGGCCGCCCGGGCCGGCACGCCGTCGCCGGGCCCGTTGCCGGGCAGCCACCACTCGGTGGGCACCAGCGAGTCCCCGCCGGTGGCGGCGATCACCCGGTCGGCGCCGGCCAGGTCGATCAGCAGTGCGGCGCTCGGCCCGCCGCCGTCGCCGCCCGCGGTGGGCAGCGCGTTGACGGCGGCGGCGATCCGCACGGTGAGGTGGCTGGTGCCCAGCGACACCGGGACGGTCTGGCCGACCGAGGCGCCGGTGGCGGCCAGGAAGCCCTTGGTGGCGACCCCGTCGACGCTCTGCGGCACCGGCGTGGCACCGGGGCCGTCGGCGGAGACCGTCGCGGTGCTGATGGCCGTGCCCACGCCGGTGTACCAGCTGAGCGAGAGCGGGGCCTGTGGGCCGGTAGGCGCCACGGTGGCGTCCGTGCTCGGCAGCTTGGGGCCGAGCAGTTCCTTCATCTGGGCGAGGTCCGACGCCGGTGCGGTGTGCACCTGCCAGGACAGCCCGGCCGGCACCGTGGCGGCTGCCGCCGGCGTGCCTGGGGCGGCGGAGCCGTCCACCGCACGGATCTGATGGATCGTCAACTGCTGCTGGTAGCCGCTGCCCTGGTCCTCCGGGTAGGAGACCTCGGCGCCGGTCAGCGTGAACGGGTAGGCGCCCTGGCCCTGCGGGGCGGCCAACTGCGCGCCGAGGTCGGCCGAGTAGGTGCCGTCGCCGTCGGCCGGCAGCCCGAGGACCACCGCCTCGAAGTGGACGCCGAGGCGGTCCTGGAGTTCGAGGCGCAGCGCCGGCGGGCTCGCGGGCGGCGGCGTGGCGTCCGGGTAGGTGCCGTCCGGGTACGGATGCGCCGGGTGCGGGAACGCGACCGGGCCCGGCCCGGTGGTGCGCACCGTGGCGTCCAGGTCGATCCGGGTCGGCCGGCCGGGCAGCACGATGCCCGCCGCGGGTCCGCTGGGCGCCGGGGCGGCCAGCGGCGCGAAGAGCTGCGTCGCGCTGCGCCCGCCGGTCAGGTCGGGGCGCAGCCGGATCGAGCCGGCCGCCTTGGTGTCGACGGCGAGCAGCTGGCCGTTCACGCCGTCGTGCAGCGGCATCGGCTGCCGGGAGACCGGCAGGAACCGGCTGCCGCCCGGCAGCGCGTCGATCACGCCGCCCTGGCCGAGCGAGGGGACGCCCAGGTCGGCGACCCGCAGGCCGTCGAGCGTGGCGAAGTCGGCCTGGTCACGCTGCGAGGTCTCCAGGGTGGCGGCCTGGCCGAGCGCCAGCATGCCCATCGAGACCGCGAGCACCATCAGCAGCACCGGACCGTTGTTGCGCTGCGGGCGGCGGGCGAACTGCCAGCCGGCCAGCGCGGCCGGCAGCGCCCGCCCGCGGGCGGACAGGCGTTCGCCGAGCCTGGCGACGAACGGCAGCACCCGCAGCACCAGTGCGGTGCCGGCGCAGAGCGCCAGGGTGGGCGCGAGGACCAGCACCGGGTCGATCCCGAGCCGCCCGCTCGCGTCGGTCGAGATCGCGCCGCCGCCCGCGGTGCCGGCGCCCGCCGTCGCGCCGCCCGATGAGCCGCCGGCGGGGGAGTAGTGCGAGAGCTGGAGGTAGCCCAGGACGGCCAGGGCGAGCAGCGCGAGGTCGGCGCCGGACCGGGCCAGCCCCCCGGCCAGCGCCTGGCGCCGGCCGGCCCGCCGCTGCACCGCGGCGCCGGCCGCCCGCAGCACGCTCGGCAGCAGCACCACCAGCACGGCCACGCCGGCCACCGCGAACGAGACCGCCCAGCTGCCGAGCGACAGCCCGCCGCCCAGCCGCACGCCGGCCCGGGCCAGCGGCCCGTAGCGGCCGAGCAGGGCGAGCAGTGCGGGGACCAGCAGCGGTCCGAACAGCGCGGCCGGCAGCGCGAGCAGCGCGGCTTCGGCCGTGCTCAGCGCGACCAGCCGGCCCCGGGCCGCGCCGCGCGCGGTGAGCAGCGCGTTCTCGGCCTGCTGACGCTCGCTCAGCAAGCGGGTCACCAGGATCAGCGCGGCGGCGGCCAGCACGGTGAGCTGGAGCGCGCCGATCAGCAGCGTCGAGCGGGCCACCAGCAGGTCGCCGCGCAGGTCGGCGAGCGCGGCCGGGAGCTCGCTGGTCACCTGGAAGCCGCTGCTGGTGCGGAAGTCGGCCAGCCGGGCGCCGGTGTGGGTGCCCAGGGCGTCCAGGTCGGCCGCGTGGGCCTGGGCGAAGTCGCCGGTGATCAGCCAGCTGAGCCCGGACTGGGTGACCGCGCCACTGGCGAAGGCCTGGTCGCCGACGAGCAGCGGGCCGTAGGTGGTGAAGCCGCTGACCGTGAGGCCGCGCCCGGCCAGCGGGTCGAGCTGCCAGTACGGGTCGGTGCTGTCGGCCGCGTGATAGGTGCCGGTGACCAGCACGTCCATACCGCTGCCGTCGAACCGGTCCACCAGGTGCAGCTTCGCCGGCAGGTCGGCGGGGCGCAGACCGAGCCGGTGAACGGCGGCGTCCGGCGCCGCCACCTGCACCGGTCCGGCGGCACCCGCCTCGGGCAGGTGACCGGCGGTCACCGCGACCCGGGCCGGATCCAGCGAAGCGAGCAGGGTGAGGTAGGGATCGCCGGGACGGCCGTCGGGGCCGGGCGCGCCGGGGCCGGGCAGCGCGTACGGATGGCTGCGGCTGATCTGCCGGACGGTGGTCGGCAGGCCGCCGAAGACGTCGGTGGCCAGCGTGCGGACCTGCTGATCGGCCGCCGCCCGGCCGGACAACGGGGTCTCGTCGGTGACCTGCACGGTGGCCCGGGCCCGGTCCTGGACGGCCAGCGCCCTGCGCACTCCGGCGTCGCCCACGCCGCCGTCGAAAGCGGTGAGCGCGGCGAGCACGGCCGCGGTCAGCACGATCGTCAGCATCGCGGCGCAGGCCAGCGCGGGCCTGCTGCGCAGCCGGCGCAGGACGAATAGGCCCATGGCCGCCCGGTCCCCGATGGTCACGGTCCTCCCCCGTGTCGAAGGACGGCACGGATGTCGCCTGCTTTCCACCCGTTGACGCCGGCTCCTTCGCGCCGCCCCGTGACGGCGCGAAGGAGTGGGGCATTCCAGGGCGGCGGGTCGCACTGGACCACGATGGCGCCGTACCGAACAGGGCAGGATGCTGCCAGAGCGCAGGCACCGACCGGAAGGGACGGCCGAGGATCCTGCCCGAAGGGGCGGTGTTGCCCGAAGGGGCGGGCCGGTGGTGGGCCCGGTGCCGCGGGGCAGGCTGGGGGAACGGGCGGCCCGCGGTCAGTCGGCGGTCAGTCGGCGGTCAGTCGGCGGTGTTGATCATCGATGCGGCGGCATACGTCATGTAGTCCCACAACTGCTGCTCGGCGTCGGCCGGCAGCTCCAGCTCCTCCACCGCGACCCGCATGTGCCGCAGCCAGGCGTCGTGCGCGGCGCGGTCCACCTTGAACGGGACGTGCCGCATCCGCAGCCGGGGGTGGCCGCGCTCGTCGCGGTACGTGCGCGGGCCGCCCCAGTACTGCATCAGGAAGAGCGTCAGCCGCTCCTCGGCCGGGCCGAGGTCCTGCTCGGGGTACATCGGCCGGAGCAGCTCGTCCTCGGCCACCCCCTGGTAGAAGCGGTGCACCAGCTTGCGGAAGGCGGCCTCGCCGCCCACCGCATCGAAAAAGGTCTCCTCGCGAAGTTCACCGCGTCCACTAGTCGTCACCCGACCATGGTCGCAGACCGCCGCGGGCGCCGTGAAGGAGGACTTCCGCGCCCGCCCGAACCGCCCGCCCGAGCTGCCCGCTCCGAGGGGCCCGACCCGAGCGGCGGGTCGGGCCCGAAGCGTCACGCCCGGTGCAGCGTGATCGTGGTCCAGGCGCCGATGTGGATCCGGTCGCCGTCGTTCAGCGGGATCGCGGTGTGCGGGGCGAGCGGCTCGGCGCCACCGTTCATCGTGGTGCCGTTCGTCGAGTCCTGGTCGACCAGCACCCAACTGCCGTCCGGCTGCTCGGCCAGCAGTGCGTGCTGGTGCGAGGCGCCCGGGTCCTCCGGCGGCACCGACAGGTCGATCTCCGGCACGGTGCCGCGGTGCTGGCTGCGCCGGCCGATCCGCAGCTGGCCGCGCCCGGTGATCGGGATCCGCCGCTCGGGGCAGTACGGCGGGAAGAACAGCCCGGCCGCGTCCGGGCCGCTGCGCGCCATCATGTCGGTGAAGTAGTCCCGGTCGGCGCTGACCACCGCGATCCAGTTGGTCCGCTGCGGCGGCTGCGGGGCCGGCTCCTGGCGCACCGGCGCCGAGGGCGGCTGCAGGTGGAACGAGGTGCCGAACTCGCCGGCCGGCGGGGCGGGCGGCGGGTAGCCACCGGGGGCCGCCTGGTACTGCTGCTCGCCGTACTGCGGCGGCTGCTGCTGGTGCTGCGGCTCGCCGTACGGCGATTCCGGCTGCTGCGGCTGGTGCTGCGGCTCCGGCTGGTAGGGCGACTCCGGCTGGTACGGCGCCTGCTGGTACTGCTGCTCGGCGTGCATCGGCTGCTGCTGGTACTGCTGCTGCTCGCCCGGCTGCGGGTAGCCGTAACCGTGCGACGGCGGGGCCTGCGGCGGCTGGCCGGGCTGCGGGTAGCCGTACCCCGGCTGCTGCGGCTGCTGCGGGGGCTGCTGCATCTGCGGCAGCGACTGGCTGCCGGCCAGCTCGTAGTCGTAGCCGCACTCCTCGCAGTACCGACCGGTCTTCGGGGTACGGCAGATCGGGCAGGTGACCAGGCCCTCGGTCGCTCCGGGGATGCCCCCCATGCCGCTCAGGCTGCCCATGCCGGGCATCCCCGGCATGCCGGGGGGCATCGGCGGCGCCTGCGGGGGCATCGGCGGCGGCGCGCCGAACTGCCCGTGGGCGCCGCCACCCTGGGCAGGGTGCATGGCGAGGCCGCAGTAGTCGCAGTAGTCGTCGGACTGCGACTCGTGGCCGCTAGGGCAGATCGGCATCAAGTCCCCCACTTTTCGGCAGGTTCGGCCCGGAGCGGAACCAGGTCACGTAAGTTCACTTCTTCACACGAACGGTCTTGGTGGAGCGGGTCTCCAACGTGGTGGAGGCCTCCTCGCTCACGTCCTTACGGAACCGAACCGTACCCTCCTTCGGGTCCACCACATCCACCACCTTCTGCAGAAGCTTGAACGTGCCCTCGTTCCCGGTCTGCTGGGCGAGCCTGACGGCCGCGCCGAGCTTGGCGGTGGCGAGGTCCTCGTTGCCCGCCCGGTAGGCCTCCAGACCCTCCTGGATCGACTCGGCGAGCTCCGCCTGGCCGGTGTAGTTGGCGACCTGCGGGCTGATCCGGGTGGAGGAGGCCAGGTCGTCCGTCCAGACCGCCTTGACCAGGCCCTGGGCGAGCACCTCGCTGCTGCCGTCGGCCTGCGGCAGCACCAGGCTGATCCGCGCCGCGAGCATCTCGTTGCCGACCGCGGCCGCCGGGACCTCCACGCAGACGTGGTAGTCGCGGCTCTCGTCGCCCCAGGAGCCGGTCGGGTAGTCGCCGGCCCGCGGACCGGCCTCGGCCCGGCGGCCGGTCAGGTCCTCCAGGTTCGGGGCGACCTGCTTGACGAACTTGACCACCGCGTTGGCCGGCGTCCAGACGCGCAGCGCGACGTCGGCGACCTGCTTGCCCATCGCGGCCGCCATCATGCCGCGGAAGTCCTCGGCCAGGCCGGACGGCTCGGCGACGATGTCCACGGTGCCGAGCAGCGTGGAGGCGATCCGGCGCAGCTCGGCGACCTCCCAGTCGGTCCCGACGCCGCGGCAGTCGGCGGTGAAGTGGCCGGTCACCCGGTCCAGCACGCGCTGCAGGTCCTCGGGCTTCTCGTGCTCGTTGCGGCCGTCGGTGAGCAGGATGCCGTGCCGGATCGCGATGTCGCGGCGGGTCAGGAAGAGCTTGTCGGCCTTCTCCAGCCAGGTGCCCATCGCCGTGCCGCCGCCCGCGGTCAGCCGGCGCAGCGACTGCTTGGCCTCCTCCCGGGTGGCCGGCGAGGAGACCGCGAGCCCGCCGTCGGCCGGGTAGATCTCCTTGGCCTCGTGGGTGCCGGCCACCACCGCGAAGGCCACGCCGTCGCGGATGATGTCGATCGCGGCGGCGGTCGCGTCGCGGGCGTTGCGCATCTTGGTGGGCGGGTAGTCCATCGAGCCCGAGCAGTCGACCATCAGCACCACGGCGGCGTCCCCGCCGGCCGCGCCGCCGCCGTCCTGCGCGCCCAGCGGACGCCCGCCGGTGGTGCCGCCGCCGGTCGCGGTGACGCTGACGATCGCGTTGACCTCGCGGGCACCTTCGGCGAGGTACTCGTTCTGGAAGATCTCGGTGGTGAATCGGGGCAGGTTCGACTTCGCCAGACTGGCCATGGCCGTGGGCTCCTGAGGGTCTCTCGTGGGGATCGTGGTGCTGAGTCGGGGGGGGTAGGCCGGGGTGGCAGGCACGGACGGTTCGGGCGATCAGACGATCGGAACCGCTGAGGCCGCCGGGGCCGTGGGATCAGCCGGGCTGCTCGGTCGCCGCGGCCGGCGGCGTCGGCGGCGCCGTCGGCGGTGCGGCGTGCGCCGCGCCCTTCGCGCCACCGAGCGGGACGGTCCGGCTGGTCGGCGTCGGGCTGATCACCGGCAGGTCGAGCAGGGTCTCGGTGTACTCGGCCGCGACCGCCGGCTGCACCGGCAGGATCGCGACGGTGATGTTGTCGTGCCCGCCGGCCGCGATCGCGAACGAGACCAGCGCCCGGGCCGCCCGCAGCGGGTCGGTGCGCGCGTCGGTGCGGACCAGGTCGGCCAGGTCGGTGGCGGCCTCGGCGTAGTTCCACAGGCCGTCGGTGCAGACCAGCAGCACGCCGGGCACGTGCGGGGTGAAGCCCGCGGTGTGCGGGTCCACCTCCTCGGCGTCGGCGCCCAGCCAGCCGGTGATCGCGTGCGCCCGGGCGTCCGCGTACGCCTCGGCCTCGCTCATCAGGCGGGCCGAGACCATCCGGGCGGCCCAGGAGTCGTCCTCGGTCAGCCGGTAGGGCTCGGCGCCCTCCCGGTCGTCCGGGATCCAGTACGCCCGGCTGTCGCCGACCCAGCCGACGGTGACCGCGCCGGCCGCCGCGACCGCGCTGACGAAGGTGCAGGCGGGGGAGTTGCGGTCGACCTCGGGCGCGGTGCCGTCGTAGGCGAGCGCGGCGACCGCCTCGGCGGCGGTCAGGATCGCGAGCCGCATCGCCTGCTCCGGCGCGCTGCCGTGCTCCAGTGCGCCGAGCAGGGCCTCCGAGGCGGTGTCGGCCGCGGTCTGCGAGGCCTCGTCCGGACGGGTGGCCGAGGAGACGCCGTCGCAGACCACGGCGACCACGGCGGGCGTGCCGTCGGGCAGCGAGGTGGCGGCCACGGTGAACGAGTCCTCGTTGCGGTGGTGGCGCAGGCCGCGGTCGCTGACGGCCGCGACGCCCGCCAGCGCACGCTCCATGTGGTCGCGCGGGCGGGGCTGGGCGGCGCCGCAGGCCTCGCAGTAGCCGTCGGGCGAGATCAGCGGCGAGCCGCACTGCACGCACCCGCCGGCCCCGGCCGCCACCGGCTCGCCACCGGCGGCAGCGTGAGCGGCGACGGCCTGAGCGGCAGCGGCAGCGGCAGGGGCGGTAGCGGGGACGGCGGCGGCCGGCTCGACGGGCTCGGCCAGGCTCAGCCCGCAGACGCCGCAGAAGACGTCGTCCGGGTCGAGCGGCTCGCCGCAGTTCGGGCACAGGATCGGTGCGGACATCGGCGTCACACCCAGGTCCGCGGGCGGGTCCGGTTGGCGCGCTCGACCAGCGCGATCCGGGTCTGCGGCTGTTCGGCGAGCCGGGCCAGCACCCGGTACGAGCGCTCCAGCGCGAACCGCAGGTCGCGCTCCTCGGCCGGGTGGCCGAGCACCTCGACCCCGCTCTCGCTGACCGGCAGCGGCCGGCTCGCGGTCGGTACCGGCCGGCCGGCCAGCACCCAGCCGAGCGCCGCGTCCAGCACCTCGACCGAGAGCTCCTCGCGCCGGCGGTCGTCCAGTCCGAGGCTCTGCAGCTGGGCCGAGCCGGCCGACAGGTCCTCGCCGAGCGGCTCCTGCGGCGAGCGGGCGCGCAGCCGGGCCCGGATGCCCGCGATCCGTGCGGCGGTGTAGTGGCTGGAGGTCTCCGGCACGCTCTCCAGCGCCCGCACCGCGCCGGTGCGGTCGCCGGCCGCCAGCCGGACCCGGGCCAGGCCGAAGGCGGCGCTGACGTAGGAGTGGTCGGCCGACCAGACCAGCCGGTAGAACTCGGCGGCGTCCTCGCCGTTGCCGAGCAGCTCGGCGCAGACGGCCAGTGCCAGCTTCGGGGCGGCCTCGCCGGGGAACGCGTCGTAGATCGCGTCGAAGGCCTCGGCGGCGGCCTGGGCGCGGGCCCGCAGCACGGCCGGCTCGGCGGTCTCGCCGGCCGAGGTCAGCTGGGCCAGGCCGCGGTACCAGACCACCCGCCAGTCGTCCGGGTACTCGGACTGCAGCTCGGCCAGGTTCTGCTCGGCGGCCTCGTGCTCGCCGAGCTCGATCCGGGCCCGCAGCTCGCGCAGCCGGCGCTCCACCGAGTTGACCGGCGCGCCGGCCAGCGCGGCGATCGCCTCGCCGGGGCGGGTGGCGACCAGCGCGGCCAGGAAGCCCGCGTTCGGGTCGCTCGGGTCCACCCGGGGGACCGGCAGGGCCAGCGCGGCGCCGGCGCCGTCGAGCGCGGCGAGCTTCGGCAGGCCGGCTGCGGGCGAGGCCCCATCGGCCACCAACTCGGTGTCCACCACGCGCAGTTCGGGGCCGAAAAGGGTGGAGGGAGCGGGCCTGGGCTTGCCGTCCTGGAGGGCCAGGATCTCGCGCAGCACGCCGGTCAGCTGGTCGGCCATCTCCTCGGCGGAGCCGAACCGGCGGCTCGGGTCCGGGTCGGTGGCGCGCACCAGCACCCGGTAGTACGACTCGTACTGCTCGAAGACCGGCACCTGCTCGGGGCCGGGCAGCTCGTCCCGGTAGGTGGTGCTGTAGCCCTGGAAGTCGAAGCTGAGCACGGCCAGCGTGCGCGCCACGGTGTAGAGGTCGGAGGCCGGTGACGGTCCGTCGGTGGCGATCTCGGGGGCCTGGTAGCCGACCGTGCCGTAGATCGGGCCGTCGTCGTCGAACCGGCGCACCGCGCCCATGTCGATGATCTTGAGCGAGTCCTCGCTCTGGATCACGTTGTCGATCTTGAAGTCGCAGTAGACCAGGCCCCGGCTGTGCAGGTAGCCGAGCGCCGGCAGCGCCTCCAGCGCGTACGCGATCGCCTGCTCGACCGGCAGCGGCTCGCGCCGGCCCTGCTCGGTGCGACGCTCGTTCGCGATGTCCTTGAGCGACTTGCCGCCGACGTACTCCATCACGATGTAGCCGTCGACCGAGCCGGTGCGCAGGTCCGGGTGCTCGACGAAGTTGATGATGCGCACGATGTTCGGGTGGTCCACCTCGGCGAGGAACCGCCGCTCGGCGATCGCCACCGCCAGGGCGTCCTCGTCGCCGGTGTCCAGCAGGCCCTTGAGCACCACCCAGCGGTCGCTCACCCGGCGGTCCACCGCCAGGTAGATCCAGCCGAGCCCGCCGTGCGCCAGGCAGCCCAGCACCTCGTACTGGCCGCCGACCAGGTCGCCGCGCTGCAGCTTGGGGGTGAACGAGTACGCCGTCCCGCACTGCGTGCAGAAGCCGTCCGGGCGGCCCGGGCGGCCGTTCTTCTCCCGGCCGACCGGCGACTCGCACTTGCTGCAGAACCGCTTGCGCTCGGGGACCTCGGGGTTCTCCAGCACCGCCGAGGCCGGGTCCAGCTTCGGCACCGGCGGGACCGTCACCAGGCCGGCGCCGAGCCGGCTGCGCGCGCTGGTGCCGGCCGTTCCCTTGCTGCTGCGCACCGAGACCGAGCCGCGGGTGCCGGTCCGGGTCGAGCGGTGCGAGCGGGAGCGGCCCGACATGGTGCGGGAGGAGCCGGTGCGCGAGGAGCCGACCGAGCCGACCGAGCCGGAGTGGGCCTCGTCGGGCGCCTGCCGGGCGGCCGGGACGGCGGGGGTGCCGGTCCGGGTGCTGCCGGCCGCCTCGGCCGCCAGGCCGCAGGTGTCGCAGTAGCCGTCCGCGTCGATCGTGCCCGGGCAGCCGGGGGTGCGCCGGCAGGGCGAGCCGACCGTGGCGGTGGCACCGCCCGCCGGCGTGCTCGTCGGCGCGCTCTTCGCGGCGGCGGTGCCCGACACCGCGAGCGGCGCCAGCCCGCACTCGGTGCAGTAGCCGTCCGCGTCGATCACTCCCAGGCCGCACTCCGGCCGCACACACGCTTCGCCCATCACCCTCAAGCCCCCTGACCGTTCTGGAATCCGTTGTACGGCTGCGCGTCCCGCGGCCCCGCCGCCGGGCGCAGCGCCTGCTGGAACCGCGCCACCGCCGCCGCTGCCGCCCGCAGATCGCACGGTGCGCTCCACAGCAGCCAGCGGGCCTTCTCGTAACGCTCGATCACCTCGGGGTCCTCGGCCACCCCGAGCCGCGCGGCCATCGCCTTGTACGCGTCGAGGCGTCCGCGCAGCTCCGCGCGCACCGCGAGCGGCTGGGTGACCTCGCCGAGCGAGTGCCGGGCCCGGTCCAGCTCCTGCGCGGCCTGCTCCTCCAGCGCGTCCAGCAGCGGCGCCAGCCGGTGCCACTGCCCGGTCTGGCGCAGCTCGACCGCCTGGTGCACGCCGTCGCGCAGCGTCTGCAGCGGTCCGGGCACGGCCGGCACCTCGGTGGCGGCGATCTTCGCCAGCACCTCGCCGCGCGCCTGCCGCGCCTGCGCCAGCGTCGCGTCCGCGCGCCGCAGCAGGTCGGCGACCTGCTGCAGCCGCTCGTCGGCCTCGTCGCGCAGCCGGAGCAGCTGCTCCAGCTCGACCCGGATGCCGTCCAGCGCCCGCCCGGCCTGGTCGAACCGCTCGGTGTCCACCACGCCCGCGGCGGTGCCCGAGGTGGTGCCGACCGCCGCGGTGCCGCGCTGGGCGGGCACCCTGGCCGGGCGCCAGAGCGCCAGCGGGTCGGTCAGCACCTCGGCCCGCAGCTCGCCGAGCCGGGTCTCCAGCTCGGCCAGGTCGTCGCCGAGCGGGTGCGCCCCGGCCTGGACGCCGACCGAGCCGGCCAGCGTCCGGACCCGGCGCAGCTCGGCGAGCAGCAGGTCGATCCGGGCCGGCAGCGCCGACCAGACCGCGTCGGCGGCGCCCGCCACCTCCAGCACGGTGGCGTACCAGACGTTCATCCGGTCCATCAGATCGGCCAGCGACATCTGCTCCACGAGCCGGGTCGGGCCACCGAGTTGACGGGCCGAATCGGGCAGCTGGCCGCCCGGGACGGTGACCGCGGGGCCGCGCAGCAGCTGGTTGAGCTCGGCCAGCTCGGGCGAGCCGAGCCGCACCCGGCGGGACCGGACGGCGCGCGCCGAGGCGAGCGCCTCCGAGTAGCGGTCGAAGAGCGTCCACAGCAGCGTCAGGCCCTGTGCGGCGACGGACCAGCGCTCCTCGGTGCGCCCGGACAGGGTCGCCCCCTCCAGCAGTCGCCGGCCGGGGTGGTCCTGCAGTGCCAGCAGGGCGGCCTCGACGGCCTCGCGCTCGGCGCCCAGCCGAGCGAGTTCACGGTCCACCTCCTCCCGGCTCAGCACGGGGCCGGCAGGTCCTGAGAACGCCACGCCCTTCCTCTCCTCTTCGTCTTCGTCGTCGCTTGAACGGTGTTGTTACGGCAGGTAGTTGGCCGGCGGCGGACCGTCGGACGGGCCGAGGTACGGGGCCAGCCACTGGTTGTAGCTGGCCTGCCAGGCGCCGCTGCTTCGGTAGTCGGCCAGCACCTGGTTGACCCGGGCCACCAGATCCGGCGAGGACTTCGAGATCGCGACGCCGTACGGCTCCGAGGTGATCGACGGGCCGACCACCTGAAGGCTCGGGTCCTGGGCGGCCATGCCGACCGCGACCGCGTTGTCGGTCAGCGTGGTGTCCACCTGGCCGAGCTGCATCTTCACCAGGCAGTCGAGGTCGTTGCCGACCGGTACGACCGCTGTCGTGCCGCGCGGGTTCTGCTTCAGCTGGTCCTGTGCGGTCCCGCCGTCAGCCACGCACACCGTCTTCCCCCTCAGCGCGTCATCGACGCTCGTCGCCTTCGCCGACCTCGGCACCAGGACCTGCTGTCCGGCCTGGAAGTAAACGGTCGAGAAGGCCACGTCATTGAGGCGATCGCAGGTGATCGTCATGGTACGCGCGATCACGTCGACCTGACCGGTCTTAATGGCTTCTATACGCATGGCCGTGGGCACGGTCTTGTACTGGACCTTGCTCGCGTCGCCCAGGATCGCCTTGGCGATCGCGTGGATGATGTCGATGTCGAAGCCCGCGAGCTGACCGGTCGTCGGGTCGCGGAAGCCCCAGCGGTAGTCGTTCTGGTCGACGCCGGCGATCAGGTAGCCGCGCGCCTTGATCGCGGCCACCGCCGGGCCGCTGTCGTCGCTGCTCGGGCGCAGGCTCTTGGTGGGATCGCAGGTGGCGGCCCCCGCCTGCTCCTTCAAGGCACCGCCCGCCTGCATCCCGCCCGCCTGCACGCTGCCCGCCTGCACGGCCACGACCGCGGTCGTGGCAGGCAGCGGAGTCGCCGGCCCCGGCACCGTCAGCACTGCCACCGCTGCCGCCGCCAGCAGCGCCGCCGCCGTCGACAGCGCCCGCACCCGCATGCTTCTGCTGCGCATCACATCGCCCCCTGTCGCCGGTGTCACCGGTACTCCGCCAGTCGTCGGCCGATCCCGCGCAGCACGCCGGCGGCGGCCAGCAGCGCCAGCACCCCGGCGGCCACGGTGACCGCTCCGGTCGCGTCCCGTCCGTTCTTCGCCTTGCTCAGGACGTCGGCCTGTTCGACCTTCACCGCGGCGGTGAGGTCCTGGTCCAGTGCCTGGTAGGCCGGCTGCGCGCTGTTCGCGCCGCTGCCGACCGTGGCGTCCAGCGCGCCCTGGTAGTCGCCCTGGTCGTTCTTGGCCGAGGCCGCGTCATGCCGGTTGGTCCACAGCGCGAACTGGTCGCGGGCCGCGTGGATGCTGCTCGCCGCCGGGCCCGCCGGGGCCAGCAGCTCGGCGGTGGCCAGCGCGCTGCCGTCGCCCTTGGCCGCCGTCGTCCACTGATCCGCGTAGGCCGTGGTGGAGCCGCGGGAGACCAGGTTGAGGTTCTCCGCGGAGCGCGCCTGCAGCGAGTCCACCTGGGCCTGGTTGAGCGCCCGCAGCGGTGTGACGCCGTGGGCGATGCTGTCCGCGAGCGCGGAGTCGGCCGAGCCGACGGCCAGCACCAGCCAGGCCAGCAGCGCCAGCACCGCCGCCGTGGCGCCGAGCAGGCCGGGGTTGAACACCCGGTTCGTGCGCTGGAAGAGCAGCACCTGGACGTAGCCGAGCGCGATCAGCACGAGCGCGCCGAGCACGTACGCGGCCCAGGGCGTGGCCCGCGCGTCGGCGTAGTCGCCGCCCACCCGGGCGACTTCGGTGTTCGAGAGGTGCTGGGCGAGCGGCAGCAGCTGGGTCTGCATCTGGTTGGAGGCGTACTGCAGGTACGCGCCGCCGAGCGGCAGGCCCAGCCGGTCGTTGGCCCGGGCGGTCTCCACCAGGCCCGCGTAGACCGGGAGTTGCTGGTTGAGCTGGCTGACCGCGGCCTGCGCCTGCGCGGAGCCGGTGCTCTGCGCGGCGGCTTGCGAGAGCAGTTGCGAGGCAGTGGCCAGGTCGGCCTGGTAGCGCTGGCTCACCGCGCGCGGCTCGTTGCTCGCCAGCAGGAAGCCGCCGGCGGCGGTGCTGTCCGCGTCGGCCAGCGAGCGGTAGATCTCGGCCGCGTTCTGACTCAGCGGCTGGCTGTGCGTGACGACCTGGTCGGCCGCGTCGGTCCGGCTCGTCACCTGCCACCCGGTCAGCGCGCCGAAGCCGAGCACCAGCACGGTGAGCGTGACACCGGCGATCCGCAGCCGGCCCGGCGCGGTCTCGGCCGCGGCCCGCAGCCGGGCGCGCACCGCGCGCGGCCCTCGCAGCGGCCGGCCGGCGGGCGGCTGCGGCGCCGCCGACGGCCGTTCGAGTTCCCCCTGTGCTCGTCCGAGAGTGCTCTGCACCGGTCCGAACTGTCCGGACGGCCGTGCGACCGTGCCCGGTCTCGAGGGCTGCGCCCCTTGCTGCGCTGGTGTCACCACGCGCCCCACCCCTCCCCAGAGACCGCCCGACGCTCGGGTGCCGGCCCGTTGCCAGCAGTATGGCCACCGGGTCGGACGGCCACACGTGAGTTGCGCCGGTCTTGAGCTTGTGCGGTCTTCGGGCCCGGCGGGTCCAAGACGCGAGGGGCACCTTATGCGGTTCCGGTACGGGCCCACCGGGCGGGCTGCCGTTGGCCCGTCAGCTGGGCATACGTCCGCGACGCCCGTGCCCGCGACCGTGCCCCCGCCCATGCCGATCCCTTGCCGCGCCCGGGAGACGCTCCGGGCACGCTCCGGGCACGCCCGGGACACGCCCGGCCGGGGTCCGCCCCCGCCCGCCGTGATCGTCTCGCGGTCGGCGATGATGGCTCGGAACCCGCCACACCGGGCGGAGCATGGAGTGCGAACAATGCAGACCTCAGTTCTGGCCGCTTCGGTCCTGGCCGACGGCTACCACGGCCCGCCGCCCTGGCAGTGGAGCGACCTGGCGACCTCCTGGACCGCCGAGCCGGTCGTGCTGGCGCTGTCCGTCCTGCTCGGTGGCGGCTACCTGCTCGGCGTGCGCCGCCTCGCCCGCGCCGGCGAGCGCTGGCAGCCCACCCGCACCGCGGCCTTCCTCGGCGGCCTGCTGCTGTGGATCTGGGTCACCTGCTCCGGCGTCGGCGTCTACGAGCGGATCCTGTTCACCGACCGCGCCGTGCAGATCGTCCTGCTGCTGATGCTGGTCCCGCTGCTGCTGGCGCTCGGCGCGCCGGTCTCGCTGCTGGTCGAGACCTCGCCGCCGGCCCGCCGCGAGCGGCTGCTGCGCGCGCTGCGCAGCGGCCCGTCCAAGCTGCTGATGTTCCCCGCCGTCTCGACCGCGCTGCTGATGGCGCCGCCGTGGCTGCTCTACTTCACCCCCTGGTACGAGAAGAGCCTGAGCAGCGGTGCCTGGAACATCGGCCTGCACGTCTCGCTGGTGCTGCTGGGCCTGGCCTACTTCTGGCCGCGGCTGCAGATCGACCCGGTCGGCCACGAGTACCCGCACCTGCTCGGCCTCTTCATCACCTTCGCCGAGGTGATCTTCGACGCGGCGCTCGGCATCGTGCTGATCTACGGCGGCCACATCGTCGCCGAGCACTACTACACGGCGCTGGCCCGGCCGTGGGGACCGACCCTGGCGCAGGACCAGACCTGGGGCGGCAACTCGCTCTGGGTGCTCGGCGACCTGGTCGGCCTGCCGTTCCTCTGCGCGCTGGTCCGCCGCATGATCGTGCAGGGCCGCGAGGAGACCGCCGCGGTGGACGCCGAGCTGGACGCCCGGTTCGAGGCGGCCGCCGCCGCGGTGGCCGCCGGGGACGCCGACGCCGCCGAGGACGAGCAGGGCATGCGCCCGTGGTGGCTCGACGACCCGAACCTGAAGCACCGCTACGGCGCGGGCGGCTGACGGCGGCCGGCCGGGGCAGCCGGGCGGCCGCCGTCGGCTGGCTACCATCGGTGTCATGCAGCTGACCGGAACCGTCGCCCCCGACCGCCCGCTCCTCGTCCTCGCCGTCGCCGAGGAGGCCGCCCACCTCGGCTCCGGCCTGCCCGTCCTGCTCACCGGCATGGGCAAGGTCAACGCCGCGGCGTCGCTGGCCACCATGCTGGCCGGCGGCCCGCACCCGGCCGAGGTGGTCAACCTCGGCACGGCCGGTGCGCTGCGGCCCGGACTGGACGGGCGCACGCACGTGATCGGCACCGTGATCCAGCACGACCTGGACGGCGCCGTGCTGCGACAGCTCACCGGCCACAGCTACGGCGCCCCGCTGGAGCTCGCCGCCGACGGACCCACCCTCGCCACCGGTGACCTCTTCGTCTCCGACCCCGCCGCCCGCGACCGCCTCGCCGAGCGCGCCCACCTGGTCGACATGGAGGGCTACGCGCTGGCCACCGTCGCCCAGCAGGCCGGCGTGCCGGTGCGGCTCGTCAAGCACGTCAGCGACGAGGCGGGCGAGGGCGCCGCGAAGGCCTGGCGCGACTCGGTGGACGACTGCGCGAAGCTGCTGGCCGAGTGGGTCCGGGAAAACCTCTGAGCCTGCGGGGGCGCGGCCGCTAGGCTCCGTCGCCATGACTCCCACGCAACCACGCGACGACCTGCGCCCGCCCGGCATCGAGGCCGACGAGAAGACGACGCTGCTCGGCTTCCTCGACTACCTGCGCGAATCCGTGCTCGCGAAGCTGGCGGGCGTGCCCGACGCCGTGTCGGCCGCGCCCGGCGTGCCGTCCGGCACCAGCCTGTTCTGGCTGGTCAAGCACCTGACGGCGGTCGAGCTGAACTGGTTCGTCTGGGCCTACGGCGGCGCGGACCGCGAGCCGTGGGACGACGAGCCCTCGGTGACCGCCGAGGACACCGCCGCCTCGCTGGCCGCCGAGTACCGCGCGGCCGTCCTGCGCGCGAACGAGGTGGTGCACGCGGCCGCCGACCTCACCACCCCGGGCGCGCGCTCGCTGCGCGAGACGCCCGCTCCCTCGCTGCGCTGGGTGCTGGTGCACATGATCGAGGAGACCGCCCGGCACGCCGGCCACGCGGACATCCTGCGCGAGCAGGCGGACGGCGCGGTCGGCCGCTGAGCCGCAGCCGGTCCCGGGCGCACCTGACGCTGTAGACCCGCCGTCCGGGCGAAACGGCTCGGCTCGTCTACGGTGGAAGTCGGCCGGCTCGACTGCCCAGGCCAAACCTGCCGCCGGCGAAGGGGCGCGGACGTGAACTCGGTCATCCACTGGATCCAGGGGCTCTCCGGCCCCCTGGTCTACGCCGTGGTCGCGCTGCTGGTCTTCGCGGAGGACGCGCTCTTCGTCGGCTTCGTGCTGCCCGGGGAGACAGCGGCGGTGATCGGCGGGACCATCGCGGCCGCGCACCGCGGGGTGGACCTGCCGCTGATGATCGCGGTCGTGGTGCTCGCGGCGATCCTGGGTGACACGGTCGGCTACGGCGTCGGCCGCTACTTCGGGCCGCGGCTGCTGAGCACCGGCCCGGCGCTGAAGCACGAGGCGAAGATCGGCAAGGCCCAGGGCTTCATCCGCGCGAAGGGGCCCGCCGCGGTCTTCTTCGGCCGCTTCGTCGCGCTCTTCCGCGCGCTGGTGCCGACGCTCTCCGGCGCCGCGCGGATGCCGTACGGGCAGTTCGCGTTCTTCAACGCGGCCGGCGGCGCGATCTGGGGCGCGGGCTTCGTGCTGCTCGGCTTCGCGGCCGGATCGGCGTACGCGAAGGTCGAGAGCCTGGTCGGGCGGGTGCTGGGGATCGCGATCGGCGTGCTGGCGGTGCTGGTGATCGGCGTCTGGCTCTGGCGCCGGCGCCGCCGCGAGGCCGCCGCTGACGCACAGCCGGCCGACGAGACCTCCGAGATGCAGGACCACCATCGGCACTGAGCGCTCTTGAACGCTCCTGAGTGCCCCGGGGGTCTCCGGGGTGCGGGCGAATCGTTCGTCGTCGATTTCTGACAAGTCTGTGCCAAGCGTTCACACCGTTTCATCTGGCCGCTACCTTGCTACCGGCCGGTAGACACCTGGCTGGCCGACAGTCCCCAAGCCGGAAGCTGTCTGTACCTCTTTTGGAGGCCCCTCGTGTCGCCCGTGACCCGTCGTACCTTTCTCGGCTCCGCCGCCGCGCTCGGCGCAGCCGTGGGCCTGGACGCCCTGCCCGGCCTGGCACCGCGCGCGTCCGCCGCGACGACGGGGACGATCAACGACGTCAAGCACGTCGTCGTCCTCATGCAGGAGAACCGCAGCTTCGACCACTACTTCGGCTCGATGAAGGGCGTGCGCGGTTTCGCCGACCGCAGCGCGATCCAGATCGCGGGCGGCAACAGCGTCTTCAACCAGCCCAACGGCAGCGGCCGGCAGTACCCGTGGCAGCTCAGCGCGACCAGCACCTGGTGGTGGGGCAGCAGCGGCGAGACGCTGGCGCAGTGCGACGGCTCGCTCGACCACTCCTGGTCCACCCAGCACGCGGCGTGGAACAACGGCAAGATGGACTCCTGGATATCCGCCAAGGGCTCCAACCGGACCATGGGTTACATGACCCGCTCGGACATCCCGTTCCACTACGCGCTGGCCGACGCCTACACCATCTGCGACGCGTACCACTGCTCGATCCTCTCCGCGACCGGCCCCAACCGCACCTACCTGTGGTCCGGCATGATCGACCCGAACGCGACGGCGGGCGGCGCGGCCTACGACGGCGGCAGCGAGAGCGGCCTGCACTGGCAGACCTACGCCGAGGCGCTGCAGAACGCCGGCGTGAGCTGGAAGGTCTACCAGAACGCCGGTGACAACTTCGGCGACAACGCGCTCGCCTACTTCAACCAGTTCACCGGCGCGCCGAGTTCGAGCCCGCTGAGCCAGCGCGGCATGGGCTCGGTGCCCAGCACCGGCTCGACGCCGGACGACATCGCGGCCGCCATCAAGGCCGACGCGCTCGCGGGCACGCTGCCGCAGGTCTCCTGGGTGGTCGCCAACCAGCTCTTCTCCGAGCACCCGGACGGGCCGCCGGAGAACGGCGCGCACTTCGTCAACCTCGTGCTCCAGGCGCTGGCGGCGGACAGCGACACCTTCAACTCCACCGTCCTGTTCCTCAACTACGACGAGAACGACGGCTTCTTCGACCACGTGCCGCCGCCCGTCGCACCGGCCGGGACCGCCGGCGAGTTCTACTCCGGCACCAACATCGGCCTCGGCTTCCGGGTCCCGATGATCATCGCCTCGCCGTGGACCCGCGGCGGCTTCGTGGACTCCCAGGTCTACGACCACACCAGTGTCATCCGCTTCCTGGAGACCTGGACCGCCGCGCTCGGCACCCCGGCCGTCTGCCCGAACATCAGCACCTGGCGCCGCCAGGTCTGCGGCGACCTCACCGGTGCCTTCGACTTCGCGAACCCCGTCTACGGCGTCCCCGCGATGCCCGACACCAGCGCCACGATCAGCCAGGCCACCGCGAACGTCCAGATCAACCCGAGCCCCGGCAACAACGCCATGCCCGCCCAGGAGACCGGCACCAAGCCGGCCCGCGCGCTCCCGTACCAGCCGAACGCCTGGGTGGACCGGATCGAGTACGACGCGAACAACCAGATCCTGCTCTGGATCGACATGGCCAACCAGGGCCCGCAGGCCACCGCGTACGCGCACTACTCGGTCTACGCCAACAACTTCCGCACCGGCGGCCCCTGGCAGTACACCGTCGCCCCCTACAACGCCTCGACCGGCACCGACGGCAGCGCCAGTGACTTCTTCAACATCGGCGCCAACTACGGCAACGGCCAGTACGACCTGACCGTGGTCGGCCCCAACCGCTTCCTGCGCCACTTCACCGGCAACGCCACCGCCCCCGGCGGGACCACCGAGGCCTCGACGTACTACGCCCCGGCACCGGACAGCGGGAAGCAGGCGGTCTGGTTCAAGATGACCAACACCGGCACCAGCACGGTCACCTTCACCATCACCTCGAACAACTACCGCGGCGGCACCTGGACCTACCAGGTCGCGCCCGGCGCCTCCTTCTCGGACTACTTCAACGCCGTCACCATCGCCCAGGGCTGGTACGACTTCACCGTCACCGTCAGCAGCGACTCCAGCTGGTCCCGCCGCGCCACCGGCCACATCGAGACCGGTGCGGTGAGCGTCAGCGGCTGATCCACCGTCAGCGGCCGACCCGCCGACCGTCGAGCACCCGTGGGGCCCTGCGCAGCCGGCGCAGGGCCCCCGTCCGTCAGGCGGCCGGGACCGGGTCCCGCCAGACGTCCATCGGAACGGCGCGGACCGCGCGGCCCTGCGCGTCCAGGATCCGGCCCATCCGCTTCACGGTGCGCAGCGACACCCGCCGCTCGGTCACCCGCAGGTCGGGGAACCTGCGGACGAGGGCGGCCTCCAGCCGCTGACCGTCGGCGAGGGAGCGCAGCCAGACGGTGAGGACGAGGTTGTGCGTGCCGGTGACCGACACGCACAGCCGGGCCTCGGGGAGCCGGGCGAGTCGGGGGCCGACCTCGTCGAGCCGGTCCGGCGGCAGCTCGGCCCGGAAGGTCGCCAGGACCGGCCGCCCGGCGTCGGGGGCGGCGATCTCGCAGCGGAAGTGGATCGTCTCGGCGGCGGCCATCTTGTCGAGGCGGCGGCGCACGGTGGACGGGCTGAGCCCGGTGGCGGCGGCCAGCTCGGCCTGGTCGAGGCGGCCGTCGGTGCCCAGCAGGATGAGCAACTCCCGGTCTTCTCGCCGGACTTCGGTCGATGAGCCGTTGTTCGCCGGGTGGTCGTCGTAGAGTTCGAGTCGCTGGGCGGGGTCCAGTGAGTCCAGTCGCCAGCGTTTTCCCTCGGAGTAGAAGCAGGTCGCCAGGTGGAGGCGGACGGAGGTGATCCCGGGGAGCAGGCCGAGCCGTTCGGTGCTGTAGCGGGAGACCGTCGCCAGATCGGTGAAGGCCGCCGTGACGACGAGGTCGCAGCCCTGGGAGACGTGTTCGACGCTCATCACGTGCGGCTCCTCGGCCAGTTGCTCGGCGATCTGCCGGAGCCGGCCGGGAGCACAGCCGAGGTCGAAGAAGGCGATGCACCCGCGATCGCTGGGGGCCGGCAGGCCGTAGGCGGTCACCCAGGCGATCCCGGCCTCGGAGAGCCGTTGCCAGCGGCGGGCGGCGGTGACCGGGCTGATCCCGAGGGTCTGGCCGAGCCGTGACCAGGGCGCCCGGGGTTGCAGCTGCAGCGCGTTCACCAGGGCGAGGTCCAGCTCGTCGACCCGCACGTCGGGGCCGGTCACCGGTGGCTGCCGGTGGAATCGTTCATCAGATGGCCTCTTCGTGACGTGATCCTACGAAACTGCTCGAACTCCTGCCGAGAGATTCAGAATCGCCGAACAAGATCGAACTGCACACGATCGCATCACGCGAGATCCCGCCGCACGCGGGGTCGATGGGAGGTACCCGTGTCCCTGCACGACGACGCTCTCGGGCTGGCCCCGGAGCTGGTCCGGCTCCGCCACGACCTGCACCGGTTCCCCGAGCTGGGCCTGGCCCTCCCGCGCACCCAGGAGCGGGTGCTGCAGGCCCTCGACGGACTGCCGCTGGAGGTGAGCCAGGGCTCCTCGCTGAGCTCGGTCACCGCGGTGCTGCGTGGCGGCCGGCCGGGACCGGCGGTGCTGTTGCGCGGCGACATGGACGGCCTGCCGGTCACCGAGAAGGCCCCGCTGGCGTTCGCCGCCGACAACGGTGCCATGCACGCCTGCGGACACGATCTGCACACCGCCATGCTCGCGGGCGCCGCGCACCTGCTGGCCGCGCGGCGCGAGCAGCTCCACGGCGACGTGGTCTTCATGTTCCAGCCCGGTGAGGAGGGCTTCGACGGAGCCGGCGCCATGCTGGCCGAGGGAGTGCTCGACGCCGCGGGCCAACGTCCGGTCGCCGCATACGCCTTGCACGTGGCGTCGGCCATGCGGCACGGGGAGTTCGGCTCCCGGCGCGGCCCGATCATGGCCGCCTCCGGTGCGCTGGACGTCACCGTCCACGGCGCGGGCGGCCACGGCTCGGCGCCCCACCGGGCCAAGGACCCGATCCCGGCGGCCTGCGAGATGATCACGGCCCTGCAGACCATGGTGACCCGCCGCTTCGACGTCTTCGATCCGGTGGTGATCACCGTCGGGCTCCTCCAGGCCGGCACCCAGCGCAACATCATCCCCGAGACCGCCCACTTCGAGGCGACCGTGCGTACCTTCTCCGCCGAGGCGCAGTTCCGGGTGGCCGACATCGTGGTGGAGCTGGTCAGGTCCGTCGCGGCCGCCCACGGCCTGCGGGCGCAGGTCGAGTACCGTCCCCAGTACCCGGTGACCGTGACCGACGGGGCCGAGACCGACTTCCTGGCGGACACCGTGCGGGAGGTCTTCGGTGAGGAGCGGTACCAGCCCCTGGTGAACCCGATGACCGGCTCGGAGGACTTCTCCCGGGTGCTCGACGCCGTTCCCGGCTCGTACGTGTGGCTCGGCGCCGCCCCGAAGGGGACCGACCCCGAGGACCTGCCGCTCAACCACTCGCCCTACGCGGAGTTCGACGACGCGGTGCTCCCCGACGGCGCCGCGCTGTTCGCCGAACTCGCCGCCCGCCGCCTCGCGGCCTGAGCCCGTACCCGTAGCCGCGGCCCGAACCCGTGACCAGAGAAGGAACGAACAAGCACATGACCGAACCGCGCGACGTGGTCGAGCAGCAGCTCGTCGCCTACAACAGCCACGACATCGACGCCTTCGCCGCCACCTATGCCGAGGACGTCGTGGTCAACCGGCGTGACGGCATCCGGCTGCAGGGCCGTCAGGCTCTGCGTGACCGGTACGCCGGACAGTTCGCCGAAGGCCGCTGCCGGGCGGAGATCGTGGGGCGGCTCACCGAGGGCGACTGGGTGGTCGACCACGAGATCGCCCACGGCCTGGCCGACGAGCCGGTCCGCGTGCTGGTCGCCTACCGGGTGCGCGAGGGCCTGATCGACCGCGTCGACTTCCTCGGCTGAGCAGTCCGCCGACCGTGGCGGGCTCTTCTGTGACGCAGGTCACCGGAACCGTGCCGGGCCGGCGGACAACCAGAGGTGTGGACTTTTCGATGCACGAACGGATCAGAGCCGGGGATCCCGGCGCATTCCGGCAGTTGTTCCAGGAGCACGCGCAGGCGGTCCTGGCGCACGCCGTCCGGGTGAGCGGGGACCGCGCCGGGGCCGAGGACGTCATGGCGGTGGTCTTCCTGGAGGCCTGGCGGCTGCGGGACAAGCTGCGCGACGAGGGGACCACTCCCCGCCCGTGGCTGATGGGCATCACCGTCAACGTGCTGCGCAACCGGGCGCGGGCCGCCCGCCGGCATGCGGCTGCCCTCGCCCGCATGCCGCGCCCCGAGCCGGCCCCGGACTTCGCCGACGAGCTGGTCGGCCGTCTCGCCGACCACGAGCAACTCCTGGCCGCCAAAGCTGCGTTGGAGAAACTCCGGCGTGCGGAGCGTGAGGTGTTCGCGCTGTGCGTGTGGGCCGGCCTCAGCTATCCCGAGGCCGCTGAGGCACTGGGCATCCCGGTCGGCACCGTTCGCTCCAGACTCTCCCGGGCCCGCACCCGGCTGCGTGCGCTGGCCGACAAGGAACTGCGGCGCGCTGCGAAAACTCGGCCGGAACCCCTGCTGGGCGCCGGACAAGTACAGGGTGGCCGGATGGTTCCGGCCCGGTCGGACAAGGAGTGGAGCAGATGACCAGCATCCCGCAGCGGCGGCAGCCGCTTGACGACACGGAGCTGGGGCAGCTGCTGCCCGCGGCCGCAGTAGCCGCCGACCCGCTCGGCCGGCAACGCCAGATCGAGGAGTTCCTGATGAGCGAGATCACCCGCACCCCCGAGGTCGCAGTGCCGGGCCGTCCGGTCCGTCCGGTCCGTCCGGTCCGTCCGGTGTCGAGGAGCCGGCGCCGGCTGCTGATCGCCGTGCCCGCCACGGCGGCGGCCTTCGCCCTGGCCGCCACCGTGGCGGTCCTCATGCCTGGCAGCCAGGGAGTGGCCCCCGTGCCGAGCGGGCGCGTGGCTGCGCCCGTCGTCCCGGTCGCGGTCGGCTCCACCACGGGCCTGGCCGGCGCCGTGGAGCGGATCTCCTCGGCCGCGCAGGCCGCGCCCGACCTCGTCCTGCGCCCGGGGCAGTACGTCTACATCGAGAGCACCGTGTCCCACCTCGCGGGCTCCGTCGACCTCAGCAGCGGCACGTCGCAGGTGTGGGTCGACAAGCCGCACCAGCGGCAGGTGTGGTCCTCGGCCGACGGCCGCACCGGCTGGCTCACCGAGGAAGGCAAGACCCCGGAAGGCGGCGAGGCGCTCAAGTCGGGCGCCGGCGCCTCGCTGAACGCTCCCTCCTACGACTACCTGCGCACCCTGCCCACCGACCCGCAGGAACTGCTGCGGAAGATCTACGCCGAGACGAAGGGGGCCGGCAGCAGTCCGGACCAGGAGGCCTTCGTCACCATCGGCGACCTGATCCGCGAACAGGCCGTGCCCGGCAAGCTCGCCGCCGCGCTCTACCAGGCCGCGGCCGGTATCCCCGGCGTCGTCCTGGTCGACACCGCCACCGATGCCGCCGGCCGCACCGGCATCGCCATCGCCCGGACCAACACCGCCAGCGGCTCCCGCGACGAGATCATCTTCGACCGCACCTCGTACGCCTTCCTGGGCGAGCGCAGCGTCCAGGTCACCGAGGCCAACGGGGTCAAGCCCGGCACCGTCACGGCCGACACCGCCGTCCTCAAGCGCGCCGCCGCCGACGCCCCGGGCCACCAGCCGGGCACCGCACAGGCCTGACCGCATCCGCCCACTGCCCCGCCCCGGAGACTCGGGCGGGGCGGTGGGCGGAGCCGTGTGCCAAGTCGCGGTGCCAAGTCGCGCTCCACAAAGCAATGTGGCCGGTCAGATCGACGTCTGTCGATCTGACCGGCCACATTCGGTCGGTTGACCATGGTGCGCGAGGGGGGAGTTGAACCCCCACGCCCTTTCGGGCACTGGAACCTGAATCCAGCGCGTCTGCCTATTCCGCCACCCGCGCAAGGTGATGACCAAATACTAGCCGATCGTGCGGGCTGTGCTGACCACGGGGGGTACGGCCGGTGGCGGGGAGGGTGTGGGCGGGCCAAAACCGGTGGTCGTGCGGGGGCTTGGCGGGGAAGGATGCGGCGCATGCATACCGACGGCAGCTCGCAACCCCCGTCCCTGTCCCCGTCCGTTCCGGTGGTCCCGTCCGGGTTCTCGCTCGCGGGGCGGGCGGCGGGGACGCTGCTGCGTCCGCTGACCAGGGCCGATGCCGCCGATCACGTCCGATGGCGCAACGATCCGCAGGTGGGCTACTGGGCCACCGGCGGGGATCCGGGCTTCGGGCCGGTGACGGCGGAGGCCGTCGAGGGCAGGTTCGAGAGCAGGGTGCTGCACCTGGACCCGGCCGAGGGGGGCGTGTTCGCCGTCTGTACGGCCGAGGGCCGGGCGATCGGGATGGTGGACTACCGGGACGTCGATGCGAGGGCGCGCTCCGCCGTGGTGGGCATCACGATCGGCGAGAAGGACGTCTGGGGCGCCGGTCACGGCACCGCCGCGATGCGGTTGCTGCTCGACCACCTCTTCACGAACCTCAATCTGGAGCGGATCCAGCTGGACACCTGGTCCGGCAACGAGCGGGCCATCAGGTCCTTCCTGGCCTGCGGCTTCACTGAGGAGGGCCGGCTGCGCCGGGCGGTGTACGCGGCGGGGCGGTACTACGACACGGTGCTGATGGGGATCCTGCGCGACGAGTGGGCGGCCCGGTGATGGGCGGCCCGGACTCGGTGTTCGCTCCGCTGCGGCGGCCGGCGTTCCGTTATCTGGTCGGTGGGCGCGCCTGTGCGGTGCTGGGCAACGCGATGGCTCCGGTCGCGCTGGCCTTCGCGGTGCTCGATCTGACCGGGTCGATGTCCGATCTCGGGCTGGTGGTCGGCGCGCGGTCGTTGGCGAACGTGCTGGCGCTGCTCTTCGGCGGGGTGCTCGCGGACCGGGTGAGCCGGGCGCTGATCCTGCAGGGGTCGGCGTTCGGGTCGGCGGTGGTGCAGGGGGTGCTGGCGCTCTCGGTGCTCGGCGGGTGGGCCTCGGTGCCGCTGCTGATGGTGCTGGGCGCGCTGAACGGCGTGCTGGCCGCGCTCTCACTGCCGGCCGCCACCGCGCTGCTGCCGCAGACGGTGCCCGCCGAACAGCTGAGGCAGGCCAACGCGTTGAGCCGGATGGGCGCGAACAGCGGTGTGGTCGCCGGGAGTTCGCTGGGCGGCCTGCTCGCGGCGGCGGTCGGGCCGGGGTGGGCGCTGGGTGTCGTCGCGGCCGCGCTGGCCGGCGCCGCAGGGTGCTACACCGGGGTCCGGGTTTCGCCGCCGGCCGAGGCCGGGGTGGTGGAGAAGGTCGAGACGGTGGCGAGGGCCGGTGAGGTGGAGGAAGCCGGGGCGGTGGGCGGCGCCGAGTCGGTCCGGAGTCGGCCGGTGGCCGAACTGCGCGAGGGCTGGCGGGAGTTCATCGCGCGCAGCTGGGTCTGGTCGGTGGTGCTGCAGTTCATGGTGGTGAACGCGGCGTACTCGGGTGCGGTCGAGGTGATCGGCCCGGGGATCGCGACCGCGACGATCGGGCGCAGCGCGTGGGGCCTGGCGCTCGGCGCCCAGATGGTCGGCGCGCTGGCGGGTGGTCTGCTGATCGCCCGGCTGCGGGTGCGGCGGGCGCTGCTGCTCGGAGTCGCCGCCATCTTCACCGCGGTGCTGCCGGTGCTGGCACTCGCCCAGTGGCCCGCGGCGGGAGTGCTGGCCGCCGCGATGTTCGTCAGCGGCTTCGGCATCGAACTGTTCGCGGTGGCCTGGGACCTTTCGCTCCAGCAGCACATACCGGCGGACCGGTTGGCCCGGGTGAGTTCCTTCGACGCGGTCGGCTCGTTCCTGGCGCTGCCGGTCGGTGAGATGGCGGCCGGGCCGCTGGCCCAGCACCTCGGTACCCGGTCGACGCTCTACGCGGCGATGCTGCTGATCACGCTGGCCACGGCGGCGGTGCTGCTCTGCCGACCGCTGCGGATGTTGACGGTGCGCGAGGGAGTCTGAGCGGGGCTGGGCGGGGCGGGGAATGGCGTGCGTCGTGCGGTGCCCGTCCGGTCAGGCGGACGGGGACCGCACGCGCGTCCGGGCCGCCGCCCCCACGGGGCGACCCGGCGGATGGCGTCCGCGCTCCGGAGCGGCGGCACCGGTGTGCGGACCGGTGACTGCTTCGGCGGGGATGGCGGACGCCACGATCAGGAGGAGCTCAAGCAGGGGGCTCAAGCGGGACGGGCTCAGGCAGCCGTCGCGGCGGCCGTCGTACCCGCGTACGTCGTCCGCAGCCGCTGCTGCGCCGCCGCGCCGCCGCCCAGGCCGGCCGCCGCCAGCCGGTCGAGGCCGAGCAGCGCCGCGCCCAGGACCGGCGGTGCGGTGACGATCCGCGGCACCGCGAGTGGGGCGGCCGAGCGCAGCCGGTCCGTCAGGTTGTCCAGCAGCAGCGGGTGGCGCGCCGCGAGCACCCCGCCGCCGAGCACCAGCGGTGCGGGCTCCGCGAGCAGGTCGAGCCGGCGCAGGGCGACCACCGCCAGCCTGGCGATCTCGTCCGCCTGACGGTCGACCAGCGCCAGCGCGGCCGGATCGCCCGCCTCGGCGCAGCGGAAGAGCACCGGGACGATCTCGTGCAGCCGGTCGCGGCCGAGTTCGCCGAGGTGGCTCGCCTCGGCGACCGCGGTCGCGCTCGGCAGGGCGAAGTGCGCGGCGATCGCGGTCGCCAGGGTGGTGGCCGGGCCGCGGCCGTCCTCCGCCCGGGTCGCGTGCCACATCGCTTCTGCCGCCAGGCTGCTGCCGCCACCCCAGTCGCCGGTCAGCTGGCCGAGGGCGGGGAACCGGGCGGTCCGGCCGTCGGGGAGCAGTCCGGCGCAGTTGATCCCGGCGCCGCAGACCACCGCGACCCCGCGCGGGGTGTCGGTGCCGGCCCGAAGCAGGCCGAAGGTGTCGTTCGCGACGGCGACCGTGCGACCCCAGCCCCAGCCGGTCAGCGCTCGCTCCAACTGCTGTTCCTCGACCGGGAGATCGGCGTTGGCCAGGCAGGCGCTGAGGTGCTCGGCGAGCGGGGCGGCGCTGCCGTTGTTCCCGCCGCCGCCACCGCCACCGCCGCCGGTGCCCGGAGCGAGCCCGGCTGCGGCCGCCGCGGCCGCGACCAGCGGCGCGAGCGCGGCGACGGCCGCCTCCGGGCCGTCCAGGTGCGGGGTGAAGCCGCCGCCGCGTGCGGCGCCCAGCAGCCGGCCGTCGGTGGCGACCAGCGCGACATCGGTCTTGCTGTTGCCGGCGTCGATCGCCAGCACACCGGCCGGCGCGGCCGACGTGCTGAGGTGTGGTGTCAACTGGTGGTGGTCCATCGTTCCCCGAGTCAGTGGATGCGGTGGGTGCGCGGCTCAGGCCCAGGCGAGATGGGCCCGGTTGTGCGCGAGCAGGCGGTCCGTCAGCTGGTCGGCGAGTTCGATCTGGCCGACCAGCGGGTGCGCCAGCAGCGCATCGAAGACCCGGTCCCGGCCGCCCTTCAGCGCCGCCTCCAGCGCGAGCTGCTCGTACGCCGTCACGCTCGCGATCAGGCCGGCGAAGAGCGGCTCGACCGCGCGCTGCGGCAGCGGCCGCACACCGTTCGCGTCCACCTCGGCGGGCACCTCGATCACCGCGTCGTCGGGGAGGAACGGCAGGATCCCGTCGTTGCGGGTGTTCACCACCTGGACGTCCACCGCCGCTCCGGCCGCTCCGGCTGCTGCGGCCGCGTCGGCGGACGTGCCGAGCAGCGCCGCGATCAGCTGCACCGCCGCCTCCGAGTAGAACGCCCCGCCGCGCTTGCCGAGCAGCTCCGGCTTCTCGTCCAGCGTCGGGTCCGCGTACATCTCCAGCAACTGCCGCTCGATCTCGGCGACTTGAGCGGCCCGTGAGCCGCTCGCCCGCAACTCCTCCACCACCACGTCGTGCTGGTAGAAGTACCGCAGGTAGTACGAGGGCACCACGCCGAGCCGCCGGATCACCGGCAGCGGCAGGTGCAGGTCCTCGGCGATCGCCTCGCCGAACCCGCCGAGCAGCTCCGGCAGCACCTCCCGGCCGCCGGTGGCGCCCGGCGCGTCCAGCAGGGTGACGCCGCGCTCCCAGGTCAGGTGGTTCAGCCCGACGTGGTCGAGCCGGATCAACTCCGGTGCCACGCCGAGGTGTCCGGCGAACTTGCGCTGGAAACCGATCGCCACGTTGCACAGCCCGACGGCCTTGTGGCCGGCGGTCTGCAGTGCCCGGGTGACGATGCCCACCGGGTTGGTGAAGTCGACGATCCACGCGTCGGGGTTGGCCCGCCGGACCCGCTCGGCGATGTCCAGCACCACCGGGACCGTTCGCAGCGCCTTGGCCAGCCCGCCCGCGCCGGTGGTCTCCTGGCCCACGCAGCCGCACTCCAGCGGCCAGGTCTCGTCCTCGTTGCGGGCGGCCTGGCCGCCGACCCGCAGTTGCAGCAGCACCGCGTCGGCCCCGGCCGTGCCGGCATCGACGTCGGAGGTGGTGGAGACCACCGCCGGGTGGCCCTGCCTGGCGAAGATCCGCCGGGCCAGGCCGCCGATCAACTCCAGCCGGTCGGCGGCCGGATCGATCAGCACGAGTTCGCCGATCGGCAGGCTGTCGCGCAACCGCGCGAAGCCGTCGATGAGTTCGGGTGTGTAGGTGGATCCGCCGCCGACGATGGCGAGTTTGAGGGACATCAGCCCTTGACCCCTGTCAGTGTCACGCCTTCGATGAAGGCTTTCTGTGCGAAGAAGAAGAGAACGATGACGGGTGCCATGACGAGGAGGGTTGCTGCCATGGTGAGGTTCCAGTTCGTGTGGTGCGCGCTCTTGAACGACTCCAGGCCGTAACTGAGCGTCCAGGCACCGGGGTTCTCGCTGGAGTAGATCTGCGGCCCGAAGTAGTCGTTCCAGCAGTAGAAGAACTGGAACAGCGCGACCGCCGCGATGGCCGGCCGGGCCATCGGCACGATCACCCGCAGCAGCGTGCGCAGGTCCCCGCAGCCGTCCACCCGGGCGGCCTCGGTGTACTCCTTCGGGATGGTCAGCAGGAACTGCCGCAGCAGGAAGATCGAGAACGCGTCACCGAAGGCCATCGGGATGATCAACGGCCAGAGCGTGCCGGTCAGATGGAGCTGCTTGGCCCAGAACAGGTACATCGGGATCACCGTGACCTGCGGCGGCAGCATCATCATCGAGATCACCGCCATCAGCGCCAGGTTGCGGCCGCGGAACCGGAACCGGGCCAGCGCGTAGGCGACCGGGAGGCTGGACAGCACGGTCAGCAGCGTGCCGGCCCCGGCGTACACCAGCGTGTTGCGCCACCAGGTCAGGAACCCGGGGGTGTTCCAGGCCTTGGCGTAGTTGCCCCACTGCCAGTGCTGCGGCCAGAAGTCCGAGGTGAGCGCCTGGCGGTCGGTCATCACCGAGGTGAGGAAGACGAAGACGAACGGCAGCAGGAAGAAGAGCGCGGCGGCGATGGCGAGCGAGTGCACCGCGACCCAGTGCAGCGCGGCGCGCCGGCGGGCGGCCTGCCGGGCGGCGGTCCGGAGCCCGGCCGGTGCGGCGCGTCCGGACAGTGCGGAAGTCGGGGAAGTCAGCGTCATCAGGGGTCAGTCCTCGCTCGACAGGAAGCCGGCCCGACGGCGCAGCAGCAGGGAGGTGAAGGCCATCGAGAGCGCGAACAGCACCAGGGCCACCACGCACGCGGAGCCGGTGTCGAAGCGCTGGAAGCCCAGGTTGTAGACCATCTGCGGCAGCGTCCAGGTGGAGCCGTGCGGGTAGCCCGGTTCGAAGGTCTGGCCGGAGCCGCCGATGATGCCGCTGGCGACCTTCCCCGCGACGATCGCCTGTGTGTAGTACTGCATGGTCTGGATCACGCCGGTCACCACCGCGAACATCACGATCGGCGAGATGTTCGGCAGCGTCACGTAGCGGAACCGCTGCCACGGTCCGGCGCCGTCCAACTCGGCGGCCTCGTACTGCTCCCTGGGCACGTCCAGCAGTGCGGCCATGAAGATCACCATCAGGTCGCCGATGCCCCACATGGCGAGCAGTGTCAGGGCCGGCTTCGACCAGGTGGGGTCGTTGAACCAGCCCGGCTGCGGCAGTCCGAGGTCGCCGAGGAAGTGGTTGACCGGCCCGGTGCCCGGGTTGAGCAGGAACGCGAAGGCGATCGTGGCGGCCACCGGTGGTGCCAGGTACGGCAGGTAGAAGGCGGTGCGGAAGAAGCCGGCGCCGCTCTTCACCTTGGTGATCAGCAGCCCGATCCCCAGCCCGAAGGCCACCCGCAGCGTGACCATCGCGACGACCAGCCAGAGCGTGTTGCGCAGCCCCTGCCAGAAGAACGGGTAGCTGGTGAAGACGTACGTCCAGTTCTTCAGGCCGGTGAAGACCGGGGCGCTGAAGCCGTCGTACTTCATGAAGGAGAAGTAGACGGTCGAGATCAGCGGGTAGGCGAAGAAGACGCAGAAGCCGATCAGCCAGGGCGAGAGGAACGCGACGGTGCGGGCGGCCTCGCGCCGGCGCTTGCGGCGTAGCGCGGGCGCGACGCCGCCGGGCCGGCTGGAGTCGGGCCGGATGGAGTCCAACAGTGCCATGGCCGTGGTCACTTCGCCTGGGCGATCGCGGCGTCGATCTCCTTGTCGGTGGCCTTGAGGCCGGCCGCCAGGTCGGTCTGCTTGCCGCTCTCCACGTCGTAGCCGAGGTTCTGCAGGCTCACCTGGTACGCGCCGCCGTTGATGCTGGCGGGCGTGGTGCTGGAGTTGGGGTTCCTGGCGATGTCCAGGAACGTCTTGAAGTTCGGATCGCTGGTCAGCTTCGGCGAGTCGAGTGCGGCGATGGTGCTCGGCACGTTGTGGATCGCGTTCGCGAAGCTCACCACCGCGTCGGTGTCGGTGGTCAGGTACTTCACCAACTCCCAGGCGGCGGACTGCTTCTTGCTGCCCTGCGCGATGCCGACGATGGTGCCGGTCTGGTAGCCGCGGCCGTACGTGCTCGCCAGCGCGTCCGGCACCGGGAACGGCGCGGTCGCCCAGTCGATCGAGGCACTGTCGTCGGCGATCGACTGGGTGCGCCACTCGCCGTCGATCGCCATCGCGACCTGGCCGGTCTCGAACGGGTTCTTGGCGCTGAACTCGTCGCCGAACGTGGTGCGGAACTTCTCCAGCTTGTCGAAGCCGCCCAGCTTGCCGACCAGGTTCTTCTGCCAGGTCAGCATGTCGGTGACGGTCGGGTCGGCGGCCAGGTTCGACTTGCCGTCCGCGGTGAAGTACTCGGTGCCCCACTGGCCGAGGTAGTGCGCGGGGGCCGACTCGTAGCCGTGGTAGTCCGGCATGAAGCCGAGCTGCTGGTAGCCGTCGCCGCTGGGGATGGTCAACTTCACCGCGTCGGCGTCGAATTCGCTGAGCGTCTTCGGGGGAGCGGTGATGCCGGCGGCGGCGAACGCCTTCTTGTTGTAGTACAGCCCGTACGTGTCGCCGAGCAGCGGCAGCGAGCACTGGTCGCCCTGGAAGGCGCTGTACTTGAGCATCGCCGCCGGGAACGTGGCGGCCGGGTCGATGCCGTCCTTCTTCAGGAACGGCGTCAGGTCGGCCCAGACCTTGGAGGCGCAGAACTTGCCGACGTTGTCGGTGGTGAACGAGGAGACCACGTCCGGGGCGTCCGGCCCGCCGGCCCGCAGCGCCTGCTCGCTCTTGTCGTCCGAGACGTTGGCGACGACGTTGACGTGGATGTTCGGGTGCAGCTTCTCGAAGCCGGCGATGTTGGCGTTGATCGCCTTGGTCTCGTTGTCCTGGCTCCAGCCGTGCCAGAACGTGATGGTGACGTCCTTGCCGCCGGCCGAGCCGTCGGCCGCGCTGCCGGTGGAGTCGGTGCCGGTGCAGGCGCCGGCCAGCAGTGCGACGGACGCGCTCAGCGCGATCGCGGCGGCCAGCCGATGGGATCCGCCGGGGGTGCGGGTGCTGCTCACGGTGGTCCTCCTGGGGGTGCGGGGGCAGGCGTCATCGCCCGTCCGCCCGATGGGGGAGAAGGGGAACGGTGGAGCGGGGTGCGGGTGTGGGTGCGGGGTGTGGGGTGCGGTGGGTGGTTTCGTGATGTCAGGCGGTGGTGAAGACCGTCTCCCGGGCGGCGGTCAGCGCGCGTTGCAGCGCGCCGTGCAGCACGGGTGAGCCGGGCACGCTGCTACTGCGCAGCACCGGGCGGGGCACCGCCAGCCCGGTCAGCTCCTCCTGGACGAGCTCGCGCAGCCGCTCGCCGCCGGCGGTCGGGATCCCGCCGGAGAGCACGACCAGCTCGGGGTCGATCACCGCCACGATCGCGGCCAGCCCGGTGGCCAGCCGGTTGGCCAGCACCGAGAGGAACTCGTCGCCCGCGCCGGGGGTCTCCAGCGCGCGGACGATCGCCAGCTCGGCGGTGCGGGCGGACAGCTTGTACTGCTTGGCGAGCGCCAGCACGGCGGCGGCGCCGGCCAGTTCCTGGAAGCCACCGGAGTTCTCCCGGCGGACGTTGCGGATCACCGGCGCACCGGGCACCGGCATGTACCCGACCTCACCGGCGCCACCGGTGAAGCCCCGGTGCAGCCGTCCGGCGATCACGATCGCGGCGCCGACGCCCTCCTCGGCCCAGAGCAGCACGAAGTCCTCGCAGCCCTGCGCCGAGCCGATCGCCCGCTCGGCCACGGCGGCCAGGTTGACGTCGTTCTCGATCGCGACCGGCGCACCGAGCGCCTGCTCCAGTTCGGACGGCAGCCTGGGCGAGTGCCAGCCGGGCAGGTGGGCGGCGTACCGCAGCTTGCCGGTGTTCGGGTCCAGCGCGCCAGGGGTGCCGATGGTGATCTCGCGCAGGCTGCCGGGCGCGAGCCCGGCCTGCCGGAGCGTCTCGGTGATCCCCTCGGTGACCCGCTGCACGGTTCCGCCGGCCTGCCGCCCGGGAGTCGGCAGCAGCAGCTCGGCGAGCGTGCGGCCGGTGATGTCGGCCACCGCGAACCGGATCTGGCTGGGCGTCACATCGAGTCCGGCCACGTAGCCGGCCGCCGGATTCACCTGGTACAGCTGCGCGTTCGGGCCGGGGCCGCCGGCCGTGGTGCCGACCGGGATCACCAGCTCGGCCGCCTCCAGCCGGGCGAGCAGCTGGGAGGCGGTCGGCTTGGAGAGGCCGGTCAGCGCGCCGATCCGGGTGCGCGACAGGGGCCCGTGCTCCAGCAGCAGGTCGAGCGCAGCCCGGTCGTTGATCGCCCGAAGCCGGCTCGGGGTGCCGGGACGCGGAGCGGTGGTGGCGGAGCCTGCGGCGGGGCGGGTGGTGTCGTTCACGTGCTGATCCTCCTCCGGCGGCGGGTTCCGGCGCGAGCCCGGGGGGGACGGGCTCGCGATGATTGGAAACTTTACTAACAGTTCCCGCCCGGGTGTCAATGACCGTGCGCGCAGTGAATGTGGATCCGTCCGGCTTCGGCTCGGTGCGCAGGCCGTCCACACCGACCGCAGGCAGCCGGGAAACGACGACGGAGCCCCGCCCTCCACGGCGAGTGGGGGGCGGGGCTCCGTCGTGCTCTGGCGGCGTTACGGCAGCTTGCTGAAGGCCTGCTGCTCCTCCGGGCTCGGTGGCGGTATCGGTCGGCTGGCCAGCGAGCGGGCCGAGGCCGGGTCGGCCAGCGCGGACGGCGGCAGCGCGTCCGCCGGCGCCGTGGGCTTCGGCACGGTGCCGGACGCCGGGGAAGCGGCCGGATCCTCCTTGAGCTTGATCCCGGCCACGTCGAACGCGGTCTTCAGCCGCTGGCGCAGCCCGCGGGCGACCAGCGCCGCCTTGCTCGGCATGGTCCTGGCCTCCACCCGCACCACCACGGTGTCCGCCGAGACCGACTCCACGCCGAGCACCTGCACCGGCTCCCAGAGCAGCTCGTCCCAGGGGGCCTCCTTGGCGAACACCTCGGACGTCGCGAGGATCAGCTGCTCCACCCGGACCAGGTCCTCGGTGTACCCGACCTGGACGTCCACGGTCGCCGTGGACCAGCCCTGGCTCATGTTGGCGATCCGCTTCACCTCGCCGTTGCGGATGTACCAGATCTCGCCGCCCGCCCCGCGCAGCTTGGTCACGCGCAGGCCGACCTCCAGCACGGTCCCGGTGGCGACGCCGGTGTCGATCTCGTCCCCGACGCCGTACTGGTCCTCCATGATCATGAAGACCCCGGACAGGAAGTCCGTGACCAGGTTGCGCGCACCGAAGCCGAGCGCCACACCGGCCACACCGGCGCTGGCCAGCAGCGGCGCGAGGTCCACCCCGATGTCCGAGAGCACCATCAACGCGGCGGTGCCCATGATGGTGAACGAGGCGACGCTGCGCAGCACCGAGCCGATCGCCGCCGATCGCTGCTGGCGGCGCTCGGTGTTGACCAGCAGTCCGCCGAGCCGGCTGGTGGTCTCGGCGTCCGCCACCGGCTCGCGGGTCATCCGGTGGATGAACTGGTCGATCACCTTGCGGACCACGGCCCGCAGGATCAGCGCGAGCAGCACGATGATGACGATCCGCACAGCGCCCTCGACCCAGGACTGCCAGTTCGCATCCAGCCAGCTGGCCGCCCGCTCGGTGCTGCGCGAGACGTCGGTCGGGCTGGTGGGCAGCAGGCCGGGAGTCGTCGAAGTGCCGGCGGCCTGGGGGAGGAGGGCCGGGATACCGGACCAGCTCACGGCGGGAACCTTCCTGCAGAACGGTCAAACCAGAACGGTCAAACGATTCGGAAACGGTCAAACGATTCCGCCAGCCTAGCGCTCGCCGCAGGCCCCGCCGCCCGGTCCGATCGTGCCCCGAATCGCTTTCACAGAGGCCCTGAACCACCCGCGCGGGCGCCGTGAGGGCCGTTCGAGTGCACTTCGGCGCAGGTCTGGGCATAGACCCAGAGCAACAAGTTGTGCCCGAAGCCACGCCAGCCCGTTACCCGGTAATGGTGGCGCCGTACAAAGTCGTAAGGCGACACTGGGGGTGATCGCGCAGCAATGCGCGGTCATCCGCTCGTCCCGGCGCGAGCCACGCGCCGCAGGCGTCCAAGGAGGCATCCGTGCCGCATGTCCTGGTCCTCAACGCGTCTTACGAGCCACTCGGTGTCGTATCGATGCGCCGCGCCCTCATCCTGGTCCTCAATCACAAGGCAGTCAGCCTGGAGGACTCGGGTGTCACTATGCACAGCGCCACCAGCGCCGTTTCGGCGCCCTCCGTAGTGCGGCTCACCCGGTTCGTCCGGGTCCCGTTCTGCGGGCCGGTTCCCCTCACCCGCCGCGCACTCTTCGCCCGTGACCACGGGCGCTGCGTCTACTGCGGGGCCGCCGCGACCAGCGTCGACCACGTCATCCCGCGCAGCCGTGGCGGGCAGCACCGCTGGGACAACGTCGTGGCGGCCTGCCGCCGCTGCAACCACGTCAAGGCCGACCGCCACCTGACCGAGCTCGGGTGGCGGATGAAGCGACCTCCGGCCCCGCCCAGCGGGCTGGCCTGGCGCATCATCGGCACCGGGATCAGGGACCCGCGCTGGCGGCCCTACCTGGAGCCGTACGGCGGCACGGACCAGTTCCGTGACTTCGAGCACTTCGACCATACCGATCACGCGGGTCCCGCCCACGCGCTCGGCAGGTCCCGACCCGTCCACCGCGGCGAGCACCCGGAGGCGCTCACCGCCTGACCAGCAGGGCCACCGGCCACCGGTACGCCTCATGGGCCGGCGGCGCACCCCCGAGACGGGCGCGCCGCCGGCCCACCGGCTGCCCGCGTCCCCGCTAGGGTCGCCCGCATGCCACCGACAGCCGCGACGGCCGCGATAGCCGCGATCTCCTTCGACGCCGACGACACGCTCTGGGACTTCGAGCCGTCGAGCCTCGCCGCCCGCACCGCCATCGCCGCCCGCTTCACCGCCGAGGGCCTGCGCGCCCCGCACGGCCCGGTCACCGCCGAGTGGCTGAACCTGCTCCGCGACGAGGTGACCGCCGCCCGCCCGGGCGCCACCCTCGACGAGACTCGCAAGGGCGGCTTCGAGCTCGCGCTGCTGCGCTGCGGCGCCGCCGCCGACCCCGAGCGGGTCGAGGACTACTACACCGAGTACACCCGCAAGCGCTGGTTCGCCCTGGCGCTCTTCCCCGAGGTCCGCGAGGTGCTGGACGCGCTTGCCGCCCGCTTCCCGCTGGCCGTCACCACGAACGGCAACACCGACCCGGCGGTGGTCGGCCTGGACCGCCACTTCGTCTGCGTGACGAACCCGTACGAGAGCGGCTTCCAGAAGCCCGACCCGCGGATGTTCCACCTCACCGCCGAGCGCCTCGGTGTCGCGCCGGCGGCCGTGCTGCACGTCGGTGACCACCTGATCCAGGACGCGCTCGGCGCCCGCGAGGCCGGCCTTCAGGCCCGCTGGCTCAACCGCCGCGGCCCCGGCCCCAACTCCCGGCGGGCCGCCGAGGCCGGGATCGTGGAGATCCCGACCCTGGCGGCCCTGCTGGAGCTGCTGGAGGGGTAAGGCCGGTGCCGCCGGGTCAGTGCTTCGTCGCCGAGAGACTCGGCGCGGGCGTGGCCGGCGCGCTGGTCCCGGGCAGCGGCGTGCTGCCCGGGGACGGCGTCGTGCCGGGCGTGCTGCCCGCGGTCGGCGTCGGACCGGGCGTCACGCCCGGCGCGGGCGTGGCCGGCGTCGTCGGTGCCCCGCTCGGCGGCGTGCCCGGCACCCCGGTCGGAGACAGCGTGGCGGCCGGCACCCCGGGCCCGCCCGGTGCCGTGGGCGTGGTGGGCGTGCCGGGCGCGGGCGTCCCGGTCGGCGTGGGTACGGGCACCGGCACCGGGGCGCCGGGAGCGGTCCCCGGTGTCCCGGGCGTCGGCGTCGCGGCCGTCGGGCCGGTCACCGCGTACAGCTCGAAGCCGTACAGCGAGTACCCGTACTTCGACGACCGGCTGACGCCCTGCATCCGCAGGAACCGCGCGTTCGGCGCGTCGAACCGCACCGTCTCGGTGCCGCCGTGGCCGTTGGCCACGGTCGCGACCGTGGTCCAGTTCACGCCGTCCGCCGAGGCCTGGAGCTGGTAGGCCGCGGCGTAGCCGGCCTGCGAGGCCTGGAGCTGGAAGGCCGTGGGGTTGGGGGTCTGCCAGTGCAGCACCGCCTCGCCCAGGTGCGCGGCCTGCGGCAGCGCGAGCTGCACCCAGGCGTTGTCCGCGGCCGGCGAGGACCACCGGGTGGCCGGGTCGCCGTCGTTCACGTTCGAGGCCGGGGTCTTCGCCGAGTCGTCGCCGGAGGAGCTCGCGGTCGCGCCGGGCGCCAGGTCGGGGCCGCTGGTCGGGGGCACCACGTGCACCTGGAGCGTCTGACTGATCGTCGTGCCGTTGCTGCTGAAGGTCACCGGCACCTGGTACATCCCGGACGGCGTGCCGGCCGCGGCCGAGACCTGCACCGTGGTGCTGCCCTCCCCGCCGCGTGGCACGCTGACCGGCGCGCCGGGCTTGCCGGGCGCGGGCGAGGGCGTGACGGTCAGCCCGGGCGCGGTGGGCGCGGCAGCCGTACCAGCAGCACCAGCCGTACCGGGTGCACCGGGCTTGCCAGCCGCACCAGGCTCGGCCGGTGCACCACTCGCCGGAGTCGGTGCCGGCGCCGTGGCCCTGATCTCGCCGTTCGCGCCGTCCGGCCGCAGCGCGTCCACGATCGCCTGGGTCTGCGCCGGTGCGGGCGCGCCCGCGATCACGTCGAGCACCGGATCGGCCAGCGTGAGCCGGGCCAGCGGGGTGTCCGAGTACCACGGCACGATCTGGTTGACCACCGGCGCGTCCGGACCCGGCAGCCAGCTGAGCCGGACCGCCCCCGCCGGCTGGCCGCCGGCCGGCAGCTCGTTGTAGCCGGGGTGCAGCGTGCCGATGCCGGTCCAGCTGCCGTCCGCCCTGCGCACCTCGACGGTCGCGGTGGCCTGCACGTTCGGATCGGTCAGCACGGTGAGCCGGTCCAGCGGCCGGGTGCCGCCCAGGTCCACGGTGAGCGGGGTGTCGGTGGCGGTCGGTGCGGCGGCGGCCCGGTACGCGGTGTCCGGGTTGCCGTCCAGGATCGCGCTCGGCGAGGAGCCGGGGGCGGCCGCCGGGCCGCCGGTCACCGTGACCTTCGCGGTGTCCGGCGCGGTGACGCTGAACTCGCGCACCGCGAGCGCCGTCTGCTGCGTCTTGGTGGCGCGCAGCCGGATCGCCCGGACCACCACGCCGGCCGGCAGCTGCGCGGTGACGGTCTTCTGGTTGTGGACGGTCAGCAGCTGCTGCCAGCCGCCGTCGCCGGTGGAGTACTCCAGCACGCCGTCGCGCAGGTAGTCGTCGGCCGCGGCGGCCGCGTCGCTGTCGGTGGTGTTCGGATCGTCGGTGCCGCCCATCCGGACCGTCACCGAGGCCACCGGGCGCCCGTCGCCGAGGTCCACCCCGACCGAGTCGCCGACCTGCGGCGGCTGCGAGCTCCAGTAGAAGGTGCCGGGGTCGGAGTCGGCCATCAGCGCCACCGGGTGGCCGTTGGCGGCGCCGACTATCGTGCTGGTCGGCGTGAGGGTGCCGGCGCTCGCCCCGGACCAGTTGTCGGCGGCGTTGAGCGCCCGGTCCAGGAACGGGTCGAGCACGCCGGCGCCGATCGTCACCGGGCCGCCGGCCAGCTGGTCGCGCAGCCGGCGCAGCGTCACCCGGGCCTGCCAGGCGGCCGAGCCGTCGCCGCGGTGCTGGGCCAGCAGCATGTCCAGCGCGGCCTGGCCGGCCCGTCCGTACGCGCTGAGCCGGTCCAGCCAGGGCCCGGTCTCGTCGGCCAGCTCGGGGCCGGCGCCGGCCACCGAGTCGGTGCCGCGCAGCGCGTCGGGGGCGCCGGCCATGGTGCTGAACGCGGCCCGCAGCGGGTCGGCGGCCTGCTGGAGCTTGCCGAGGTCGATGCTGCCGCCGCCGGCCGGCTGCAGCTGCGCCCAGAACGCGTCGATCAGCGGGGTCAGATAAGCCGACTCCGGCGCGGAGAGCGGCGAGGAGGAGCTGTTGCCGGCCAGCGCGGTGAGCGCGGCCAGCGCGGGCCCGGCGCCGACCTGCGCGGCGCCCGCCGGGTCGCCCGGCGCGGGGGCGTTCGGGACGGCGTCGGCGGCCAGCGAGCGCAGCGCGTACTGCCAGGACGCGTCGGGCTGGTAGCCGGTCGGGTTCCACGCGTAGTCGGCCGCGGTGGCCAGCGCGATCCGGGAGGCGGCGGCCTGCTGCATGCCGGAGGTCAGCAGCACCGCCGACCGGGCGGCCAGCTCCGGGTCGCGGCCGGTGTACGGGCCGAGGTAGAGCCGGTCGGGGGTGGAGTCGTTGACCGGGTAGTTGTCCATGGTGAACAACGGGTGGCCGAAGAGCGCGGCAGTGGCGGTGGTCTGATCGGCGGTGATCTGCGCCGGGATCACCCCGACCCCGGTCCAGGCGACCTGGACGGCGTTCGCCAGCGCGCCGGCCAGCGCGGTCCGGTACGGCGTGGCGCCCTGCTGGTGGAACTCGGTGGGCACCACCGAGAGCGCGGCCAGGTCGGGGTGCTTGGCGATCAGCCGGGCCTGCACCGCGTTGGCGAGCTGGGCCTGCGCCTTGGCGGCCGCGGCCGGGCCGGTGCCGAAGGCGTGCCGGTCGGCCGAGCAGTGCCACTCGTCGTAGCTGACGTCCTGGAACTGCAGCTGGAACGCGCCGAAGCCGAGCGCGCGCATCGCCTCCAGCTTGTTCACCAGCGCCGCCACGTCGCTGCCGGAGCTGTAGCAGAAGCTCTGGTTGGGCGCGACGGCGTAGCCGAGCGTCACGTGGTTGGTCCTGGCCCGGTCGGCCAGCTTGCGCAGGTCGTCCTGCTGCGCGGCCGGGTAGGGGTCGCGCCACTGGGCCTGCCGGTACGGGTCGTCACCGGGGGAGTAGAGGAAGAAGTTCTGCTTGGTCCGGCCCAGGAAGTCGATCTGGTCGAGCCGCTGCTGGGTGGTCCACGGCGTGCCGTAGAACGACTCCGCGGTGCCGCGCACCAGCGCGCCGCTCGGCCAGTCACGGATCGTCAGGCCGGGGAACCCGAGCGCGCCGCCGCCCTGGCCCTGCCCGGCGGGCACGGCGGTGAGCAGCTGGCGCAGGCTCTGCGCGGCGTCGAAGGTGCCCTCGGCGTCCACGCCGGAGAGCACGATCGCGCCGTAGCTGCCGCCGGGCACCGGCAGTTGACCGGACGCCAGCACGTAGCCGCCGTCCGGCAGCTCGCCCGGACCCTCGACGCCGAGCTGCTGGAGCACCTGGTCGGTGGCCGGGTCGGGCTGCTCGTCCAGACCGCCGACGTAGACCACCAGCGCGCCGGGCGCGGGCGCCGCGATCGACTGCTGCGGCACCGTCACCGAGGTCGCGCCGGCCTGCGCCAGCACCTCGCGGACGGCCGCCACCGCGCCGGGGTCGGCCTGCGCGCCGGCCACCAGGGCGACCTCGGCGGGCACCGTGACCGGCTTGCCGGAGAGCATCAGCTGCTGCGGGCGCGGGTAGACCTGCGGGTTCGCCAGGCTGCCCAGCGGCGTGAGGGCCGGCGCGCTGACCGAGACGGTGGTCGCCGGGCCGTCCGCGTGCGCCGCGACCGGGCCCAGCAGGCCGCCGCCGATCACGGCGGCGGCGGAGAGCGTCGCGGCTATCCGCAGTGCCGCCTGGCGGTGCGTCAGCCGCCGCCGGGCCTGCTGGACGCGCAGCGCGGTGCCGGTGCGTTCGGCGCGGATCTCGGCGAGCAGCGGATCGGTGCCCTTGAAGTCGGCGATCAGCCGGTCCGCGGCGCGCGGGGCGACCGCGCGGGCGGTACGGGCGGTGGCGCGGCGGGTGACCAGGACGGCGGGGTGCTGAAGCGCCTCGCGCAGGGCCGGACTTTGCTTGAGCTGCTGTCGCAACCGCCTCCCGGCGGCTGCGGACACACGGGTCTGCACGGGGGCCTCCTCGCGGCCGGGGGCAGTCGGCCGAACGGGGTGATCGACGGGCGCGCGGAGACTGCACCACCGGCCCCCCGCCGACCACGCCAGACCCTCGCTGGCATACCCCACCAGGGTGACAGCGCACCTGTCAAAGTGAGCCCTTTCTATGGTCGTTCTGTCCGATATTGTCCGTGTCGCTTCGGGGCGAAGCGGACTGATGGACCGTGATGCGTGCACTGCCCGGCACGGATACGTGACCTGCCCGGCGCGCCGTCACGGGTGGCGGTGGGGTGCGGCGGGTAGGAGTGGACCCACTGATTTGCCGATCCGCCACCTCCGGTTCGCCCCGACTCTTCCGCAGGAGCCCGCGTTGGCCGCATACCTCAACAATTCCGAGAGCAGCGCTGACGACCCTTCAGCCGCCGAGCCGTCCCCCGTGGACGGGCCGCCGGCCGCCGCCGACCCGACCGTCGTCGACCCGCTGTCGCGAGCCGCCGCGCCGGCCGCCGCCACGGCCGCTGCTTCCCCCGCCGCCCCGGCCACGGCTCCCGAGGAGGTCGCCCCCGCGCCGAGCCCGGCGCTGGCCGCGCTGGCCCACGCGCACGGCGTCGACACCGGCTACGACACGGGCGACGGCCGGCTGGTCCAGGTCTCCGCGGCGACGCTGATCGCGGTGCTCGCCGCGCTCGGCGTGGACGCCGGCACGCCCGAGGCCGTCGACCGCGAGCTGGCCGAGCACCGGGCCCAGGCACACCGCCGCCTGCTGCCCGCCTGCCTGGTCACCCGGGCCGGCCGGCGCACCGCGCTCGACGTGCCGGCCGCCGCCCGGCTCAGCGTCGAGCTGGAGGACGGCGGCCACTGGCAACTGCCGCCCGGCCGCTCGCACTGGCTGCCGGCCGACCTGCCGCTCGGCCGGCACACGCTGCACGTCACGCTGGCCGACCGGGCCGAGTCGGCGGCGCTGATCGTCGCTCCCGAACGGCTGGCGCAGCGCCCCGGCCGCAGCTGGGGTTTCATGGCCCAGCTCTACTCGGTGCTCTCCGAGCGCTCCTGGGGGATGGGCGACCTCGGCGACCTGACCGAGCTGGTCCAGTGGTCCGGCGGCGAGCTGGGTGCGGACTTCGTGCAGATCAACCCGCTGCACGCGGCGCTGCCCGGCCAGCCGTCCGACCCCTCGCCGTACCGCCCGTCCTCGCGCCGCTTCGCCGACCCGGTCCACCTGCGGGTGCAGGCGGTCGCCGAGTACCCGTACGCCGAGCCCGCCCTGCGGGCCACCGTCGCCGAGCTGGCCGAGCAGGCCGGCCGACTGCGCGCCGAGGTGCTCGAGCACGACGGCCTGATCGACCGGGACGCCGTCTGGGCCGTCAAGCGCGAGGCACTGGAGCTGCTGCACACCGTCCCGCGCGGTCCGGGCCGGGAGGCCGCCTACCGCGCCTTCGTCCGGCGCGAGGGCGACTGGCTGGAGCAGTACGCGCTCTGGTGCGCGCTGGCCGAGAAGCACGGCGGCAACTGGCACGCCTGGCCCAAGGGCCTGCGCCACCCCGGCACCCCGCAGGTGGCCGCCGCGCGGGCGGAGCTCGCCGAGCGGGTCGAGTTCCACCGCTGGCTGGCCTGGCAGCTGGACGAGCAGCTCGGCGAGGCGCAGCGGTCGGCCGAGGTGGCCGGCATGGCGGTCGGGCTGATCCACGACCTGGCGATCGGCTGCCACCCCGACGGCGCCGACGCCTGGGTGCTCCAGGACACCCTGGCGGCCGGCATCTCGGTCGGCGCGCCGCCGGACGCGTTCAACGCGCACGGTCAGGACTGGGGCCTGCCGCCCTGGCGCCCCGACGCGCTGGCCGCCGCCGGCTACGCCCCGTACGCGGAGCTGCTGCGGGCCACCGTCCGGCACGCCGGCGCGATCCGGATCGATCACGTGATGGGCTCCTTCCGGCTCTGGTGGGTGCCGGCCGGCCGTCCGCCGACCGAGGGCACCTACGTGCGGTACGACGCCGAGGCGATGCTCGGCGTGCTCGCCCTGGAGGCGCACCGGGCCGGCACCGACGTGATCGGCGAGGACCTCGGCACGGTCGAGGCGGGCGTGCGCGAGGAGCTCACCGCCCGTGGCGTGCTCGGCACCTCGGTGCTCTGGTTCGAGCGGGACTGGACCGGCCGCGAGGGCGCCAAGGGCGCGCCGCTGGCACCCGCCCGCTGGCGGCGCGGTTGCCTGGCCACGCTGACCACGCACGACCTGCCGAGCACCGCCGCCCGGCTCACCGGCGAGCACGTCGAGCTGCGCCACCAGCTCGGGCTGCTGGTGCACCCGCTGGCCGAGGAGCAGGCGGCGGCGCGGGCGGAACTGGCCGACTGGCGGGCCGAACTCGTCCGGCTCGGCCTGCTGCCGGACGGCGCGCCGCTGGACCAGGAGGCGCTCTACCGGTTCCTGCTGGCCACCCCGGCCGAACTGGTCGGCGTCTGGCTGCCGGACATCGTCGGCGACCCGCGCCCGCAGAACCTGCCCGGCACCTGGGACCAGTACCCGAACTGGCGCCTGCCGATCGCCGACGCGAGCGGCCGGCCGGTCACCCTGGAGCAGCTCACCGCGGCGCCGGGCGGCACGGCGCTGGGGCGGGTCCTGACCGACGGCCTGCGGGAGGCCGCCGGCGCACCGGCCACAGGAGCACCGGTCACAGGAGCACCGGCCACCGGAAGGCCGACCCCGACGCGCGAGGCCCCATAAAGGGCCGGTACCGTGGAAATCGTGGACAAGAGGAACGCTTTGCGCGCTGGTGCGGTCTCCGCAGCGGCCACGCTGATGATGCTGCTGTCGTCGCCCGCCTTCGCCCTGACCCAGTTCGACGGCACCCAAACGGGTCCGGGTCTGAGCGTTGCCGAGAGCATCGGCCTGTACGTGGTGATCCCGATCGCCGCGTTCGCGGTCATCGCGGGCCTGGTCATGCTGGGCAGCCCTTCGGCTGAGAAGAAGAAGCAGCTCAAGCAGAAGTAGCGGACGCCGTCCGCCGTCCCCGTCGCCCCCTGGGCGGCGGGGCGGTGGCATGTGTGCGGCCACTGTCAGGGGCTGTCAGGCGTCCACCGCACCGAGCAGCGTGCCCGCCGCGTAGGTCACCGCCATCGCGAGCCCGCCGCCGAGCACGTTGCGCAGCACCGCCGGCCGCGGTGGCGCCTCCCCCAGCCGCGCGCCCAGCCAGCCGGTCAGCAGCAGCGCGCAGAGCACGGCGACCACGGTCACCGGCACCCGCAGGTTTGCCGGCGGCAGTACGATGGCCAGCAGCGGCAGCAGCGCGCCGACCGTGAAGGCCAGGCAGCTGGCCCCGGCGGCGTGCCACGGGTTCGCCATCTGCTCCGGATCGATGCCCAGCTCCACCCGGGCGTGCGCGGCCAGCGCGTCCCGCGCCGTCAACTGCTCGGCTACCTCACGGGCCAGCTGGGGCGTCAGCCCACGGCCCTCCAACAGCTCGGTCAGCTCGTCCAGTTCGGCGGCCGGCTGCTCCGCGAGCTCCCGCCGCTCGACCGCGAGCGCGGCCCGCTCCGAGTCACGCTGCGTGCTCACCGACACGTACTCGCCGGACGCCATCGACAGCGACCCCGCCAACAGCCCGGCCAGCCCGGACGCGAGCAGCGCACTCGACGAGGACGTCGCCCCGGCCACCCCGACCACCAGCCCGGCCGTCGACACGATCCCGTCGTTCGCCCCGAGCACCCCGGCTCGCAGCCAGTTCAACCGCGTCCCGAGCCCGTTGGCCCCGACATGGTGCGGTTCCACGTGCTGCGCGCTGTCGTCTTCCACCCGCCCAGTCTCCCGGCCGCCGCACCGCCGTGGCGCGGATCCACCCCTGGCGTGTCGCCCGCCCTGACCACAGCGCGCGGCGGGGTGATCCGGGTCACCATTGCCGCCCGAGAGCGGGGGTGAAATTCCTGTTATCCGACGAACTGCCTAGGGTCTCCACGTCACGGGGTCCGTGCGGACAGGACGAGCGGGACCGAGCAGGACGAGTGAGGGCAGCGGATGCGGGTCGGAGACGGGAACGACGCCGAGGCGGTCGCGGCTGCGCGCGCCGGGGACGAAGCGGCGCGCGAACAGCTGATCGCCGGGTACCTGCCGCTCGTCTACAACATCGTCGGCCGGGCGATGAACGGGCACCCGGACGTGGACGACGTGGTGCAGGAGACCATGATCCGCGTGGTCGGCGGGCTCGGTGAGCTGCGCGACCTGTCCTCGTTCCGGTCCTGGCTGGTCGCGGTCGCGATGAACGAGGTGCGCCGCAACTGGGCCGCCCGGCGCACGGGGGCCGCCGCCGCCACGCTCGACGAGGGGATGGAGCAGGTCGCCGACCCGGGCGGGGACTTCGTCGAGCTGACGATGCTCCGCCTCGGCCTGTCCGGGCAGCGCCGCGAGGTCGCCGAGGCGACCCGCTGGCTGGACGAGCGCGATCGCGACCTGCTCGCGCTCTGGTGGCTGGAGGCGGCCGGGCAGCTCACCCGGGCCGAACTGGCGGCGGCCATGGAGCTCACCCCGCAGCACGCGGCCGTCCGCGTCCAGCGGATGAAGGAGCAGCTCGAACTCAGCCGGATGGTGCTCCGGGCGCTCGCCGCCGAGCCGCGCTGCGCCGAACTCGCCGAGGTCACCGCCGCCTGGGACGGGCAGCCGAGCGCGCTGTGGCGCAAGCGGATCGCCCGGCACACCCGCGACTGCCGCCGGTGCTCGGCGGCCGGCCGGGACCTGGTGCCCGCCGAGGGGCTGCTGGCCGGCCTCGTGCTGGTGCTCCCACCGCACGGCTTCAACGGCCTGCACAGCGCGCTGACCGCCGCCAACGTGGCCGGGAAGCTGGGCAGTTCACACCTGGCCGGAGTGGGGCGGCGCGGCATCAGGCGCTCGGTGAGCCGTCTGCCGCGCCACGTCCTGCACGCGGCCGGGGCGGTCGCGGTCGGCGCGGCGGTGCTCGGCGTCGTCCTCGCGCAGCCGGGTCACCCGAGCGCGGCCCCGGCCCCGAGCTCCACCGCCACGCCGACGACGGCCGTCCTGCTCGCCACCCCGTCACCGACCCCGACTCCATCACCGAGCCCCACGCCGTCCCCTGTCCCGACCACCCCCACACCCACCCCGCCCGCGCCGAGCACCCCGCCCCCAGCACCGACTCCCACCCTTACTCCCACTCCAACTCCCACCCCCAGCCCCTCCCCGCGCGGTCTCGAACAGCAGCTGGTCGATCTGATCAACGCCCGGCGCGCGAAGAGCGGCGTCCGCCCGCTGCGCATAGACCCGCGGCTGCACGCCGCCGCACAGCAGCACTCCGACGACATGGCCGCGCACCACTACTTCGACCACGTCGACCCGAGCGGCACCAACGCCGACAGCCGGATCACGGCGGCCGGCTACGAGTGGAGCGCATGGGGCGAGAACCTCGACCAGAACCGGACGGCGCCCGCCGAGGTGCTGAACGACTGGCTGGACGGCGCGATCCACCAGCAGAACGTCCTCAACGGCCAGTACACGGACGCGGGCGTCGGCACGGCGGACGGCGGGAGCGGCGGCCTGCTCTGGACGCTCGACCTCGCCGCCCCCAACTGACCGCCTTAGCGCCCCGCCCCCACCTCCACCACCCGCTCCTCCACCTTCACCGTTCCCTTCCCCTCTACCTCCACCTGCTTTACCCTCCGCGCCGGCGCCTGGCCCACGAGCATCGCGCCGAGCGCAAGCGCCAGGCCGAGCACCTGCCACCCGGTCAGCGTCTGCCCCAGCACCACGATCCCGCCCGCGGTCGCGACCAGCGGGTTGACCAGGCCGAGGAAGGAGACCGGCCCCGCGCCGAGCCGTTCGATGCCGCGGAACCACAGCACGTACCCGAGCGCGGTGCTGAAGAGACCCAGGTAGCCGAAGCCGATCAGGTTCGCCGTGCTCAACGCGGGCGGTGCGCCCTCCAGCACGGCCGCCAGCGGGGCGAGGAACAGGCCGCCCGCGACCAGCTGCCACGCGGTCAGATCGAGCATCGTGGCCCCCTCGGGCCTGCCCCACTTGCGGGTCAGCACGGTGCCCGTCGCCATCAGCGCGATCGCGGTGACCATCGCGGCGATGCCGGCGCCGTCCAGCCGCGCGCCGCTCTTGAGCACCAGCAGCGCGACCCCGGCCACCCCGACCAGGCCGGCGAGCAGCGTCCGCCGCCCCGGCCGCACGCCGAGCAGACCGATCGAGAGTCCGGCCACGAGCAGCGGCTGGATCGCCCCGATGGTCGCCGCGACCCCGCCGGGCAGCCGATAGGCGCCGGTGAAGGTGAGCGGGAAGAACAGCCCGATGTTCAGCATGCCGAGGATGGCGGCCCGGCCCCACCACTTGCCCTTCGGCAGCTTGCGGCCGATCGCCAGCAGCAGCAGTCCCGCCGGCAGCGCGCGCATCGCCGCGAGCAGCAACGGGCGGCCCTCGGGCAGCAATTGCGTGGTCACCAGATACGTCGTGCCCCAGGCCGCGGGCGCCAGCGCCGCCGCCGCGGCCACCCCGAGCCGACCGGCCTGCCCCTTGCCTGCGAACCCAAGCACCCCACCCATGGCAGCCACCAACCCCCTCAACGTTGACTATCTTAGCGTTGAGATAAATTCTCCACCCAGGGATGTGCGAACGTCAAGTATCTCAACGCTAAGATAAATATCGGGGCCCAGGAGGCTCATCCGACGACCGGCAGGAAGGCCAGGACGCATGCGGGAGCACGAGCGCGACGCCGTTGACGACATCATCGACCAGTGGGGCCGGGCCCGCCCCGACATGAACCCCGAGGCGATGGCCCTGATCGGCCGCTTCAACCGCTTCCACAGCCATGTGGACACGGCACTGCGCGGCTACTTCGCCCAACACGGCCTGGACTTCTCCGAGTTCGACGTCCTCGCCACCCTCCGCCGGTCCGGCGAGCCGTACGAGCTGAACGCCCGCGCACTGCTCGAGTCGGCGATGGTCACCTCCGGCGCGATCACCAACCGGGTCGACAAGCTCTCCGCCAAGGGCCTGGTCGAGCGCCACCCCAGCCCGACCGACCGCCGCGCAGTGCTGATCCGGCTGACCCCGGCCGGCAAGGAACTGATCGACACGATCCTGATCGGCCACGTCGAGAACGAGGAACAGCTGATCAGCGCCCTCACCCCCGAAGAGCGCCACCAACTCGACGCCCTGCTCCGCAAGTTGCTGCTCTCCCAAGGCGACACCGGCTCACCCGCCCCCAAGCCCTGAAGGAACGCCCGCCTCAGACGACCGGCGGCCGGCCCGCCCGGGACAGGCGCCACACCGTCCGCCACCTCATCGGCCGCCGCTCACCATGCCCGCCGCGCAGCCCCTCCGCCAGACCCCTGAGCCAGACACCGAGGTTCCCCGACGACCGGAACCGCCAGACGCTGATGACCACCCAACTGGCGAGGTACACCGGGATGAGCGGGACCGGCAGCAGCCGGTAGGCAACCCAGACACGGTTGCGCGCCACCAGCCGGTAGTAGGGCTTGTGACGGGCCGGATTCGTCGCCGGGTGGTGCACCTGAACGTCCGCCGCGTACCAGCCGATCCGGCCCAGATCCCAGAGGTGCCAGGCGAGCCACACCCCTTCGTGGAACAGAAAGAAGTGCCCGGGCCACCCGCCCACGGCCGCGAAATCGGCCCGGCGCACAAGCACGATGCCCTCGGCCATCACGGTGACAATGCCCGGTCGCCCGGCATCCTTCGACCGCAGGCGCGGAACCCACCGCCCGAGCGTGGTGCCACTGGCGGGATCGACGATCCGCGGCTGGACGTAGGCGGCATCGGGGTGCCGATCGAACTCCGCGGCGAGCCGGGCGACGGTGTCCGGATCAGGCAGCACGGCGTCGTTGTCGAAGAACAGGATGAACTCGCCCTCATCCTCACCGCCCAGCGCCTCGGCGCCGACATTGCGCCCACCGGGGATGCCCAGGTTCTCCGGCAGCGAGACGGCCGTGACCCCCGGAGGCACGCAGTCCGGCTCACACCCGTTGCCCACGATCACGACCCGAAGATCAACCTCGCGCTGAGCCAGCAACGACCCCATCGCCACCTCAAGCTCGGCAGCACGATCGTTCATCGTCAACAGCACCGCATCGACACTCGGCTTACTGGACACGACGCCTACTCCGGGACTCGGCACACGGGCGGGCGACCCACCCTAGGCCACGGTCGGCAACCCGCGGGACGCAGCCGATTTGAGCGTCACATATTTTCACCCTCGGGGGTGCCTTCGGTGTGATCGTGTCTGAGTTTCGAGATAGGAGGGATTCGGCTGCTCTTGGAATTTAGTCGACTGCGGGCCACATCGTATGCCCATGCATGCGTCGAGATCTTCTTCTCTATCGAGAAGTGCTTTCCGGTGGCCGAATCCAAAACCTGGTGAAACTCGTCCATCAGACTCTGCCAGTCCGCGGCTTTGAAGTCGGAATCGCTCCAGCCGTATAGCTCCCTTAGCTCGCGCCTGACGGCAGAGAAGAAGGAGGCCGGTTCTCGATTCTGAATCCCGATCTGCATGCCGTGAGATTCCAGCCACTTCTTGTGGTCATCTGGTGCATCCAGCCATTTATCTGGGCCGTCTCGCAGCTCTGCATAGTCCACCCATGCCCAGAAGCTTTCGGCGTCAGCCGCGTCTGGTGCCTCCGCGTGATGTGCTGCGCAGAGAAGGGCGAAGTTCCGCACGTCCATGGAGCCGCCAAGTGAGGTAGGTACAACATGGGCCCGCTCCACGGGTGTGCGCCAGCACACTAGGCAGGCTGGCTCGTCCATTCCCAGGTATTCCGAGATGGCTCGCACTGTTGGGCGAGACTTCCGGTTGGCCGGTTGGTTCTCCCGGGGTCTAAGGGGAAGATTGCCGGCGTCGTATCCGTAGTCGCTTCCGTCGTCCGGGTACTGAAACTGCAGAAGATCCGGAATATCATTAACTTGCGCCTTGGAATTTTTTGCGCGGAACAGTGGGGTGTGGATTTCGGATAGATAGTCGCCAAGAAATCCCAGAGCGAAATCTTGCATCAACTCGAAAGCGTCGTGATCGAACCCCCCTGCGTCGTTCTTGTGTCCCTGGATGTCGAGATAGAGGATTCGATTGCGGTTGGGGTGGTTTGCCTGTGCCCACTGCAGGCACTCGAAGATCCGTTGGGCGGCGCGCTCAAAATTCTCGTAGACCAGCACGTCATGGTATATCGCGATGGCCTTGGGGCTTTTGGCGGGGCTTGCCCCCGGCTTCTTCTTCCTGCGATTGCTCATGGATTCCTCCCAGTTGCATGTCCTCGTCGCGTTGAGCGTTACCATGCCGCTCGGACAGTCCATTCCAGCGTCAACCAGGCTTGGTGTGGGGAGAGGTGGACTGAACTGATTGAACTTGGCAGTCCCGAGTTCCTTGTGTGACTGGAAATGATCGAGCGATAGGTGGCTGAAGGCAGGCAGGCCGCCGAGCGGGACGGTTCGATCCTCGATCGGGCGGCTTCGCCAGCACCTGGAGGTCCCGGGTGCGCCGTTGGGTATCCGGCTGAGGAGTGTTCCAGCAGGATCCTGAGTAATAGTCACGCAGTTGATCACGCACAACGACGAAGGGCCCCACCAGATCTCTCTGGCAGGGCCCTTCTCTGCTTACTACTGCACGGAGGCGGCGGGGTTCGCCCCCGCCGCCCCTTACCCCGAACGGGGTGTCAGCTCTGCGCGCCCGCTGCGCGGTCGGCCGACTGGGCCTTCAGGGCCCGCTCCACGCCTGAGCGGGACTCGATCACCAGGCGGGCCAGGGCCGGGGCCGGCTCGGCGGTGGCCAGCCAGGTGTCGGTGGCTTCCAGGGTGGCCGTCGAGACCTGGTAGGACGGGTAGAGCCCCACGGCGATCTGCTGGGCGATCTCGTGGCTGCGGCTCTCCCAGACGCCCTTGAGCGCGTCGAAGTACTTGCCCGTGTACGGGGCCAGCAGCTCGCGCTGGTCGGCGACGTTGAAGCCGCCGATGACGGCGTCCTGGATGTAGTTCGTCAGCTCGTCCGAGTCCACGACCGAGGCCCAGGCCTGCGCCTTCGCCTCGGCGGTCGGACGGGCTGCGCGGCAGGTGGCGGCCTTCTCCTGGCCGGCCGCGGTGTTGTCGCGGGTCAGCTCGGCGGCGATGGCCTCCTCGCCGGAACGGCCGGTGGCGACCAGGCGGGTGAGCAGCTCCCAGCGCAGGTCGGTGTCCACGGCGAGGCCGGGGAGCTCGGTGGAGCCGTCGAGCAGGCCGGCCAGCAGCGCGAGCTGCTCGTCGGTGCGGGCGACCGAGGCGAACGCGCGGGCCCAGGCGAGCTGGTGGTCGCTGCCGGCGGCGGCCGCGCGCAGCTGCTCCTCGGCGGCGGTGGCCCAGCGGACCAGGCCCTGCTCGCGCCAGACCGGGTCGGCGTACATGTCGAGCGCGAGCTTGGCCTGGCGGTGCACCGACTGCACCACGCCGATGTCGGACTCGCGCGGCAGGCCGGCCACGGCGAGCGCGAGGTAGTCGCGGGCGGCGAGTTCGCCGTCCCGGGTCATGTCCCAGGCGGCCGACCAGCAGAGCGCGCGCGGCAGCGGGTCGGCGAAGTCGCCCAGGTGCTCGGTGACCACGGCGAGCGAGGCCGGGTCGAGCCGCAGCTTCGCGTACGAGAGGTCGTCGTCGTTCAGCAGCACGACGGCCGGGCGCTGCCGGCCGACCAGCTGCGGGACGGCCGTCAGTTCGCCGTCGACGTCCAGCTCGACCCGGTCGGTGCGCACCAGCTTGCCGTCGACCAGCTCGTAGCAGCCGATCGCGATCCGGTGCGGGCGCAGCGCCGAGCTGCCCTTGGCGCCCTCGGGCAGGGCCGGGGCCTCCTGGCGGACCGCGAAGGCGGTGATCCGGCCCTCGGCGTCCAGCTCGATCTCCGGGCGCAGCACGTTGATGCCGGCCGTCTCGAGCCAGGCCTTGGACCAGGCCTTCAGGTCGCGCCCGCTGGCCTTCTCCAGCGCGCCGAGCAGGTCGGCGAGCGTGGTGTTGCCCCAGGCGTGTGCCTTGAAGTAGGCCCGCACGCCCGCGAAGAAGGCGTCCTGGCCGACGTACGCGACGAGCTGCTTGAGCACCGAGGCGCCCTTGGCGTACGTGATGCCGTCGAAGTTGACCTGGACGTCCTCCAGGTCGTTGATCTCGGCCATGATCGGGTGGGTCGAGGGCAGCTGGTCCTGCCGGTACGCCCAGGTCTTCATCTGGTTGGCGAACGTGGTCCAACCGTTGGGCCACTGGGTGCCGGCCGGCTCGACCAGCGCGACCATCTCCGCGTAGGTGGCGAACGACTCGTTGAGCCAGAGGTCGTTCCACCACTCCATGGTGACCAGGTCGCCGAACCACATGTGGGCCAGCTCGTGCAGGATCGTGGCGGCGCGCAGCTCGTACGACGCGTCGGTCACCTTGGACCGGAAGACGTACTGGTCGCGCAGGGTCACCGCGCCCGCGTTCTCCATCGCGCCGGCGTTGAACTCCGGTACGAAGAGCTGGTCGTACTTCTCGAACGGGTAGGCGAAGTCGAACTTCTCCTGGAAGTACGTGAAGCCCTGCTTCGTGACGTCGAAGATCGCCTCGGCGTCCAGGTACTCCTTGAGCGAGGGGCGGCAGTAGATGCCGAGCGGGACGACCTGCTCCCCGTGGGTGAACTCGTCGAAGACGCCGACGTACGGGCCGGCGACGAGCGCGGTGATGTACGTGGAGATCCGGCCGGTGGGGGAGAACTCCCAGAGCTGGGTGTCCCCGTCGCCGGTGGGCTCGGGGGTGGGGGAGTTGGAGACGACCACCCAGCCGCGCGGCGCGGTCACGGTGAAGCGGAACGTCGCCTTGAGGTCGGGCTGCTCGAAGCTGGCGAACACCCGGCGGGCGTCCGGCACCTCGAACTGGCTGTACAGGTACGTCTCGCCGTCCACCGGGTCGACGAAGCGGTGCAGACCCTCGCCGGTGTTGGTGTACGCGCAGTCGGCCACCACCCGCAGCTCGTTCTCGGCGGCCAGGCCGGTCAGCGCGATCCGGCTGTCGGCGAAGGCGGAGAGCTCCACCTGCTCGCCGTTCAGCACGATCTCCCGCACGGCGGGCGCGACCAGGTCGATGAACGAGGCGGCGCCGGGCTGGGCGGCGGTGAAGCGGACCACTGTGGTGGACCGGAACGTGCCACCGTCGCGGGCCGAGCTCAGGTCGAGCTCGACGTCGTACGCATCCACGTGCAGGAGAGCGGCCCGGGTACGGGCCTCCTCACGGGTCAAGTTGGTGCCGGGCACTGGCAGGACTCCTTCGTCAGGCTTCTTGCCCGAATCCTCCCACGCCCTCCACACCGCACCACGGAAATTTCCTTACCGGAAGCCGCTGGAGACCACGTGGAGACGGCCTGGAGGCCATCTGAAGACCGACCGGAACGGCCGCAGGGCCCGCGCCGAAGCGCGGGCCCTGCGGTGCGGCGGGTGCCGGCGGCTGCTGCGCAGCCGTCAGCCCTTGGCGTAGAGCGTCGCGGTGGAGTCCATCGGCAGCTGCGGGATGCTCAGCACCCGGCCGTCGTCCGAGGCGTAGACCTGCGCGTTCTGGAACGGCATGAAGGTCGAGCTCTTGGTGGCGAACGACCCGGTCTGGGTCACCGTGCCGTCGGCCGCGGACAGCGTGACCAGCCGGTTGCCCTTGTCGTAGCCGTCCATCGCGATCGCGGTCGCGTTGCCGCTGGTGTCGTGCCGGTCCACCAGGCGCAGCCCGTCCAGGGCCTTGCCGTCGGTGGTCCACAGCGTCTTGCCCGAGGTCAGGTCGATCGCCTCGATCGCGTTCTTGTCGCTCTGCATCACCTCGACGTAGAGCGTGTTCCCGATCACCAGGCTCTTGGTGTACGGGTCCGAGGCGGCGGAGAGCTGCAGCTTGTCGGCGCCGGTGACCTTGAGCGGGATGCGCGCCATCGGGTTGCCCGACGCGTCGATGCCCTGCACGAAGTCGTTGTCGGTGCCCGAGTAGATCGCGAGCACCAGCGGCTTGGCGGAGACGATCGCCTCGAGGTGGTCCTCCTCGCTGGCCAGCGGGAAGGTCTGGGTGGTCTTGCCGCTGTCCGCGTCCAGCACCATCACCTGCTGGTTCGGCGTGGCCTCGGGGCAGTAGTCGCTGACCACCACGACCGAACCGGCCGCGTCCGCGCTGTCGTTGCAGAACTGGCCGCGGTCGTGGTAGCTCCAGACCGGCTGGCCGTTGGTCAGGTTGAAGCCGGCCAGCAGCGAGCCGCTGGCGGCGGCCAGCGTGTTGTCGGTGACGGTCACCTTGGTGTCGAAGCTCTTGTTGTTCTGCGGCGAGCCGACCTTGTAGATCAGCTGCCCGGTCGCGGCGTTGATCGCGCCGACCGCCGAGCAGTCGTTGTCACCGAGGTTGAAGCTGACGCCGCCGATGTTGTCCTTGTTGACGTTGCTGGACATGCTGCAGATCGCCTTGGTGCCGCTCGGGGTCGGGAGCGTCCAGGCGACCTTGCCGTCGGTCAGGTTGTATCCCGTCAGACCGGTGGCGTCGCCGCGCACCAGCAGCTTGTCGGTGGTCCACTGGCCGAGCGTGCGCGAGTCGCTGGTGCCGGCGGTGGACTTCGGCACGGTCCAGACCGGGTTGAGCTTGCCGGCCTGGGTGCCGCCGCCGCTGCTGCTGGTTCCGGTGCTACCGGTGGCGCCGCCGCTGGTCAGGGCGGTGCCGCCGGTGCTGCCGGACGCGGTGTTCTTCTTCGCCCCGCTGCCGAGCACGACCAGGCCGATCACGATGGCGATCACCAGGACCGTGCCGGCGATCGCGCCGAAGACCAGGACCGGGTTGCGCTGCTTGGCCGGGGCGCCGGGCACCACCCAGCCGGGCTGCACGCCACCGGGCTGCGCGACGCCGGGCTGGCCGACGCCAGGCTGGCCGAAGCCGGGCTGCGCCGCGCCGGGGTAGCCGTAGCCGCCGGGCGCCGGCTGCTGCTGCGGGTAGCCGGGCTGCGGGACGCCGTAACCACCCTGGGCCGGTGGCGGCACCGGCGGGCCGTAGCCCTGCGGCGCGCCGAAACCGGGCGCGGGCTGCGGCGGGGCGCCCACCGGCTGGGGGTAGCCGTACCCGGCGGCCGGGGGAGCGACGGCGGGAGCGGGGCCGGGAGCGGGAGCCTGCGCGGGGAAGGCCAGCTCGGTCGGCTGGTACGCGACGCCGGCGGCCGCAGCACCCGGGGCCGGAGCGCCAGGAGCCGGGGCACCCGGAGCCGGAGCAACCGGAGCAGCCGGAGCGCCCGCAGCCGGGGCGGCAGCCGGCGGCGGGGGCACGGCCGCGCCGGGCTTGGCGGGGATCGCCGAGACGTCGAGCTGGGTCGCCTGTTCCGCCACGGCAGCCGCAGCCGCAGCCGCAGCCGCAGCCGCCGCAGCGGCCGGGTCGGCGGCCGGCCAGTTCCCCGGGGCAGGGCCGAAGCCCGGTGCGGCGTCCTGCGGGCCGTTTGGCCCGGCGCTGTGCTGATCCCCTGCCATGTGAATCCCCGTCATTCTGCTGATGCGGGCCGCCCACCCCGGCCCAGTGAACGGCTGGTACTGGTGGGACAGCTGAGAGTAAGGACATCGTAAGGGCGGACTGTTTTCGGCCATCCCCAGGTCGGGCCCGGCCGGCGCCCTGCCGTTGACCAGCCCTTTGCCTGCCGCTCTGCTGGGCCTTGCCCCGCCTTGCTCTGCTCTGTCCGGACCCGTACCGCTCTGCCCCCATCCACCCCGTTCCACCCCGTTTCGCCCCTGCGCCGCCCCCGCGCCCGCCCCGGCTTCGCTCCGCCGCGTGCGCGGGGCGCTCGGCGACGCCCCCACGCCTGCCGCCCGGGTCGCGCAACGAACCGGCTTCGGCCTTGACGCGGCTGCCGGGGCCCGGAGCAGCATAGAGTTCACAAGTTGAAGGTGAACATCTGGTTGAGCCACCGCCACCGGGAGGTTCGGCGGTATCGGCAAGCGAGCTCCGTCGCAATGGCGCGGCGCGGCACGGGAACGGTCGAGTCCCCGTGCCCCGAGAGAGGGTTAAACATGTCCATGGACACGCCGGGTTCGCAGTCCTCACTGCACCGCGCCAACCTCGAACGCGTGCTGCGCGCGGTGCGGATGGCCGGCTCGCTCACCCAGGCCGAGATCGCCCGCGCCACCGGGCTCTCGGCGGCCACGGTCTCCAACATCGTCCGGGAGCTGAAGGAGGCCGGCACTGTGGTGGTGGCGGACACCTCCTCCGGCGGCCGCCGGGCCCGCAGCGTCTCGCTGAGCGGGGACGCCGGGATCGTCGTCGGCATCGACTTCGGCCACTCTCACCTGCGGGTGGCGGTCGGCAACCTGGCCCACCGGGTGCTCGCCGAGGAGAGCGAGCCGATGAACGTCGACGTCTCCGCCGAGCAGGGCTTCGCCCGGGCCGAGGCGCTGGTCGCGCGGCTGCTGGAGCAGGCCGGCTTCCGCTCGGACAAGGTGATCGGGGTGGGCCTGGGTGTGCCCGGCCCGATCGACGTGGAGACCGGCGCGCTCGGCTCCACCGCGATCCTGCCGGGCTGGACGGGCATCGCGCCGGGCCGTGAACTGGCCAAGCGCCTCGGCATGGAGGTACACGTCGACAATGACGCGAACCTCGGTGCGCTCGGCGAGCTGGTCTGGGGCGCGGGCCGCGGGCTGAGCGACCTGGCGTACATCAAGGTGGCCAGCGGCGTCGGCTCCGGACTGGTCATCAACGGTCAGATCTACCGCGGTCCGGGCGGCACGGCCGGCGAGATCGGGCACATCACGCTGGACGAGGCGGGGCCGGTCTGCCGCTGTGGCAACCGCGGCTGCCTGGAGACCTTCGTCGGCTCCCGCTACCTGCTCAACCTCTTGAACGCGAGCCACGAACAGCAGCTGACCCTCTCGAAGGTGGTCCAGCTGGCGCAGCAGGGCGACCTCGGCTGCCGCCGGGTGATCGCGGACGCCGGGCGGCAGATCGGGACCGGTGTGGCGACCCTGTGCAACCTGCTCAACCCGCGCCGGGTGATCCTCGGCGGGGACCTCGCCGAGGCCGGTGAGCTGGTGCTTTCCCCGATCCGGGACTCGGTGGCGCGCTATGCGATCCCCTCGGCGGCCCGTCAGCTCTCCATCGTTCCGGGCACCCTGGGTGGCCGCGCGGAGGTGCTGGGGGCGCTCGCGCTGGTGATGAGCGAAATGGGCGAAACGGGCGCACTCGGACATGCCGGACAGGCTGCCACGACCCGCGGCTGACGCTCGGAAACCTGCCGCCGAGTCAGGGTGGTAGGTGGCTTCTGTCCGTTTAGTCGCGACTTGGGCTTCGGGAAGATAACGAAAGGGTTTGGATCGCGGCTGTCTTGGTTTTACTTGTTGACGCCAAGCCGAGGTGGCGGGTTGACTCCTTCCACCTCGCCGCAATGTTGCGGCCCTGTCAGGGAGGTCTCCCCCACCATGAACGCAATGATGCGTCGCGTCGTCATCGGCACCGCCGCGGTCTCGATGGCCCTCACCATGGCCGCCTGTGGCAAGGCGGGTGGAAGCAGCAGCACCAGCGCGAGCTCGGGTGACACCAAGACGGTCGGCCTGCTGCTGCCGGAGAACTCCTCCTCGGTCCGCTACGAGTCGTTCGACAAGCCGCTCATCCAGGCGAAGGTCAAGGCGCTCTGCGGCGACTGCACCGTCAAGTACAACAACGCCAACGGCGACGCGGCGACCCAGAAGCAGCAGTTCGACACCCTGGTCGCGCAGGGCGTCAAGGTGATCCTGCTGGACGCGGTCGACGCCAAGGGCACCGCGTCCTGGGTGACCGACGCGCAGAAGCAGGGCGTCAAGGTCATCGCGTACGACCGGCTCGCCTCCGGCCCGGTCGCCGCCTACATCTCCTTCGACAACGAGAAGGTCGGCGAGCTCCAGGGTCAGGCCCTGGTGGACGCGCTCAACGCGAACGGCGGCAACGCCAAGAGCGCCAACATCGTGATGATCAACGGCGACGACAACGACCCGAACGCCGGCATGTTCAAGGCCGGTGCGCACAAGGTGCTCGACTCCGCCGTGGGCAAGGTCGTCTACGAGCAGTCCGGTGAGTGGAAGCCCACCGTGGCCAGCCAGAAGATCGGCGCCGCGATCACCTCGCTCGGCAAGAACGGCTTCCAGGCCGTCTACTCCGCCAACGACGGCATGGCCGCCGCCATCATCACCGCGCTGAAGACCGCCGGCATCAACAACATGCCGGTCGGTGGCCAGGACGCCGCCTCCGACGCGATCCAGCGGATCCTCACCGGCGACCAGTCCTACACCATCTACAAGGCGTACAAGCCGGAGGCCGAGGGCGCCGCCACCATCGCGGTCGACCTGCTGCACGGTCTGGACGTCACCGGCACCGCCACCGCCTCCTCCGACAGCAACGGTCTGAAGATCCCGTCCCTGCTGCTCACCCCGGTCGTGGTGACCAAGGCCAACGTCAAGGACACCGTGATCGCCGACGGCCTCTACAAGGCCTCGGACATCTGCACCGCCCAGTACGCCGACGCCTGCAAGGCCGCGGGCATCCAGTAGTAGACGCGGCTTCAGCAGAACGACGAGCCGGCCGGACCTGAGTACCGGTCCGACCGGCCCCTGTCGGCAGTTCGGCGTGCGAGGTTGAACCACGTGCGCCCCTTTTGACCCCCGAAGGAGCCACAGATGGTTCAGTCAGACATACCCGTCCTCGCGCTGCGGGGCGTCTCCAAGCGCTTCGGTGCCGTCCAGGTGCTGACCGACGTCGACCTCGAGGTGCACGCCGGCGAGGTCGTCGCGCTGGTCGGCGACAACGGCGCAGGCAAGTCCACGCTGGTCAAGACGATCGCGGGCGTCCACCCGATCGACGAGGGCAGCATCGAGTGGGCCGGCAAGCCGGTCCAGCTGAACCGCCCTCAGGACGCCCAGGCGCTCGGTGTCGCGACGGTCTACCAGGACCTCGCGCTCTGCGACAACCTCGACGTGGTCGCGAACCTCTTCCTCGGCCGCGAGCTCGTCCGCGGCGGCCGGCTCGACGAGGTGGCCATGGAGAAGCGGGCCAAGGAGCTGCTGGACACGCTCTCGATCCGGATCCCGAGCGTGCGGATCCCGGTCGCCGCCCTCTCCGGCGGCCAGCGCCAGGTGGTCGCGATCGCCCGCGCGCTGATCGGCGACCCGAAGATCGTGATCCTGGACGAGCCGACCGCCGCACTCGGCGTCGAGCAGACCGCCCAGGTGCTCGACCTGGTCGAGCGGCTGCGCGAGCGCGGCCTCGGCGTGATCCTGATCAGCCACAACATGGCCGACGTGCGCGCCGTGGCGGACCAGGTCGCGGTGCTGCGCCTGGGCCGCAACAACGGTGTCTTCCCGGTCGCCAGCGCCAGCCAGGAAACGATCATCTCGGCCATCACCGGTGCCACCGACAACGCGGTGACCCGCCGTCAGGCCCGAGTCGCGGAGACGACCAAGTGAGCAAGAACGAGACGAGCCAGAAAGCCTCTACGGTGACTCAGACCTCCGACAGCGCGGCGCCGATCCCCGCCGTAGACCCCCGCCTGCTGGTCCGTGAGCAGGGTTTCGCCGGCTACCTGGCCGAGTTCCAGCGCAAGCTGCGCGGCGGCGAGCTGGGCTCGCTCCCGGTGGTGCTCGGCCTGATCCTGATCGCGGTGATCTTCCAGGGTCTCAACGGCCACTTCCTGGACCCGCACAACCTCTCCGACATCGCCCTCTACGTCGCCGGCCCCGGCCTGATCTCGGTCGGCATCGTCTTCGTGCTGATCCTCGGTGAGATCGACCTGTCGCTCGGCTCGGTGGCCGGTGCCTCCGCCGCGATATCCGCGGTGCTCGCCGTCCAGCACGGCGTCAACGAGTACCTGGCGATCCTGGTCGCGATCGTCACGGCGCTGGCGATCGGCGCGCTGCACGGCTTCTTCTTCGCCAAGATCGGCGTGCCCGCTTTCGTGGTCACGCTCGCCGGCTTCCTCAGCTGGAGCGGTCTGCAGGGCTACGTGATGGGCACCACCGGGACGCTCAACAACATCCCGAACGGCGTGATCGCCAACCTGGACAACTACTTCTTCAACTCGGTGGCCGCCGCCTACGGGCTGGCCGCGCTCGGCGTGGCCGGGTACCTGGCGGCCGCGCTGCTGGGCGCCAAGGGCCGTCGCGAGGCAGGCCTGCCGGCCAAGCCGGTCGGCGAGATCGTGGTGCGCGCCGCACTGCTGGCCGTGCTCGCCTTCGCCGTGGCCTACGTGCTGAACCAGGACCGCGGGCTGCCGCTGGCGCTGGTGGTCTTCCTCGGTGTGGTCGTCATCACCGACTTCGTGCTGCGCCGCACCACCTACGGCCGCAAGGTCTTCGCGGTCGGCGGTGGCATCGAGGCGGCCCGCCGCGCCGGTATCAACGTGGCCTGGGTGCGGATCTCGGTCTACATGATCTCCGCCGGTCTGGCCGCGGTCGGCGGTCTCTTCATCGCCTCGCAGTCCGGCTTCGCGGACAAGCAGCTGGGCGGCGGCAACACGCTGATGGACGCCATCGCGGCGGCCGTGATCGGCGGCACCAGCCTGTTCGGTGGCCGGGGCAAGACCTGGTCGGCGCTGCTCGGCGCGCTGGTGATCCAGTCCATCATCACCGGCCTGGACCTGCTGGGCATCAACCAGTCCATCCAGTACATGATCACCGGTGCGGTGCTGCTGGCCGCGGTGGTGCTGGACGCGGTCTCCCGCAAGACCCAGAAGTCCTCCGGCCGCGGCTGACGCCGCCCCGAGCCCGATCAGAGGTGTGAAGCCCGGGACGCGCCCGAATCAAGGGGCGCGTCCCGGGCGTTTGCGCGCCTGCTCATCGACCCGAACGGGGCCCGCGCCGCGAAGCGTCCGACGGGTGGACATTAGACTCGACCAGCTGGGTGGACCGAGAGCCTGCCCTGATTCGTACCGATAGAGGAGGAACGGGTGTCCCTGCTGACCCGCATTCGGGGACCGCGCGATCTCGACCGGCTCACCCCCGGGCAGCTGTCTGCCCTCGCCGAGGAGATCCGTGGTTTCCTGATCGAGGAGGTCGCCAAGACCGGCGGACACCTGGGCCCGAACCTCGGTGTGGTCGAGCTGACCATCGCCCTGCACCGGGTCTTCGACTCCCCCCGGGAGCGGATCCTCTTCGACACCGGGCACCAGTCCTACGTCCACAAGCTGCTGACCGGCCGGCAGGACTTCAGCCGGCTGAAGATGAAGGGCGGCCTCTCCGGCTACCCGTCCCGGGCCGAGTCCGAGCACGACGTGATCGAGAACTCGCACGCCTCCACCGTGCTCGGCTGGGCCGACGGCATCGCCAAGGCGAACCAGCTGCGCGGCCTGAAGGACTGCCCGGTGGTCGCGGTCACCGGTGACGGCGCGCTGACCGGCGGCATGGCCTGGGAGGCGCTGAACAACATCGCCGAGTCGCAGGACCGCCCGCTGGTGATCGTCGTCAACGACAACGAGCGCTCCTACTCCCCGACCATCGGCGGCCTGGCCAACCACCTGAGCACGCTGCGCACCACCCAGGGCTACGAGCGCTTCCTGACCTGGGGCAAGGACGCGCTGCAGCGCACCCCGGTGATCGGCGAGCCGCTGGCCGGCGCGCTGCACGGCGCGAAGAAGGGCCTGAAGGACTTCATCGCCCCGCAGGGCATGTTCGAGGACCTCGGCCTGAAGTACCTCGGCCCGATCGACGGCCACGACATCACCGCGCTGGAGTCCGCACTGCGCAAGGCGCGCGGCTTCGGCGGCCCGGTGATCGTGCACTGCATCACCGAGAAGGGCCGCGGTTACCACGCCGCGCTGCAGAACGACGAGGACCGCTTCCACGCGGTCGGCGTGATCCACCCGGACACCGGCCTGCCGGTGAAGACCTCCGGCAAGGACTGGACCTCGGTCTTCTCCGACGAGATGGTCGAGCTCGGCCGCGAGCGCGAGGACATCGTGGCGATCACCGCCGCGATGCTGCACCCGGTCGGCCTGGCCGACTTCGCGAAGGCCTTCCCGCAGCGCACCTTCGACGTCGGCATCGCCGAGCAGCACGCGGCCGTCTCGGCGGCCGGCCTGGCCACCGCCGGCCTGCACCCGGTCGTCGCGGTCTACGCGACCTTCCTCAACCGGGCCTTCGACCAGGTCCTGATGGACGTCGCGCTGCACAGGCTCGGCGTCACCTTCGTGCTCGACCGCGCGGGCGTCACCGGCACCGACGGCGCCTCGCACAACGGCATGTGGGACATGTCGATCCTGCAGGTCGTGCCCGGTCTGCGGCTCGCCGCGCCGCGTGACGCCGAGCAGCTGCGCGCGCAGCTGCGCGAGGCCGTCGCGGTCGAGGACGCGCCGACCGTGCTGCGCTACTCCAAGGGCTCGGTCGGCCCGGCGGTCGCCGCGGTCGGCCGGATCGGCGGGATGGACGTGCTGCACGGCAGCGCGGACCCGGTCGCTGACGGCGAGCGGCGCGCGGACGTGCTGATCGTCTCGGTCGGCGCGCTGGCCCCGCTCTGCCTGGAGGCCGCCGCCCTGCTGGACGCCCAGGGCATCAGCGCCACCGTGGTCGACCCGCGCTGGGTCAAGCCGGTGGACGCCGCGCTGCCCGGCCTGGCGGCCGAGCACCGGGTGGTCGTCACGGTCGAGGACAACGGACGGGCCGGCGGCGTCGGCTCGGCGATCGCCCAGGCGCTGCGCGACGCCGAGGTGGACCTGCCGCTGCGCGACTTCGGCATCCCGCAGGAGTTCCTCGACCACGCCAAGCGCGAGGAGATCATGGCCGAGATCGGGCTGACCGCGCCCGACATCGCCCGTCAGGTCACCGCGCTGGTGTCACGGCTGGACGTCAACGCCGAAGTAGCCGGTGTTACAAAGTGACAGTCATACCCAAAGGCGGGATCGGCGGACTGACCGCCGGTTCCGCCAGGTAGGTTGTCCCTCGTGCCGATCGACACTGCCACCCCGCCACGCCCGGCCGCGCCGCCGGCGGAGCCGGCCACCGAGCCCCCCGGGCCGGCGGCACGGCTGACCGCGCGCGTGCGGACCGGGTACTGGACCCGGGTCGTGCCGGTGCTGGCGCTGCTGGCGGTGCTCACCCACATCCCGTCCTTCCTGCGGCCGGTCTGGAGCCCCGACGAGGGCTACCTGGCCACCCAGGCCCGGATGCTGGCCGACGGCGGTGTGCTCTACGACACCGTGGTGGACCGCAAGCCCCCGCTGCTGCCCTGGCTCTACGAGGCCTGCTTCTCGGTCTTCGGTTCGCTCTCGCTCTGGCCGCTGCGCACCCTGGCGATCGTCGCCCACCTGGTGACCGCGGTGCTGCTCGCCTCGATCGCCCGCGGCCGCTGGGGCAACCGGGCCGGCTGCGCGGCCGGCGTGCTCTACCTGCTGCTCTCGATCGGGCTCTCACCGGAGGACACCCAGGCGGCGACCTTCGAGGTCTTCATGCTGCCCGCCATGGTGGCCGCGTTCCGGTACGCCGAGCGGCGTCGCTGGCTGGCCGCCGGCATCGCGGTGGCGGTCTGCTCGCTGACCAAGCAGACCGGTGGCGCGGTGCTGCTGCCGGTGCTCTGGATGCTCTTCCAGGACGCCCGGCGGCGCGGTGCGCCGTGGAAGGCCCCGCTCTTCAAGACCGCGTTCGGCTTCGCGCTGCCGATAGCGCTGGTCGCGATCATCCTGACCAAGCCGAAGGGCTTCCTGTTCTGGGTGGTCACCGGCAGCGGCGACTACGCCTCGCTGAACGGCGACTGGCTGCTGATGATCGGCCGCGCCCTCGGCAACTCGGCGATCCTGGCCGCCGCCGGACTCGGCTTCCTCTTCCCGCTGGCGTACCGGCTCTGGGCGCGCCTGCGCACCGGGCGCAGCCTGCCGACCGCGGGCGTCGCGCACGGCTCGGTCAGCGACCTGTGGATCTGGCTGGGCTCCTCAGTGGTCGCGGTCTGCACCGGGTTCCACTTCTTCGGCCACTACTACCTCCAGCTGATGCCGCCGCTGGTGCTGCTCGGCGCGGGCGCGGTCGCCGTCTCGGCGGTGAAGTGGAAGCCGGTGATGGTCTACAGCTCCGTCGCCGCCACCGCGTTCTGGGTGCTCGCGGTCGCCTGGCCCGGCCAGGCGATGAGCCAGACCACCCAGGTCGCCACGGCCGTCGCCGCGCGCAGCACGCCCAAGGACACCGTGCTGGTCTGGGGCATGCACCCGGAGCTCTACTGGCTCTCCGACCGCCGCCCGGCCACCCGCTACCTGACGGCCGGCTTCCTGACCAACTTCAGCGGCGGCAAGGGCGGCGCGGACGTCGGCGAGCAGTACAGCGTGCCGGACGCCTGGCAGACCTTCGACCAGGAGCTCGCCAAGGGCCTGCCCGAGATCGTGGTGGACGACTCCGGCGACGCGCCGTACCAGCCGTCCCTGGTGCCCAAGATCGAGGACCTGCTGGACTCGCACTACGAGGTGGTCGGCGCCTACGGCGACACCGTGGTCTACCGGCTCAGGAAGTAGGACCGACCGGCCGGTAGACCACGCCCTGCTGCACCGGCCGGTCAGATCCGGCGCCGGTTCTGCAGGATTCCAGCGGCCGTGAAGGCCAGCAGCACGGTCAGCCCGCCGACGATCACGTTGTTCCAGATCATCCCCTTGTTCGCGGTGTGGCCGACCGTGGCCACCCAGGGCGAGATGATCAGCCAGACCCCGGCCGCGCCCATCGCCCAGGTCAGCCCGAACATCCGGGCCGGAGCGATGGTGAGACCGAGCCCGAGCGCGGCGATACCGATGCCGACGATCAGGTTGCAGACCGTCAGCTCATGGCTGACGGTGCTGAAGTGCACCACGTAGGGCGAGATCGCCAGGTACAGACCGGCGAGGAACACCAGTCCGTCGACGGCCACCCCCTGCGGCCCGTCCATCATCCGTGCGTAGCGGGCCCGCATCTCCGAGATGTCGGGGTGGGTGGAGAGGTCACTTGCTTGATGTGAGACGTCGGCCATACGACTCGCCTCCTTCGTGTGCAAGTCTGAACCGCTTGGCCTAACGGTATTATGCGCTTTGTCCGAATTTGGTGTACATAGCCGAGTCTCAACCGATACGCTCTGCCCCACTGCCTCCTGGGCCCGGGCAAGCCGAAGGGCGGCCCGCTCCGATGTGGAGCGGACCGCCCTTCAAGCTGCGCCGACCGGAGTCGGGCTGCGGGTGCGTCAGGCCGGGACCGACGCCAGGCCCGGGGCCAGGAACTTCTTGCCGTTGACCCGCTCGGAGACGCCCTCGCGGTCCAGGTACGGGGTGATCCCGCCCAGGTGGAACGGCCAGCCGGCGCCGGTGATCATGCACAGGTCGATGTCCTGCGCCTCGCCGACGACGCCCTCGTCGAGCATCAGGCCGATCTCCTGCGCGACCGCGTCCAGGGCGCGGGCGCGCACCTGCTCCTCGGTCAGCGCGCTGTCACCGAACGAGAGCAGCTCCAGCACCTCGGGGTCGAGGACCTGCTTGCCGTCCTGCCAGATGTAGAAGCCGCGCTTGCCGGCCTTGACCACCTTGCCGAGGTTCTCCGAGACGCTGAAGCGCTCCGGGAAGGCGCCGTGCAGCGTCTCCGAGACGTGCAGCGCGATGGCCGGGCCGACCAGCTCGAGCAGCGCGATCGGGGACATCGGCAGGCCGAGCGGCTGCACCGCGGCCTCGACGGTCTCGAACGAGGTGCCCTCGTCGATGATGTTCTGGATCTCGCCCATGAAGCGGGTCAGGATCCGGTTCACCACGAACGCCGGGGCGTCCTTGGTCAGCACGGCCGTCTTCTTCAGCTTCTTGGCCACGCCGAAGGCGGTGGCCAGCGAGGCGTCGTCGGTCTTCTCGGCCCGGACGATCTCCAGCAGCGGGAGGATCGCGACGGGGTTGAAGAAGTGGAAGCCGACCACGCGCTCCGGGTGCTGGAGCTTGGAGGCCATCTCGGTGACCGAGAGCGAGGAGGTGTTGGTGGCCAGCACGCAGCTCGGCGAGACCACGGCCTCCAGCTCGGCGAAGACGTTCTGCTTGACGCCCATCTCCTCGAAGACGGCCTCGATGACGAAGTCCGCGTCGCCGAAGGCGGCGGCCTTGTCCAGCGAGCCGCGCACCAGGCCCTTGAGCTTGTTCGCCTTGTCGCCGTTGATCCGGCCCTTGCCGAGCAGCTTGTCGATCTCGGCGTGCACGTAGCCCACGCCCTTGTCGATCCGCGCCTGGTCGATGTCGGTGAGCACCACCGGCACCTCGAGGCGGCGCGCGAAGAGCAGTGCCAGCTGCGAGGCCATCAGGCCGGCGCCGACGACGCCGACCTTGGTGACCGGGCGGGCCAGCGACTTGTCCGGCGCGCCGAACGGCTTCTTGGCCCGGCGCTGCACCAGGTTGAAGGAGTAGATACCGGCCCGCAGCTCGCCACCCATGATCAGGTCGGCCAGCGCCACGTCCTCGGCGTCGAAGCCCTTCTGCAGGTCGCCGTCCTTCGCGGCGGCCATGATGTCCAGCGCGCGGTAGGCGGCCGGAGCGGCGCCGTGCACCTTGGCGTCGGCGACCGCGCGACCCCAGGCGATGCACTGGTCCCAGTTCTCGCCGCGGTCGATCTCGGGGCGCGCGACGACGGTCTCGCCCTTGAGGACCTTGGCGGCCCACAGGATCGACTGCTCCAGGAAGTCGGCCGGCTCGAAGATCGCGTCAGCGATACCGAGCTCGAACACCTCCTTGCCCTTGAGCTGCTTGTTCTGGCTCATCGAGTTCTCGATGATGACCTTGACGGCGTTCGCCGGGCCGACCAGGTTCGGCAGGATGGTGCAGCCGCCCCAGCCGGGAACCAGGCCGAGGAAGACCTCGGGCAGCGAGAAGGCCGGCACGCCGGAGCTGACGGTGCGGTAGGTGCAGTGCAGACCGACCTCGACACCGCCGCCCATCGCGGCGCCGTTGTAGAACGTGAAGCTCGGCACCGGCAGCGCGGCGATCCGCTTGAAGACCTCGTGGCCGCCCTTGCCGATGGCCAGCGCGTCGGAGTGCTCCTTGAGGATCTCCACGCCCTTGAGGTCGGCGCCGACCGCGAAGATGAACGGCTTGCCGGTGATCGCGACGGCGGCGATCTTGCCCTCGGCCGCCTCGGCCTCGACCTGGTCCAGCGCCTCGGACAGCTTGATCAGCGAGCCCGGGCCGAAGGTGGTCGGCTTGGTGTGGTCGAAGCCGTTGTCGAGCGTGATCAGCGCGATCCGGCCGGCCTGCAGCGGCAGGTCCAGGTGGCGCACGTGCGCGGTCGTGACGACCTCGCCCGGGAACAGCTCGGCGCCGCGCTTGAGGAGCTCAGTGGTGTTGCTCATGATCACTTACCACCCTCGAAGTGCGGGTTCTCCCAGATGATGGTCCCGCCCATGCCGAAACCGACGCACATGGTGGTCAGGCCGTAGCGGATGTCCGGGCGCTGCTCGAAGCGGCGGGCCAGCTGGTTCATCAGGCGCACGCCCGAGGAGGCCAGCGGGTGGCCGTAGGCGATCGCGCCGCCGAACGGGTTGACCCGCTCGTCGTCGTCCGCGATGCCGTAGTGGTCCAGGAAGGCCAGCACCTGCACGGCGAAGGCCTCGTTGACCTCGAAGGCCTGGATGTCGTCGATCGTCAGGCCGGCCTTGGCCAGTGCCTTCTCGGTGGCCGGCACCGGGCCGATGCCCATGACCTCGGGCTCGACGCCCGCGAAGGCGTACGAGACCAGGCGCATCTTGACCGGCAGGCCGAGCTCCTCGGCCACGTCCTCGGCGGCCAGCAGCGAGGCGGTCGCACCGTCGTTCAGACCGGCCGAGTTGCCCGCGGTGATGTTGCCGTGCGGGCGGAACGGGGTCTTCAGGTTCGCCAGCGACTCCATCGTGGTGCCCGGGCGCATCGGCTCGTCCGTGGTCGCCAGGCCCCAGCCGGTCTCGCCGACCTCGGGGTTGGTGTTGCGGATCGCGATCGGCACCAGGTCCGGCTGGATGTCGCCGTTGGCGTACGCCTTGGCGGCCTTCTCCTGGGAGCGCACCGCGTAGGCGTCGCAGCGCTCCTTGGTGAGGTGCGGGAACCGGTCGTGCAGGTTCTCCGCGGTCATGCCCATGAACAGGGCGGACTCGTCGACCAGCTTCTCCGAGACGAAGCGCGGGTTCGGGTCCACGCCCTCGCCCATCGGGTGCCGGCCCATGTGCTCGACGCCACCGGCGACGACGATGTCGTACGCGCCGAAGGCGATGCCGCCCGCGGTGGCGGTGACGGCGGTCAGCGCGCCGGCGCACATCCGGTCGATGGAGTAGCCCGGAACGGACTTCGGCAGGCCGGCCAGCATGGCGGCGGTACGGCCGATGGTCAGACCCTGGTCGCCGATCTGCGTGGTGGCCGCGACGGCGACCTCGTCGATCCGCTCGACGGGCAGGTTCGGGTTGCGGCGCACGAGCTCCCGGATGCACTTGACGACCAGGTCGTCCGCACGGGTCTCGTGGTAGATGCCCTTCGGGCCGGCCTTGCCGAACGGGGTGCGGACGCCGTCAACGAAGACGACGTCCCTCGCGGTACGAGGCACGGGGGCTCTCCTCCCAGGGGACATGGCATGGTGCGCAGCGACGCGCTCGAAACGAGCCACGCTGCTTCACCAGCCATGCTACTGGTCGGTAACCAACTTGCCCAGGGCCGGGTCTCCCCGTCGGGGTGTGTCCCCCGACACCCTTGTTTTGTGCTCGGCTCGCCGCCGGGCGCTCGAACCCGGCGCCGACGGTCGGCGGGCACTGCGCTCCCTCGTACCTCGGTCGCTTGGCCCTTCTCCCTCTCGGCACCGGCGCGCCCTTTGGCTCGCTCGCTACGCGGTCCTGGCTCAGGAAGCCTCGCGGGCCGCCTCGAAGGCCTCGGCGACCGGTCCGGCCACCAGGGCGACCTGCCACTGGCGGGCGCCCAGCGCGCGTAGTGCGTCGGAGATCGCGGGTGCGGTCGGCGCGGCCGGCGGGTCCCAGGAGATCCGCCGGATCAGCTCGGGGGTGATCAGGTTCTCGGCCGGCAGCTTGTGCTCCTCGGCCAGCTCGGCGATCGCCGCCCGGGCGCCGGCGAGCCGGGCCGCGGCGACCGGGTCCTTCTCGGCCCAGGCGCGCGGCGGCGGCGGGCCCTCGTGCGGGGCGGCGGCCGGCGGCAGCTGCGCCTCCGGGATCGCGCGGGCCCGCTCGATCGCGGCCAGCCACTGCTCCAGCTGCCGCCGGTGCACCCGCGGCCCGAAGCCCTGCAGCGCCTGCAGGGTCGGCAGCGCGAGCGGCATGGCGAGCGCGGCGTTGACGATCGCGGCGTCCGAGAGCACCCGGCCGGGGGAGACGTCGCGCTCCTGGGCGATCTTGTCCCGGGTCTGCCACAGCTCGCGGACCGCGGCCAGCTGCCGGCGCCGGCGGACCTTGTGCAGGCCGGAGGTGCGCCGCCAGGGGTCGACCCGGGGCGCGGGCCGCGGGGCGGCCGCGATCGCCGCGAACTCCTCCAGCGCCCAGTCGAGCTTGCCCTGGCCGTCCAGCTCCTGTTCGAGTGCGTCACGCAGCTCGACCAGCACCTCGACGTCCAGAGCGGCGTAGCGCAGCCACGGCTCGGGCAGCGGGCGGGTGGACCAGTCCACCGCGGAGTGCTCCTTGGCGAGCGAGTAGCCGAGCACGCTCTCGGTCATCGGCCCGAGGCCGACCCGCGGGAACCCGGCGATCCGGCCGGCCAGCTCGGTGTCGAAAAGGCGCTGCGGGCGCATGCCCACCTCGGCCAGGCAGGGCAGGTCCTGGGTCGCCGCGTGCACCACCCACTCGGCGTCGGCGAGCACCTCGCCGAGGCCGCTCAGATCGGGGCAGGCGATCGGGTCGATCAGCGCCGTCCCGGAGCCGGCCCGGCGCAGCTGGATCAGGTAGGCCCGCTGGCCGTAGCGGTAGCCGGAGGCCCGCTCGGCGTCCACGGCGACCGGTCCGGTGCCACCGGCGAAAGCGGTGACGACGGCGGCGAGCGCTTCGTCGTCGGCCACGACCGGTGGCAGCCCCTCCCTCGGTTCGAGCAGCGGCACCGGGGCGGTCTCTAGGGCGATGGCTTCTGCGGCGTCGGTCACCCCCCAAGGGTACGACGAGCCTTGCCGGCGGGAGCCTGATCGTCGGGCGCGGACCTGCCCGGATACGCGCGGCGGTCCGGAGGAAACGTTCCTCCGGACCGCCTGCGGACCACTAGTGGATGATCCCGGTCCGCAGCGCGACCGCGACCATGCCGGCCCGGTCGCCGGTGCCGAGCTTGCGCGCGATCCGGGCCAGGTGGCTCTTCACGGTGAGCGCGGAGAGTCCCATCGCGACCCCGATCGCCTTGTTCGACTGACCCTCCGCGACCAGCCGCAGCACCTCGACCTCGCGCCCGGACAGCTCCCGGTAGGCGGCCGGCGGGGCCCCGGGCGCACCGGTGGCGCCGGGTGCGCCGGGCGCTCCGACGTGGCCGGGGGAGCCGGGCATCCCCGGCCGGCGCAGCCGTCCGGCCAGCCCCGCGGCGCCGAGCGGCAGCCCGGGGCGGCCCGGCATCGCGACGTTGGTCCGGGTGCCGGTGACCACGTAACCCTTCACCCCGCCGGCCAGCGCGCTGCGCACCGCGCCGATGTCGTCGGCGGCGGACAGCGCCAGGCCGTTCGGCCAGCCCGCGGCGCGGGTCTCGGCCAGGATGGTGAGCCCCGACCCGTCCGGCAGGTGGACGTCGGCCACGCAGATGTCGCGCGGGGTGGAGACCCGGGGCCGGGCCTCCGCGATGGACGACACCTCGATGACGTCGCGCACGCCGAGCGCCCAGAGGTGCCGCGTGACGGTGCTGCGGACCCGGGGGTCGGCGATCACCACCATCGCGGTGGGCTTGGTCGGGCGGTAGGCGACCACGTTTGCGGGGTGCTCGAGAAGGACCGACACCGTGCCTCCTGGGGGAGTGGCGGACGGAACCCCGATGGGCGAAGGAGTCGGAGTGTTCCGCGTGTGGAATAGGGTCACAGACTGCTTCGGCATCAACCGTGTCCGGCTTTAGCGAATGATCACGATCTAGTGAGTCACAATACGGACAAATCGCGTGGACGATTGCCATGACATGCCCGCAAGTCGGAAGAAATCGGTCGTCTTCGGAGCGAAACGGTCATGCGGTGGGCGGTAGTTGACGCGCCGTGATGCCCCGTGCGCAGGTGGTGGCCCGATTACGGCATGCCGGGGGTGACTGAGCGTCCGTCAGCCTTCAGTGTGAGCGCGGCCGACGCCGGGCCGGCATCGGGACCACTCCGCCGAGTGACGGCGCGTCGGTCGACGGCAGCGGCACCGGTGTGGTCGGCGGCAGTCCGGCGCAGACGCAGAGCAGGTCGGTCCAGGCGGTCAGGTGCCGCTCGAACCGGCCGTCGGCGGGCGTCCAGGAGGCCCGCAGCTCGATCTCGGTGGACGGCGGGCGCTCGGCCAGCGCGCCGAAGTACTGCGAGGCGGCCCGGGTCACCGTGCCGCCCGGCTCGGTGAAGCCGGCGCCGTGCGTCTGCAGCGCGTCCATCAGCCAGGACCAGCCGACCTCGGAGAGCAGCGGGTCACCGGCGATCTCCGGCTCCAGCTCGGCCCGGGTCATCGTGACCACCCGGAACTCGCCCTGCCACGGCTCGGGCGCCGCCGGATCGTGCAGAAGCACGAAGCGCCCGTCGGCCAGCTCCTCGCCGTCCAGCTCGACCGAGGCGGTCACCGCCCAGCTGTACGGGGCCAGCCGGCGCGGCGCGGGGGCCGGTTCGAGCAGCACCTCGGGGCGCGGCCGCACGGCCGTCAGCGCCTCGACCGCGCTGCGGAAGGCGTTGACGGGCGGCTCTGCCGCGGGGATCGACGCCGACTCCTTGCTCGTTCCGCCATTCTGTGCGGGGTTCCCGCCGACCGCTGCCATGATCTGAAGACTAGGCCCTGCCCGCCGCTTCCCGGCGTACCGGCACGCAGACCCGCCGGGCGAGGCCCCCTGGCCCGGTGGAGGATCACACGAGCGGGCCGACGACTTGATCACCAAAGCGCGTGGGAGGATGGCCGCGTGAGTGAGACAACCGCAGCCCAGCCCGCCGTGCCGTCCTCCGCCGTAGAGCAGGCGGCCGCGCGCCGCAGTGCCGCGGCCGACTCCGCGTTCCTGCGCGCGTGCCGGCACGAGCCGGTGCCGCACACACCGGTCTGGTTCATGCGACAGGCCGGGCGCTCGCTGCCCGAGTACCACAAGGTGCGCGAGGGCGTCCCGATGCTCGACTCCTGCATGCGCCCCGACCTGGTCAAGGAGATCACCCTGCAGCCGGTGCGCCGGCACAAGGTGGACGCCGCGATCTTCTTCAGCGACATCGTGGTGCCGCTCAAGGCGGTCGGCATCGACGTGGACATCAAGCCCGGCGTCGGCCCGGTGATCGCCGACCCGATCCGCACCAGGGCCGACCTGCAGCGGCTGCGCGCGCTCGAGCCCGACGACGTCCCCTACATCACCGAGGCGGTCGGCCTGCTCGTCGACGAGCTCGGTGAGAAGCCGCTGATCGGCTTCGCCGGCGCGCCGTACACGCTGGCCAGCTACCTGATCGAGGGCGGCCCGTCGAAGAACCACGAGCGCACCAAGGCCATGATGTACGGCGAGCCCGAGCTGTGGGCCGAGCTGCTGGACCGGCTGGCCGACATCACCGCGAGCTTCCTGAAGGTGCAGATCGAGGCGGGCGTCTCGGCGGTCCAGCTGTTCGACTCCTGGGTCGGCTCGCTCGCCCCCGACGACTACCGCCGCTCGGTCATGCCGGCCAGCAGCAAGGTCTTCGACGCGGTCGCCGACTACGGCGTGCCGCGGATCCACTTCGGTGTCGGCACCGGCGAGTTGCTCGGTCTGATGGGCCGGGCCGGCGCGGACGTGGTCGGCGTCGACTGGCGGGTGCCGCTGAACGAGGCGTCGGTCCGGGTCGGCCCCGGCAAGGCGCTGCAGGGCAACCTCGACCCGGCGGTGCTCTTCGCGCCGACCAAGGTGGTGGAGACGAAGGCCCGCGAGGTGCTGCACGCGGCGAACTCGCTCGGCACCAGCGGCCACATCTTCAACCTCGGCCACGGCGTGGTGCCGAGCATGGACCCGGACGCGCTCAGCCGCCTGGTCGCCTTCGTGCACGAGGCCAGCGCGCGCTGATGGCTGCCGCACTGACGCCCGCCGCGCTGCCGCGGGTCGCGGTGATCGGTGGCGGCATCGCGGGCCTGACGGCCGCGGCCTGCCTGAGCGGCGCCGCCGGCGGTCCGGCCCGGGCAACCGTCACGCTGCTGGAGGCGGGGCCGCGCTTCGGCGGCAAGCTGCAGCTCGGCGAGGTCGGCGGGGTCCAGGTGGACCTCGGCGCCGAGTCGATGCTGGCCCGCCGTCCCGAGGCCGTCCAGCTCGCCCGGGAAGTCGGCCTGGCCGACTTCCTGGAGCCGCCCAGCACCGCCAAGGCCGCGATCTGGACCAGGGACGCGCTGCGCCCGCTGCCGGCCGGTCAGCTGATGGGCGTGCCCGGCGATCTGGCGGCGCTGGCCGCCTCCACCGTGCTCACCGAGGACGGGCTGCGCCGGGTGGGCGAGGAGCGCCCGGCCGAGCTCGGCGAGGACGTCGCGATCGGCCGTTACGTCGCCGAGCGGCTCGGCCGCGAGGTGGTCGACCGGCTGGTCGAACCGCTGCTCGGCGGCGTCTACGCGGGCCGGGCCGACGAGATCTCGATGCGCGCCGCGGTGCCGCAGCTGCTGCAGATCGCCCAGGGCGGCGGCTCGCTGGTGGCCGGCGTGCACGCGATGCTGGACCGGCCGCAGGCCGGCGGCCCGGTCTTCCAGGGCCTGCGCGGCGGCCTCGGCACGCTGCCGCTCGCGCTCGCCGCGGCCTGCGAGAAGGCCGGCGCCGAGCTGCTGCTGAACACCCCCGTCGGCGAGCTGCGCCGCACCCCCGACGGCTGGCTGGTGGACGGCCGTTCGTTCGACGCCGTGCTGCTCACCGTGCCCGCCCCGGCGGCCGCCCGGCTGCTGGCCGCCGACGCCCCCGGCGCGGCGGCCGAGCTGGCCGAGGTCGAGTACGCGGGGATGGCGCTGGTCACGCTCGCCTTCCGGCGCGCCGACCTGGCCGAGCCGCTGCCGGGCAGCGGCTTCCTGGTGCCGCCGGTGGACGGCCGCTCGATCAAGGCGTCGACCTTCTCCTCGCAGAAGTGGGGCTGGCTGGACCGCTCGGCCCCCGACACCTTCGTGCTGCGCACCTCGCTCGGCCGGCACCGCGACGAGGCCGCGCTGGACCTGGACGACCGGGAGCTGGTCGACCTCTCGCTGGCCGACCTGCGCAGCGCGGTCGGCCTGACCGCCCGGCCGTACGACACCGCGGTGACCCGCTGGCGGTCCGGCCTGCCGCAGTACCCGGTCGGCCACCAGGCCAGGGTGGCCCGGATCCGGGCCGGGGTCGCCGCCGTCGGCGGCCTCGCGCTGGCCGGCGCCGCGTACGACGGCGTGGGCATCCCGGCCTGCATCGCGAGCGCCCGCCGGGCGGCCGACGAACTGCTGACGAACCGCTGACGACTTGCTGACGAGCTGCTGACCCCGGCGGCGGGGACACCGATCGAGATGGGGACAATGAGGGCATGACTGAGACCGCTGAGACCGCTGAGCAGACGCCGAAGAAGAAGGCCCGGGACCTCAACCAGGTCATCCGCTACACCATGTGGTCGGTGTTCAAGCTGAAGGGCGCGCTCCCCGAGGACCGCGCCGCGCTGGCCACCGAGGTCGAGGAGCTGTTCGAGCAGCTCGCCGCGAAGGACGTCACGGTCCGCGGCACGTACGACGTCTCCGCGCTGCGCGCCGACGCCGACCTGATGGTCTGGTGGCACGCCGAGGACTCCGACGACCTGCAGGAGGCGTACAACCGCTTCCGCCGCACCGGCCTGGGCCGGCTGCTGGAGCCGGTCTGGTCGAACATGGCGCTGCACCGCCCGGCCGAGTTCAACAAGTCGCACATCCCGGCCTTCCTGGCCGACGAGGAGCCGCGCGGCTACGTGTGCGTCTACCCGTTCGTGCGTTCCTACGAGTGGTACCTGCTGCCCGACGAGGAGCGCCGGGCGATGCTCGCCGAGCACGGCAAGATGGCGCGCGGCTACCCGGACGTGCGGGCCAACACGGTCGCCTCGTTCGCGCTCGGCGACTACGAGTGGCTGCTCGCCTTCGAGGCCGACGAGCTGCACCGGATCGTGGACCTGATGCGCGACCTGCGCCCCTCGCGGGCCCGGCTGCACGTCCGCGAGGAGGTGCCGTTCTACACCGGCCGCCGCAAGCCGATCAGCGAGCTGCTCGCCGGCCTGGTCTGACGGTCCCTTCCTCGGCGCCGAACGCCCGCTGCGCCGCGCTGCTACCGCCCTGGGTCACTGGTCCTCGTCCTCGCGGACCAGCCGGCGCCGCAGCGGGCGCAGCGCGGCGCGCAGCCGGGCGTCCGGCACGGCGTCGGTGCCGCCGATCGCGACCGCGGTGAGCAGCCGGCGCTCGGCATCGGCCGCGGCCTCGCCGCGGCCGTGCTGCTGCGGCACCCGCAGCTCGCGCAGCACCTGCTGGCCGGCCGGCGCGGCCCACCGGGTGTACGGGTGCACATCGACCCGGGCCATCAGCAGCGTGCCGGTGGTCAGGATCAGCGGCAGCGAGAACCAGGCGAGGGTGGCGGCCGTGGTGCCGATCCCGGCCGTGCCGGTGCCGGTCAGCGTGACCGCCGCGATCAGCAGCACCAGCGAGAGCATCAGCGCCTGCCGGACCTGGCGCACCGCCAGCACGGTGCTCTCGCGCACCGGGGGCGGGGTGGCCAGACCCGCGTGGACGAGCCGGGCGCCGATCTCGGTGACCGCCGGGTGCTCGCACAGCGCGTCGCGCAGTTCACCGGTGCGGCACTGCCCCTCCGGTCCGATCTCGCCGATCAGCGCCCGCTCCAGCCGGGTGCGGCCGCGCGGGTCGACGACCGTGGTCCAGCCGGTGTGCGCGAGGTGGAGCCGGCCGCGTCCGCTCATCAGCACCAGCGCCAGGTCCACCACGCGTTCGGGGCCGCCGGCCAGATAGGCGGTTTCGTAGAGTCCGATCGCGACCGGATCGGACGGCTCGCTCTCGGGACCGGCCAGTGCGTCGGCCGTGGCCGCGGCCCGGACCAGACGCAGGCAGGAGAGCACGGCGAGTACGCAGGCCGGGACCAGGAAGAGCAGCCACATGGCGCTTTTGTATGCCTCTTGGGCGGGCCATGGGAGAGTAAACCGGTGCCGTGATACCGAATCGTGACCCGGGACGGGATTACGTCAAACCGATCGGGACACTGCGACAATTCTGTGGTCAGTGTTCGAGCAGCAGCAGCCGGTCCTCGCCGAGGTGGGCGCGCAGCACGTTCAGCGCCCGCATGCTCTGCGACTTGACCACCGAGACGCTCACACCGAGCGTCTCCGCCGTCTGCTCCACGCTCTGGTCCTCCCAGTAGCGCAGCAGCACGATCGCCCGCTCCCGCTTGGGCAGCAGCTCCAGCGCGTCCAGCAGCGTGAGCCGCACGGCCGTCGGATCGGCGTCGCCGGTCGGCCGGTCCGGGAAGTTGTCCACGGCCAGTTCGGTGCTGCTGCGCAGCCGCTTGTGGTCGAGCAGGCTGTTCAGAAGCACCTTGCGGGCGTACAGGAACGGGTCGCTGCCGTCGCGGCGGGCGAGCTTGTTCCAGTGCACGTACATCTTGGTGAGCGTGGTCTGGGTCAGGTCCTGCGCCAGGTGCCAGTCGCGGCACATCAGGTAGGCGATCTGCCGCAGGCGGGTGGCGCTGGCCTCGGCGAACGCGGTGAACTCGGCTTCGTTGCGCACCGGCGGTCCCGATCTTCTCTGTTGCGTGGGGCAGGGTGGGTGCCGCGGCCCCGTGGGGGCGGAGCCGCGGCGCTGGCGATCAGCCGGCTGATGACGGGTCAGCTGAAGGTGGGCAGGTTGGTGTAGCGGTTGTCAGAGTCCTGGACGAAGGCCGAGTCCATTCGGTTGCTGATGCCGGGGTCGGCGGCCAGCATCTCCGCCTGCGCGTCGGTCAGCTGCACGACGCCGGGTGGGTTCCCCGAACCGTCCCAGGCCAGGCAGCTGCCCACCTCGACGAACACGCCGGTGCCGTCTCGGTGGTTGGCGCTGACGACGGTCTGCTGGACGCAGTTGCCGGGCTCGTGCGTGATGCTGGTCCTCGGCTGGCAGCCGGGGTCCGAGCAGTCCGCCGCGGTCTTTCCGAGCCCGACCCGGATCATGCCGGTGCCCTGGGCGTTGGTCAGGTAGATCTGCACGGAGACGCCCTGGTCCGCCTTGGCCGGATCGCCGGCGTAGGAGGAGACGGTCAGGCCCTCGGGCAGCACCTTGCGCACGGCCGCGAGCAGCGCCGCGGGCGTGGTGTCCACCAGCGCGCCGATGGTCGGCGCTGCCGTCGGTGTCGGCGTGGGTACCGGATCGGGCGTGCTGTTCGGGCCCGCCGCCGGTACGGCGATGGTCGCCTCGGCGGCGGGGCCGATCACGGCCGGTCCGCCGCCCAGTTGGCCGGTCAGCAGCAGCGTGACGACGGCCAGTGCGGCCGCCGATCCGCCGACCGTGGCGATGGTTCGGCGTCGGCGGACTCTGCGACCGCGCCGGGTCGCCTCACCGACCAGGTCCCCGAGGGGAGGTGGATCGAGCGAGGACAACTCCTCGCTCAGAGTGGTGCGGAACTCGTCGTTCATCGAGGTTGCGCTTCCCTTGGATGTCAACCGCACGCCGGCCATGCGGACCCGCATGACGCGGGGCTCTGATCATCAGGACGGGTCGCAGCCCCGGCTCGGTCGCAGGTGAGCGGGGACCAGCTCAATGTACTGGATCCGTTCGGCGGCCGGTCGCGTGCGGTGTGACGGCCGTTCGCCTACCGCGCAACTATATGCGGTAGGCGAACGGTTCAGGCGGGGACGGCCGGGCGGCCCGTGCCGTGGGTCAGTTGACGCTCAGCTCGCGGTCAGCTGACGGTCAGCGCGAGCGGGCCGGCCAGCGGCGTGTAGCCGTCGTTGGCCAGGTACCAGATCGCGTAGGAGCCGGGGCCGGACAGGCTGCTGGTGGCGAAGCTCAGGCTGCCGCTGCCGTTCGGGGCGTACTGCCAGGTCAGCGAGGACTGCTGGCCCGGCGTCACGCCGACCGGGTAGATGCCGATCCAGTTGGTCGAGCTGACGCTCGCCGCGGGCGTCGAGTACTGGACGCTGAAGCTCGACCCGTTCGCCACGCTCGGCGTGCCGGTGGTCAGCGTGCTGGTCGGCGCCGGGGCCGAGGACGGCACGAAGGCGTCGTTCAGCGGCGTCGCGTAGGTGTCGTTGGCCGTGATGCCGGGCAGGCCGAGCGCCGCCTCGATGGTGCGGGCGGTGCTGTAGTGGTCGTAGCGGCTGGTGCTGGTGGTGCCGGCCGGGACGGTGCCCTGCGAGCCGACGACGACCGTGGCCACCTGGTTGTCGGCCTGGCTGCTGTCCTCGTCCCAGGTGAGGATGATCAGCGACGTCTGCGTGGTCCAGGCCGGCGAGCTCATGATCGGGGTCAGCGTCTGCTTCAGCCAGCCGTCCTGGGTCTGCAGGCTGGTGGCGTTGCCGTTGCCGGAGGCCTCACCGTCGTAGTAGTCGTCGGCGGCGAGCCAGGAGAAGTTCGGGGTGGTGGCCGCGCTCTTCAGGTCGGTGGTCAGCTGCGTGGTGTCGAAGAGGTGGGCCGCGCACCGGCTCGCGTTGCCGCTGACGTCGGTGTAGTTGAAGAACGGCGCGTCGTCCGGCTCGTACTTCGCGTCGTACTGGGTGCTGGTGTTGCAGGGGGTGCCCATGCCCTGCTCGTAGGCCTTCCAGCTCTTGCCGGCGGCCTCGAGGGTGTCGCCCAGGTTGGTCTTCGGGTCGTTGATGTTGGGGAAGTAGGTGGCACCGGTGGTGTAGGTGTCACCGCCCGCGACGGCCAGGTAGTTCTCGTCGCTGGGGTGGTAGACGCCGTGGTAGTTGTCCATCGACGCGCCCTGGGCCATCAGGCTGTGGATGAACGGGGTGTCCGTCGGGTCGTTCATCACCTCGGAGTAGTCGGTGTTCTCCATCATGACCGTGAAGACGTGGTCGTAGCCGGGGACCTTGGACACCGGGGGCGCCAACCGGGCCGCCGTGACCGGGGTGTTGAGGGTCAGCGACAGGTTGTCCAGGTAGCCGGACTCGCCGGAGCTCTGCAGGAACTGCACCTCGACCTGGATCGACCGGGTGCCGGCCGGGACGGCGCCGGTGCTGCTGCGGGCCAGGAACGAGGTGGCCAGGCCGCGGTCGCTCGCGGAGACGGTGGGCAGCGTGGCCGTGGCGCCGACCTGCTGGCCGGACCCGTTCTGGAACTGCAGCGAGACCTGCGCGTAGCCCGCGTAGGTGGTCCAACCACCCAGCCAGCCGGACAGGTTGTAGCTGACGCCGCCGCCGTCGATCGCGCTCGCGGCGGAGGAGACGTCGACCGTCTGCTCCATCGCGCCGTCGCCCTGGTTGCCGGGGGCGAAGAACGCCGTCCCGGGCGCCGGGCTGCTCGGGTGGCCGAAGCTGCCGGCCGAGTAACAGACCACGTCCGGGCTACCGGAGAGCACGGTCCAGCCCGGCATCGTGGTGGCCGCGGTCCAGTCCTTGGTGCAGTACCCCGCCTCGGCATCGCCGTTCACGATCAGGTTCCCACTGCTGGTGGCCGCACTCGCGGGTGTCATCACCGCGAGCAGCGCGCCCAGCAGCGCGAACACGCCGCCCAGTGCCCGCCAAAGTCGTCTCATCCTGCTGACCCTTCCGAACATGGCGGACCCTTGTCCGCGTCGGGTCAGGATGGCGTCCCCCGCTGTCCACGGGAAGAACGCCGGGCCAACGCGCTCTGGCCGAAATGGCCGGGAACTGGGTTGAGTTGTACGGACAAGTCACAACGACTCGGCGGCGGCACCCCGTGCTGAGGTACCGCCGCCGGTCAGTCGTACGCAGCCGGACTCAGCCGGACTCGGCTGTGCTCAGCCCTGCTCAGCCCTGCTCGGCCGCTCTCAGCCGTTCTCCGCCGGCTTCAGCGTCAGCGAGATGCTGTTGATGCAGTACCGCTGGTCGGTCGGCGTGCCGTAGCCCTCGCCCTCGAAGACGTGGCCGAGGTGCCCGCCGCACTTCGCGCAGCGGACCTCGACGCGGCGCATGCCCATCGAGACGTCCTCGATGTACTGCACCCGGTCGCCGGCGAGCGGGGCGTAGTAGGACGGCCAGCCGCAGTGGCTGTCGAACTTGGTCTCCGAGCTGAACAGCTCGGAGCCGCAGGCCCGGCAGCTGTAGACGCCGACGGTCTTGGTGTCGGTGTACTCGCCGACGAACGGCCGCTCGGTGCCGGCCTCGCGGAGTACGTGGTACTCCTCCGGGCTCAGCTCCGCGCGCCACTCGGCCTCGGTCTTCTCGATCTCGTAACTCATCGTGACACCTTCCCCAGCTCGTCCAGGATGGCCGGCCCGAGGTTGGTCACGTCGCCGGCGCCCATGGTGAGAACCAGATCGCCGGGCTTCGCCATTCCGGCCAGCACCGCGGGGGCGGCGGCGAAGTCGTGCTCGGCGGCGGTGTCGGCGCCGGCGCGGCGGGCCGCGTCGAGGATCAGCTCGCTGGTCACGCCGGGGATCGGGTCCTCGCGGGCCGGGTAGATGTCGAGCACCACCGAGGCGTCGGCCAGCGCGAGCGACTGGCCCATCTCCTCGGCCAGCTGCTGGGTGCGGCTGAAGAGGTGCGGCTGGAAGACGGCCAGCACCCGGCCGGTGGTGGCCTCGCGGATCGCCTCCAGGTCGGCGGTCATCTCGGTCGGGTGGTGCGCGTAGGAGTCGATCACCTGCACGCCGGCCACCTCGCCCTTGAGCTGTAGCCGGCGGCGCACGCCGGTGTAGCGGCCGAGCGCCTCGGCCAGCTCGGCGGCCGGCACGCCGAGCGCGACGCCGGCGGCCAGCGCGGCGACCGCGTTGTGCGCGTAGTGCCGCCCCGGCACCGAGACGGTGAAGGAGAGCTCGGCGCCGTCCAGCTCGACGGTGACCTTGCTGGTCATGCCGTGGGCGGTCACCGAGACCACTCGAACGGTGGCGTCCTCGGCGGCGCCGTAGCTGACCACGTGCAGGCCGTCCCGGCCCGCGACCCGCTGCGTCAGCTCCCGGGCGCCGGCCTGGTCGGCCGAGACGACCAGCGTGCCGCCGGGCTGGATCCGCCCGACGAAGGTCTCGAAGGAGTCGTAGATCTCGTCCATCGACGCGTAGTTGGCGTGGTGGTCGAGCTCCACGTTGAGGATGATCGCGACCTCGGGCGCGTACTTGTGGAAGCTGCGGTCGCTCTCGTCCGCCTCGGCGACGAAGATCTCGCCGGCGCCGTGCCGGGCGTTGCTGCCGGGAGCGTCCAGGTCGCCGCCGATCGCGTACGACGGGTCCATGCCGAGCGCGTCGAGCGCGACCGCGAGCATGCTGGTGGTGGTCGTCTTGCCGTGCGTGCCGGCGACCGCGAGCGCGCGGCGCCCGCCCATCAGCGCGGCCAGCGCGTCGGAGCGGTGCACCACCGGGATGCCGCGCTCGCCGGCGGCGACCAGCTCGGGGTTGTCGGCCCGGATCGCGCTGGAGACCACGATGCTGCTCGCGCCGTCCGGCACGTTCTCGGCGGCGTGCCCGACCCGCACGTTCACGCCGAGCTCGCGCAGCGCCAGCACGGTGTCGGACTCCTTGGCGTCGCTCCCCGAGACCTTGGCACCGCGCACCGCGAGGATCTTCGCAAGACCCGACATGCCGGCCCCGCCGATGCCGATGAAGTGCGGGGCGTGCAGGTCGTGGGCGGCGTCGTTCAAGGGAGTACTCCGTACATGTCCGAACCGGTGGGGTGCCGTGAAGCGGCGAATCGTCCTCGCGAGCGAAGCCGCAAGGACGATTCTGCACCACGGCCCACCGAGCCCCGTGCCGCTCCGGCGCGGCAGCCGGCTCAGGCCTCGCTGGCGAAGAGCTTCAGCACCGGGACGCCGACCTTGTGCCGGGCCTGCGAGGCCCAGTCGCGGTGGAAGAACTCCTCCACGAAGTGCGGGGCGGTGAGCACCAGGACCTCGTCCGCGCCGGTCTCCTCGACCACCGCACGCAGGGTGTCCAGCGGGTGCTGCTCGACCACCTTGCCGACCGCCTCCGCGCCGGACGCCCGCAGGTGGCGCAGGCTGTGCTCCAGGGACTCCCCGGCCACCGTCGGCCCCTGCGCGTCGTCGTGCTCGTGCACCGCCTTGTCCAGATGTCCGAGCGCGACGTCGTCGAGGGCGCGGAGCAGTTCGTCCTGCTTGCCGCGCGGCTGCATCAGGACGACGAAGGAGACCTTCTCATCGCCGTGGAGCGTGGTCACCAGCTCCACATCGGCGTCGGAGAGCGCCTTTTCGATCATCAGTACGGTCTTGAACACAAGAGTCCCTTCCATCCTGCAGGCCCCCGTGGGTCCGGTGTCCCCTCCCATAGTGCCCGGAGGAAGCTTTCCTCACGCGGCTCACGCGGCACAGGGGCCACGAGGGAGTGATTACCCGCCGGTACGACAGTAGCGGGCGAAGAGGAAACCTTTCTGCTCGATCAATGAGACCAGCTGCATCTGCTGCGCGTCAGCCAACTCGGCACCGTGCGAGATCCGCGGCGCGTCGCCGGCCGTCAGCAGCGGGGCGAGCGAGAGGCAGAGCTCGTCCAGCAGTCCGGCCGCGGTGAGCTGGGCCAGCAACCGCGGCCCGCCCTCGGTGAGCTGGCGGGTCCAGCCGCGGGCGGTCAGCGCGGCCTGCGCGGCCGGCAGGTCCACCGTGCCGCGGCCGGCCGTGACCACGTCCGCGACCTCGGCCACCGCGGCCAGCGCCGCCGCGGGCGCGTCCTCGGTGGTGATCACCACGGTGCGCACCAGCGGCTCGGTGAAGAGCGGGGCGGTCAGGTCCAGCGCCAGGCTGCGGCTGACGATCGCGATCGCCGGGGCCGGCGCCTGCCCGGCCGCCTCCCGGGCGGCGGCGAAGTCGGCCCGCGCCCTGGCCGGGCGGTAACCCTCGGCCCGGACCGTCTCGGCGCCGACCAGCACGACGTCGCTGAGTGCCCGCAGCACGCCGAAGATCCGCTTGTCGGCCTCGCTGGAGAGTCCCTCCGAGAGGCCGTCCAGCCGGGCCGCGCCGTCCAGCCCGCTGACCATGTTCGCCCGCAGCCACGGGCGGCCGCGGTCGACCTGCCCGGGGTAGGCGTAGGCCGCGGCGAGTCCGTGCAGAGTGCCGAGGTCGATGTCCGAGTGTGACGGAGGGATCAGGCTGCGCATGATCCCGAGTCTTCCACGGCGCGTACCCTTTACTACCGTGTCCGCTGCCTCGCACCCCGATGCCATAGTCGCCCCGACCGCCGTCGCGGCCGCCCCGGTGGCGCTCACCGCGCGCCGTCCGGTCGTCCCGGCCGAGCGGCTGGTGGCCGAGATGGTCCCGCCGCCGCGGTTCGCCGGGGTGAGCTTCGGCTCGTACCTGCCGGACAGCTCGCAGCCGAGCCAGTACGAGGCGATCCGGGTGCTGGAGGAGTTCGCGGCCGGCCTGAACGCCGCCGAGGCACCCAAGCGCGGCTGGTTCCGCCGCTCCGCCCCGGCGCCGGCCGGCCCGGCCGGCGTCTACCTGGACGGTGGCTACGGCGTCGGCAAGACCCACCTGCTCGCCTCGCTCTGGCACGCGGCGCCCGGCCCGAAGGCCTTCGGCACCTTCGTCGAGCTGACCAACCTGGTCGGCGCGCTCGGCTTCCAGCAGGCCGTGCAGACCCTCTCCGGTCACAAGCTGCTCTGCATCGACGAGTTCGAGCTCGACGACCCGGGCGACACGGTCCTGGTCTCCACGCTGCTCGGCCGCCTGGTGGACGCGGGCGTCAAGCTGGCCGCCACCTCGAACACGCTGCCGGAGAAGCTCGGCGAGGGCCGGTTCGCGGCCACCGACTTCCTGCGCGAGATCCAGGGCCTCTCGGCGCACTTCCGCCCGCTGCGGATCGACGGCCAGGACTACCGCCACCGCGGCCTGCCGGACGCCCCGGCGCCGTACCCGGACGAGGTGGTCGAGGAGCGCGCCGCGCGCACCCCGGGCGCCTCGCTGGACGACTTCGGCGACCTGCTCGGCCACCTCTCGGCCGTCCACCCGAGCCGCTACGGCGCGATGCTGGACGACGTGCACGCGGTCTTCCTGCGCGGGGTGCGCCCGGTGGAGGACCAGTCCACCGCGCTGCGCCTGGTGGTGCTGGCCGACCGGATGTACGACCGGGAGCTGCCGATCACCGCCTCCGGCATCCCGTTCGACCAGGTCTTCTCCGAGGAGATGCTGAAGGGCGGCTACCGCAAGAAGTACCTGCGGGCGATCTCCCGCCTGGTCGCGCTGGCCCGGGACAGCGCCCGATAGGGACAGCGCCCGATAGGGCAGCTGCGGTTCTTAATCGACCCGCGCTGTCGGTGCCGGGTCGTACGGTGGGACCGTGCGACCCATCACGAGCATTGAGCGGACCAAGGCGCCCTTCGAGGTCGTCAGCCCCTACCAGCCCAACGGCGACCAGCCGGCGGCGATCGCCGAGCTGGAGCGCCGGATCCGCGCGGGCGAGAAGGACGTCGTCCTGCTCGGCGCGACCGGTACCGGCAAGTCGGCCACCACCGCGTGGATGATCGAGAAGCTCCAGCGCCCCACCCTGGTGATGGCGCCGAACAAGACGCTGGCCGCCCAGCTGGCGAACGAGTTCCGCGAGCTGCTGCCGAACAACGCGGTCGAGTACTTCGTCTCGTACTACGACTACTACCAGCCCGAGGCCTACGTCCCGCAGACGGACACCTACATCGAGAAGGACTCCTCGATCAACGAGGAGGTCGAGCGGCTGCGCCACTCCGCCACCAACTCGCTGCTCACCCGGCGGGACGTCGTGGTGGTCGCCTCGGTCTCCTGCATCTACGGCCTCGGCACCCCGCAGGAGTACGTGGACCGGATGGTCCCGCTCAAGGTCGGCGAGGAGATCGACCGGGACGCGCTGCTGCGCCGCTTCGTCGACATCCAGTACACCCGCAACGACCTGGCCTTCACCCGCGGCACCTTCCGGGTCCGCGGCGACACCGTGGAGATCTTCCCGGTGTACGAGGAGCTGGCCGTGCGGATCGAGATGTTCGGCGACGAGATCGAGGCGCTCTACACGCTGCACCCGCTCACCGGCGAGATCATCAGCCAGGACGACTCGATCTACGTCTTCCCCGCCTCGCACTACGTGGCCGGCCCGGAGCGGATGGAGCGGGCGATCACCGGCATCGAGGCCGAGCTGGTGGAGCGCCTCGCCACGCTGGAGAAGCAGGGCAAGCTGCTGGAGGCCCAGCGGCTGCGGATGCGCACCACCTACGACATCGAGATGCTGCGGCAGATCGGCAGCTGCTCCGGCGTCGAGAACTACTCGATGCACTTCGACGGCCGCGAGCCCGGCACCGCTCCCAACACGCTGCTCGACTACTTCCCGGAGGACTTCCTCCTGGTGATCGACGAGTCGCACGTGACCGTCCCGCAGATCGGCGCGATGTACGAGGGCGACGCCTCGCGCAAGCGCACGCTGGTCGAGCACGGCTTCCGGCTGCCCTCGGCGATGGACAACCGCCCGCTGAAGTGGGAGGAGTTCCTCGGCCGGGTCGGCCAGACCGTCTACCTCTCGGCCACCCCGGGCCCGTACGAGCTCTCCCGCGGCGACGGCCAGGTGCAGCAGATCATCCGCCCGACCGGCCTGATCGACCCCGAGGTGATCGTCAAGCCGACCGAGGGCCAGATCGACGACCTGGTGCACGAGATCCGCGACCGGGTCGCCAAGGACGAGCGGGTGCTGGTCACCACGCTGACCAAGAAGATGTCCGAGGACCTCACCGACTACCTGCTCGGTCTGGACATCCGGGTCCGCTACCTGCACAGCGACATCGACACGCTGCGCCGGGTCGAGCTGCTGCGCGAGCTGCGGGCCGGCAAGTACGACGTGCTGGTCGGCATCAACCTGCTCCGCGAGGGCCTGGACCTGCCCGAGGTCTCGCTGGTGGCGATCCTGGACGCCGACAAGGAGGGCTTCCTGCGCTCCGGCACCTCGCTGATCCAGACCATCGGCCGCGCCGCCCGTAACGTCTCGGGCCAGGTGCACATGTACGCGGACCGGATCACGCCGTCGATGGAGAAGGCGATCGACGAGACGAACCGCCGCCGGGCCGTCCAGCAGGCGTACAACGAGAAGCACGGCATCGACCCGCAGCCGCTGCGCAAGAAGATCGGCGACATCCTCGACACGCTGGCCCGCGAGGAGATCGACACCGAGGAGCTGATGGCCACCGGCTACCGGGACGCCGCCAAGGGCAAGAAGGCGCCGGTGCCCGCGCTCGGCGCCGACCGCAAGCCGGCGAAGAGCCTGCCGGCCGCCGAACTGGCCGAGCTGGTGCAGGAGATGACCGACCGGATGCACGCCGCCGCGGCCTCGCTCCAGTTCGAGGTGGCGGCCCGGTTGCGTGACGAGGTCAAGGAGCTGAAGAAGGAGTTGCGACAGATGCGCGAGGCCGGGATCGCCTGACCGACTCGGGCGCGGCCGGCGCCGGCGGATCTAGACGTAGTGCGGCTTGGCTGCCGCACAGGCTGCGGCCTGCGGCTTCTGCTGCGGGCCGCCCCTGGCCGGGGGGCTTGCCGAGGTTCTAATGTTTGCTTCAGCTTCTTAATGTTTGCCTCAGCCGGGGGACGGCGCCGGGGTGTTCCGACCACCGTTGCCGGCATGCGCCGAGCGCGTGCCGGACGAAGAGAGAGGACAGCACCGTGTCGGTGAATCTGGCCAAGGGGGAGCAGGTCAGCCTGCGCAAGGCCGGCGGCGAGTCGCTGAGCCTGGTCCGGATGGGCCTGGGCTGGCGGGCGTCGCCCAAGCGCGGCCTGTTCGGCAGCCGCAGCCGGCAGATCGACCTGGACGCCTCGGCGCTGCTCTACGCCGAGCACACCCCGGCCGACGTGGTCTTCTTCCAGCAGCTGGTCAGCCGGGACGGCTCGGTCCGGCACACCGGCGACAACCTGGTCGGCGGCGTCGGCACCGGCGGGGACGACGAGGCCATCGTGGTGGACCTGTCGCGGGTGCCCGGCCAGATCACCCAGGTGGTCTTCACGGTCAGCTCGTACACCGGGCAGACCTTCGCCGAGGTGGAGAACGCGCACTGCCGGCTGCTGGACGAGACGACCGGGCAGGAGCTGGCCCGCTACGAGCTGACCGGCGGCGGCGCGCACACCGGGCAGATCATGGCGAAGGTCTACCGGGATCCGGCCGGCGGCTGGGGCATGCAGGCGATCGGCGTACCGGCTCAGGCCAAGACCTTCCAGGACCTGCTGCCGGCGATCGCGCCGTTCCTCTGAGCCCTGCCTCCTCCCGAGCTCGCCACCCTCGCCCTTTACCTTCCCTTTGCTCTTCCTGTTACTCTTCTGGGAGCGGAGGGGAGTATTCCCCCTACGGTGTTCCCGTCAGCACGGCGGCCGACGGACGGCCGACCCGGGTGCACCGGTCCCGCGTACGGAGTGGCAGTGGCCCCCGTGCGCGTGGATGGAAGAGACCTCCGGCAACGACGTGTGCCGGAGGAGCTGTTTCGTGGACGTATCGCTCGCCATGTGGGTCACCACCATCGGGGTGCTGACCGCACTCATCGCCGCCGACTTCTTCATCGGCGGCCGCAAGCCGCACGAGGTGTCGCTCCGCGAGGCCGGCACCTGGACGGTCGTCTGGGTGGTGCTGGCACTGCTCTTCGGCGGCTTCCTCTGGTGGCACTCCGGTGCCCAGCCGGCCGGTGAGTTCTTCGCCGGCTACGTCACCGAGAAGTCGCTGAGCGTGGACAACCTCTTCGTCTTCATCCTGATCATGTCCAAGTTCGCGGTACCCAAGATCCACCAGCAGCGGGTGCTGATGGTCGGGGTGATCATCGCGCTGGTGCTCAGGGCGGTCTTCATCGCCGGTGGCGCCGCGCTGGTCAGCACGTTCTCCTGGGTCTTCTACCTGTTCGGCGCGTTCCTGGTCTGGACGGCCTGGAAGCTGATCAAGGAGGCCAGGGCCGGCCACCAGGAGAACGCCGAGTTCGAGGAGAACCGGCTGCTGACGGTGGTCCGGCGGCGCTTCCCGTCGATGTCCGCGATGACCGTCGTGATGCTCGCGATCGGCACCACCGACCTGCTCTTCGCGCTCGACTCGATCCCGGCGATCTTCGGCCTCACCCAGGAGCCGTACATCGTCTTCACGGCCAACGCCTTCGCGCTGATGGGCCTGCGGCAGCTGTACTTCCTGCTCGGCGGCCTGCTGAAGAAGCTGGTCCACCTCTCCTACGGCCTCTCGGTGATCCTCGGCTTCATCGGCGTGAAGCTGGTGCTGCACGCCCTGCACGAGAGCGGCGTGCACGTGCCGGAGATCGGCATCCCGCTCTCGCTGGGCGTCATCCTCGCGGTGCTGGCCGTCACGACCGCCACCAGCCTGATCGCCTCGCGCCGGGCCGAGCGTGCCGTAGCGGCGGAAGTCGAGCCGGCCGACGTCTGACGGCCGGCCCGACTGCCACAGCGTCCGCTGCTACCAGTGCTACCAGCCCCGCTCCTGCCACTGCGGCAGGTGCGGGCGCTCGGCGCCGAGGGTGGTGTCCTTGCCGTGGCCCGGGTAGACCCAGGTCTCGTCGGGCAGGGCGTCGAAGAGCTTCGTGGAGACGTCCCGGAAGAGGGTGCGGAAGGCCTCCGGGTCCTTCCAGGTGTTGCCCACGCCGCCCGGGAAGAGGCAGTCCCCGGTGAAGACGTGCGGGTGGCCCTCGGGGTCGTCGTAGATCAGCACGATCGCGCCCGGGGTGTGGCCGACCAGGTGGCGGACCGTCAGGTCGACCGCGCCGACCCGGACGGTGTCGCCGTCGGCGAGCTGCTGGTCGGTCGGCACCTCGATGCCCTCGGCGTCGAACTCGCCGGCCAGCGTGCGGGCGCCGGTCGCGGCGACCACCTCGGCCAGCGCGTTCCAGTGGTCGTGGTGGCGGTGCGTGGTGACCACTGTGGCCAGCTGCTCGCCGACCGTCTCCAGCAGGGCCGGTGCGTCGGCCGCCGCGTCGATCAGCAGCTGCTCGTCGGTGGCCCGGCAGCGCAGCAGGTAGGCGTTGTTGTCGAACGGGCCGACCGCGACCTTGGTGATGATCAGGTGGGCCAGTTCCCGCACGTCCGGCGGGCCGCCGACCTTGACCGCTCCGTGGTAGCTCATCGGGTCACTCCTCTGCTGTTCGGATCCTGCTGTTCGGGTCCGGCGCTGCGGACCGCTTGCCGACACTGACCATGATCGCGGCTCAGCCCATCGCCGGGAGCTTCGGCAGCGCGGTGCGCGGGTCGGTGAGCTGGACGCCGTCCTGGTGCACCTGGAGGCCGTCGCCGTCCGAGCGGCCGGAGAGCCACGCGGTGAGCCCGCGCACCGGGCCCTCGACGCGCAGCGCGGCGGGCGCCTGCGGGTCGCCGAGGCGGGCCGAGTCGCCGGTGTCCTCGGCGATCAGCTCGATGGCCGGCAACTCCGGCAGGCCGGCGAACTTCGCGCCGAGCCGGCGGAACTCGGTGATCGCGAAGCCGGCCGACCAGTGCGCCGGGGTGTAGCCGGCGTCCAGGTCCACGTGGTGGTACTCCAGCTCGGCCAGCCGCTTGTCGGGCAGCTCCCAGGCCGGGAACGTGTAGCCGTGCCGGTGCCGCAGCACGGCCTGCCAGGCCTCGGCGGGCAGCGCGGCGGCGGCCTGGGCGAACCGCTCGGCGGAGGCCCGCAGGTCGGCCAGCTGCTCGGCCGGCGGGCGCGGGGCGCCCTGCTGGATGCCCTCCTCGCGGGCGCTGTCACTCGCGTACTGCGGGATGTCCCGGCCGGTGCGGGCCGACTCCAGCAGGTTGACCAGCGAGTCCGCGTTGCGGGCGATGTGCGCGAGCACGTGGCCGCGGGTCCAGCCCGGCAGCGCGGAGGGCTCGGCCACCGCCTGCGGGGTCAGCTCGGCGACGGTGCGCAGCAGGTGTTCGGTGCTCGCCTCGACCTCACGCAGTACGGCGGCGGCGTGGGCGGTGGCGGCGGCGGGGTCGGACTCGGTCCGGGGCGCGGTCATCGGGTGGATCTCCAAAGTGGCGTTGCCTGAACGGCGATGGCTCGTTGGACAGTCGAAGGCTATCGCCGGAGTCCACGCTGAGCAGGGGGTTTCCGGCGAACCAGGCTGATTGTCAGTGCGGTGGTATTCACTCGTTCGGGTGGTGTCTGCTCCCCGGCGTCGAGCACGGTCGATAATCGAACGTGTGAGCTATACGCTGATCGGCGACACTGGAAGCACCACCCGCTCCCCTTGGGCCCACCCCCAGACCCACTGACCTGCCCGTCCCGGAGAAAGGCGCCATTAGCTGTGGCCGACCGCCTCATCGTCCGTGGTGCTCGCGAGCACAACCTCAAGAACGTCTCGCTCGACCTGCCCCGGGACTCGCTGATCGTCTTCACCGGGCTGTCCGGGTCGGGCAAGTCCTCGCTGGCCTTCGACACCATCTTCGCCGAGGGGCAGCGGCGCTACGTCGAGTCGCTCTCCTCCTACGCCCGGCAGTTCCTCGGGCAGATGGACAAGCCCGACGTCGACTTCATCGAGGGCCTCTCGCCGGCCGTCTCGATCGACCAGAAGTCCACCAACCGCAACCCGCGCTCGACCGTCGGCACCATCACCGAGGTGTACGACTACCTCCGGCTGCTCTTCGCCCGGGTCGGCAAGCCGCACTGCCCGCACTGCGGGCGCCCGATCGCCAAGCAGTCCCCGCAGGCGATCGTGGACAAGGTGCTGGAGCTCCCCGAGGGCACCCGGTTCCAGGTGCTCAGCCCGGTGGTGCGCGAGCGCAAGGGCGAGTTCGTCGACCTCTTCGCCGATCTCCAGTCCAAGGGCTACGCCCGGGCCCGGGTGAACGGCGAGACGATCCAGCTGACCGAGCCGCCGAAGCTCAAGAAGCAGGAGAAGCACACCATCGAGGTGGTCATCGACCGCCTCACGGTCAAGGAGAGCGCCAAGCGCCGGCTGACCGACTCGGTGGAGACCGCGCTCAAGCTGGCCGGCGGCATGGTGGTGCTCGACTTCGTCGACCTCGACGCGGCGGACCCCGAGCGCGAGCGGATGTACTCCGAGCACCTCTACTGCCCGTACGACGACGTCTCGTTCGAGGAGCTGGAGCCGCGCTCGTTCTCCTTCAACTCGCCGTTCGGCGCCTGCCCGGAGTGCGCCGGGCTCGGCAGCCGGCTGGAGGTGGACCCGGAACTCGTGGTCCCCGACGAGGAGAAGACCCTGGAGGAGGGGGCGATCCACCCCTGGACCATGGGTCACATGAAGGAGCACTACGCGCGGATGATCAACGCGCTGGCGGCCGAACTCGGCTTCCGGACCGACATCCCCTGGGCCGGGCTGCCGGCCCGCGCGAAGAAGGCGCTGCTCTACGGCCACAAGGCCAAGGTCGAGGTCCGCTACAACAACCGGTTCGGCCGCGAGCGTTCGTACGTCACCGGCTTCGAGGGCGCGATCTCCTACGTCCAGCGCCGGCACGGCGAGGCGGAGACGGACACCAGCCGGGAGCGCTTCGAGGGCTACATGCGCCAGGTGCCCTGCCCGGCCTGTCACGGCACCCGGCTCAAGCCGGTGGTGCTCGCGGTCACCGTGCAGGGCAAGTCGATCGCCGAGGTCTCGGCGATGTCGATCAGCGACTGCGCCGAGTTCCTCGGTGCGATGAAGCTGAGCGCCCGGGACAAGAAGATCGCCGAGCGGGTGCTGAAGGAGGTCAACGAGCGGCTGCGCTTCCTGGTCGACGTCGGCCTGGACTACCTCTCGCTGAACCGCGCGGCCGGCACACTCTCCGGCGGCGAGGCGCAGCGGATCCGGCTCGCCACCCAGATCGGCTCCGGCCTGGTCGGCGTGCTCTACGTGCTGGACGAGCCCTCGATCGGCCTGCACCAGCGCGACAACCACCGGCTGATCGAGACGCTGGTCCGGCTGCGCGACATCGGCAACACGCTGATCGTGGTCGAGCACGACGAGGACACCATCAAGACCGCGGACTGGGTGGTCGACATCGGCCCGGGCGCCGGCGAGCACGGTGGCAAGGTGGTGCACTCCGGGGCGCTCAAGGACCTGCTGCGCAACCCCGAGTCGCTGACCGGCCAGTACCTGTCCGGCAAGCGGTCGATCCCGATCCCCGACGCGCGCCGCCCGCGCGACAAGAAGCGGCAGATCGTGGTGCACGGCGCGCGCGAGAACAACCTGCGCGACGTCACGGTGGGCTTCCCGCTCGGCACCTTCACCGCGATCACCGGCGTCTCGGGCTCGGGCAAGTCCACGCTGGTCAACGACATCCTCTACACCCACCTGGCGCGCGAGCTGAACGGCGCGCGCAGCGTGCCGGGCCGGCACACCCGGGTCACCGGGACCGACCTGGTGGACAAGGTGGTGCACGTGGACCAGTCGCCGATCGGCCGCACCCCGCGCTCCAACCCGGCCACCTACACCGGCGTCTTCGACCACGTCCGCAAGCTCTTCGCGGAGACCACCGAGGCGAAGGTGCGCGGCTACCTGCAGGGCCGCTTCTCGTTCAACGTCAAGGGCGGCCGCTGCGAGAACTGCTCCGGCGACGGCACCATCAAGATCGAGATGAACTTCCTGCCGGACGTCTACGTCCCCTGCGAGGTCTGCCACGGGGCGCGGTACAACCGGGAGACGCTGGAGGTGCACTACAAGGGCAAGTCCATCGCCGAGGTGCTGGACATGCCGATCGAGGAGGCGCTGCACTTCTTCGAGGCGGTCCCGGCGATCGCCCGCCACCTGCGCACGCTCAACGACGTCGGCCTCGGCTACGTCCGGCTCGGCCAGAGCGCGCCGACCCTCTCCGGTGGCGAGGCGCAGCGCGTCAAGCTCGCCTCGGAGCTGCAGAAGCGTTCCACCGGCCGGACCGTCTACGTGCTCGACGAGCCGACCACCGGCCTGCACTTCGAGGACATCAGCAAGCTGATCAAGGTGCTCAGCGGGCTGGTCGAGAAGGGCAACACGGTGATCGTCATCGAGCACAACCTCGATGTGATCAAGACGGCTGACTGGATCGTCGACATGGGCCCGGAGGGCGGCAACGGCGGCGGCATGGTCGTCGCCGAGGGCACCCCGGAGGAGATCGCCGGCGTGACGGCCAGCCACACCGGCAAGTTCCTGCGGGACATCCTCGGCGACCGGGTCACCGACGAGGCACCGGTCCCGGCGCCCCGCTCGCCCCGCAAGCGCGCGGCCGCGAAGAAGTAGCCGGCCGGGGAAGCAGCCGGCTGGGGGAGCAGTGGCCGCCCGGTGCCGCCCGAGCCGTTCGGGCGGCACCGGGCGGCACCGGTCGGGCTCATCGCGCGCGGCTAGACTGCGGCCCGACCGCACGTCGCACGACAGGGAGTCACCGATGTCCGAGGCCGCCGAGCAGCCCACCACCACCCGCCGCACGCTGCTCTGCTGCGGCGCGGCCGCGCTGGCCGGCGGTGCCGCGCTCACCGTGGCCGGCTGCTCGTCGAGCAGCGGTCAGAGCAGTGGCCAGACCACCGGCAGCGCCAAGGCCGCGCCGAGCCCGGTCACGGTCGGCCCGGCCTCCGACGTGCCGGTCGGCGGCGGCAAGGTCTACCGCGACCAGCACATCGTGGTCACCCAGCCGACCGCGGGCCAGTACAAGGCGTTCAGCGCCCGCTGCACGCACGCCGGCTGCATCGTCGACCAGGTGAAGGACAAGCTGATCGAGTGCCCGTGCCACGGCAGCCGCTTCAACATCGCGGACGGCACGGTCGCCGGCGGCCCGGCGCCGACCGCGCTGCCGTCCTACCCGGTCGCGGTGACCGGCGGCACGATCACGGTGACACCCAGCTGACTCCTGGCGGGGCTGCTGACTCCCGGCGCGACTGCTGATCCCGGCCGGGCTGAGTGTCCGCTGGGTGGTCCCTGGACGCCGGCTGTCCGAGCCGGGGACTAGGGTTTCCCGTGTCACCACAGGAACGAAGGGTTGCACAGAGGGGGAGCGACGATGGCTGACCCGTCCACCTACCGCCCGGCGCCGGGCGCGATCCCGGTCTCGCCCGGGGTCTACCGGTTCCGGGACGAGCACGGCCGGGTGATCTACGTCGGCAAGGCGAAGAGCCTGCGGCCGCGGCTCTCCTCGTACTTCCAGGACATCGCGAACCTGCACCCGCGCACCGCGACCATGGTCACCACCGCCGCCTCGGTGGAGTGGACCGTGGTCGGCACCGAGGTCGAGGCGCTCCAGCTGGAGTACGCCTGGATCAAGGAGTTCGACCCCCGGTTCAACGTCAAGTACCGCGACGACAAGAGCTACCCGGAGCTCGCGGTCACGCTGAACGAGCAGTTCCCCCGCGTGCAGGTGATGCGCGGGGCGCACAAGAAGGGCGTGCGCTACTTCGGGCCGTACGGCCACGCCTGGGCGATCCGCGAGACGGTGGACCTGCTGCTGCGCGTCTTCCCGGTCCGCACCTGTTCCAACGGCGTCTTCAAGCGGGCCCAGCAGGTCGGCCGGCCGTGCCTGCTCGGCTACATCGGCAAGTGCGCGGCGCCCTGCGTCGGCAAGGTCTCCGCCGAGGAGCACCGGGATCTGGCCGAGGAGTTCTGCGACTTCATGGCCGGGCGCACCGGCAACTACCTGCGCCGTCTCGAAGAGCAGATGCGCGAGGCCGCGGCCGAGCTGGAGTACGAGAAGGCCGGCCGGCTGCGCGACGACATCGAGGCGCTCAAGCGCGCGATGGAGAAGAACGCGGTCGTGCTCGCCGACGGCACCGACGCGGACCTGCTCGCGCTCGCCGAGGACGAGCTGGAGGCGGCCGTGCAGATCTTCCACGTCCGCGGCGGGCGGGTGCGCGGCCAGCGCGGCTGGGTCACCGACAAGGTCGAGGACGTGGACACCGCGGCACTCGTCGAGCACGCGCTGCAGCAGCTCTACGGCGGCGTCAGCGGGGACGAGCTCGGTGAGACCGTCCCGCGCGAGGTGCTGGTGCCGGCGCTGCCCGAGCCGGCGGGGCCGGTCCAGGAGTGGCTGGCCGGCCTGCGCGGCGCCGGCGTCGATCTGCGGGTCCCGCAGCGCGGCGACAAGAAGGACCTGATGACCACCGTCGAGCGCAACGCCCAGCAGGCGCTCGCGCTGCACAAGACCAAGCGGGCCTCGGACCTGACGACCCGTAGCCGGGCGCTGCAGGAGATCGCCGACGCGCTGGAGCTGGACAGCGTCCCGCTGCGGATCGAGTGCTTCGACATCTCCCACCTCCAGGGCGACGACGTGGTCGCCTCGATGGTCGTCTTCGAGGACGGCCTGGCCCGCAAGAGCGAGTACCGCCGGTTCCAGATCAAGGGCTTCGAGGGCCAGGACGACGTCCGCTCGATGCACGAGGTGATCGGCCGCCGGTTCCGCCGCTACCTGCGCGAGCGCGAGCAGACGGGGGAGTGGGCGGTCCCCGAGGCCGTCCCCGAGCCGGGCACCGCGCTGGACGCCGAGGACGACGAGCCGGGCACGCTGACCACCGAGGACGGCCGCCCGAAGCGCTTCGCCTACCCGCCGCAGCTGCTGGTCGTCGATGGTGGCCAGCCCCAGGTGGCCGCCGCCAAGCGCGCGCTCGACGAGCTCGGCATCGACGATGTCGCGCTCTGCGGCCTGGCCAAGCGGCTGGAGGAGGTCTGGCTGCCCGGCGAGGACGACCCGGTCGTGCTGCCGCGCAGCAGCGAGGGCCTCTACCTGCTCCAGCGGGTCCGCGACGAGGCGCACCGCTTCGCGATCACCTACCAGCGCAGCAAGCGCGCCAAGCGCTTCACCAGCGGCGGTCTGGACGCCGTCCCGGGCCTGGGCGAGACCCGGCGGACCGCGCTGCTCAAGCATTTCGGCTCGTTGAAGAAGCTGCGCGCCGCCACGGTCGAGGAGATCTGCGAGGTCCCGGGGATCGGACGGCGCACGGCGGAGACTGTTGTCGCGGCGTTGGCCTCCCGGCCATCCACGGCATTCGCCGTGAACACCGCCACAGGCGAGATCATGGATGCAGCCGAAACCGTGCCGGCCGGCATGGACAGCACCGAGAGCGGAGAAGCGAAGTGACAGTGGCCGACGATGGGGGCAACGCCCGGCCGAACGCCGGAGCGGAGACGGCCCCGGAGCTGGTGATCATCTCCGGCATGTCCGGAGCCGGCCGCAGCACGGCCGCGAAGTGCCTGGAGGACCTCGGCTGGTTCGTGGTCGACAACCTGCCGCCGGCACTGATCCCGACCATGGTGGACCTCGGCGCCCGCTCCGGCGGTGCGGTGGCCCGGATCGGCGTCGTGGTCGACGTCCGCGGCCGCCAGTTCTTCGACGACCTGCTCGCCTCGCTGGAGGAGCTGGAGAAGCGCGGTGTTCGACTGCGGGTGGTCTTCCTGGAGTCCACCGACGAGGAGCTGGTCCGCCGCTTCGAGAGCGTGCGCCGCCCGCACCCGCTGCAGGGCGACGGCCGGATCGTGGACGGCATCGCCCAGGAGCGCGACCTGCTGCGCGAGCTGCGCGGCGAGGCCGACCTGGTGATCGACACCTCCGACCTCAACGTGCACCAGCTGCGCGCCAAGCTCGACACCCAGTTCGCCGACCACGACGAGCCCGAGCTGCGCTGCACCGTGATGTCCTTCGGCTTCAAGTACGGCCTGCCGGTCGACGCCGACCTGGTGGTCGACTGCCGCTTCCTGCCGAACCCGCACTGGGTCCCCGAGCTGCGGGCCCGCACCGGCACCGACGGTGACGTCTCCGACTACGTCTTCCAGCAGCCCGGAGCCAAGGAGTTCCTGGACGGATACGCCGAGCTGCTGAAGATTGTTACCGAGGGTTACCGGCGCGAAGGCAAGCGTTATATGACGCTTGCCGTAGGCTGCACCGGTGGCAAGCATCGCAGCGTGGCCATGTCGGAGCGGCTGACGAAGCGTCTGATCGCCGACGGCGTGGAAACGGTGCTGGTGCACCGCGACATGGGACGGGAGTGACGGCGGTCCCACAGCACCGCCGGAAGTAGAAACGTGGGGTAGGTGTGACGGGATACTCGCCAGCGCGGCAGCTCCAGCACAAGGCCGCCGAGCGGGGTTCCCCGGGCGCGTCCAGACGCGTCGGCACCGCGCCGCGGATCACCGCGCTGGGCGGCGGGCAGGGCCTGTCCGCCTCGCTCTCCGCGCTGCGCCGGCTCACCTCGGACCTCACCGCCGTGGTCACGGTGGCCGACGACGGCGGCTCCAGCGGCCGGCTGCGCGAGGAGCTCGGCGTGCTGCCCCCCGGCGACCTGCGCAAGGCGCTGGCCGCGCTCTGCGGCGACGACGACTGGGGCCGGACCTGGTCCGAGGTGATCCAGCAGCGCTTCAGTGGCACCGGCGAGCTCGGCGGCCACGCGGTCGGCAACCTGCTGATCGTGGCGCTCTGGGAGAAGCTCGGCGACCCGGTCGCGGCCCTGGAGTGGGTCGGCCGACTGCTCAACGTGCAGGGCCGGGTGCTGCCGATGTCGGCGGTCCCGCTGGACATCGAGGCGCAGGTGCGCGGCCACGACCCGGGCCGGCCGTGCGCCGTCTCGGCGGTCCGCGGCCAGGCCAACGTGGCGGTCACCCCGGGCACCGTGCAGTCGGTCCGGCTGCTGCCCGAGGAGCCGCCGGCGGTGCCGGAGGCGGTGGCCGCGGTGCTGGAGGCGGACTGGGTGGTGCTCGGCCCGGGCTCCTGGTTCACCAGCGTGCTGCCGCACCTGCTGGTCCCCGAGCTGGCCAAGGCGCTCGTCGAGACGAAGGCCCGCCGGCTGCTCACGCTCAACCTGGCGCCGCAGCCCGGCGAGACCGAGGGCTTCACCCCGCAGCGTCACCTGGACGTGATCGCCGACCACGCCCCGGACCTCGGGGTGGACGCCATCCTGGTGGACGAGCGGGCGGTGACCGGTGGCGCCTTCGGCGTGGCCGACCTGGCGGGCCTGGAGAAGGCCGCGGGAAGAATGGGCGCTGCCCTGGTGCTGGACAAGGTCGCCTCGGCCGACGGCACCCCGCGACACGACCCGGAGCTCTTGGCGGCCGCGTACGACCGGATTTTCCGGACACATGGAAGGATCGGCCCATGGCGATGACGGCAGCTGTGAAGGACGAAATCAGCCGGCTCCCTGTCACCCGGGCCTGCTGTCGCAAGGCTGAGGTGTCGGCGATCCTGCGATTCGCGGGCGGACTGCACATTGTGAGCGGTCGGATCGTGATCGAGGCGGAGCTGGACACCGGAATTGCGGCCCGGCGACTGCGCAAGGACCTACTGGAGATCTTCGGGCACGCCTCCGAACTGGTGGTGATGGCCCCCAGCGGCCTGCGGCGCGGCAGCCGGTACGTGGTCCGGGTGATCAAGGACGGTGAGTTGCTGGCCCGACAGACCGGGCTGGTGGACGGGCGAGGTCGGCCGATCCGGGGCCTGCCCCCGGCGGTGGTCTCCGGCGCCACCTGCGACGCCGAGGCGGCTTGGCGCGGTGCCTTCCTGGCGCACGGCTCGCTGACCGAGCCGGGCCGGTCCTCCTCGCTGGAGATCACCTGCCCCGGCTCCGAGGCGGCGCTGGCGCTGGTCGGCGCGGCCCGCCGGCTCGGCATCCCGGCCAAGGCCCGCGAGGTGCGCGGCGCGGACCGGGTGGTGATCCGCGACGGCGACGCGATCGGCGCGCTGCTCACCCGGCTCGGCGCGCACGAGTCGGTGCTCGCCTGGGAGGAGCGCCGGCTGCGCCGCGAGGTGCGGGCGACCGCGAACCGGCTGGCCAACTTCGACGACGCGAACCTGCGCCGCTCGGCCCGTGCGGCCGTCGCGGCCGGGGCCCGGGTGCAGCGGGCGCTGGAGATCCTCGGCGACGAGGTCCCCGAGCACCTGGCGGCGGCCGGCCAGCTGCGGATGCAGCACAAGCAGGCCTCGCTGGAGGAGCTGGGCGCGCTCGCCGACCCGCCGCTGACCAAGGACGCGGTGGCCGGGCGGATCCGCCGGCTGCTCGCGATGGCCGACAAGCGGGCGTCCGAGCTCGGCCTGCCCAGCACGGAGGCGAATCTGACCGAGGAGATGGCCCTCAGCTGAGACGGTTCGTTCAGACGGTTTGTTAAGACGGTTCGTCCGATGGTCCTTCAACTGCTCTCGTCGAGGGGCGTGGCGTTCACGGAAGTGTGTCCAGGAACGCCACGCCAGGGTCTTGACCCGCAGACTGATGTGCCCCGTCGGACCTCAGGGAGGTAGGGTCAGTGGTGGTCGGGGACATCCCAATTTCCACTCCGTCGGCATAGTCCGGCGCACCTCCAGAGGAGATCGGTTTCGTGACGATCCGGGTAGGTATCAACGGATTCGGCCGCATCGGCCGCAACTTCTTCCGCGCGGTCAAGTCCCAGGGCGCGGACATCGAGATCGTCGGTGTCAACGACCTGACCGACACCAAGACCCTGGCTCACCTGCTCAAGTACGACTCGATCCTGGGCACCTTCCCGGGCGAGGTCAGTCACACCGCCGACAGCATCACCGTCGATGGCAAGACCTTCAAGGTCATCGCCGAGCGCGACCCGGCCAGCCTGCCGTGGGGCGAGCTGGGCGTGGACGTCGTCATCGAGTCGACCGGCATCTTCACCAAGGCGGACCAGGCAAAGAAGCACGTTGCCGCCGGCGCGAAGAAGGTCATCATCTCGGCGCCCGCCACCGACGAGGACGTCACCATCGTGATGGGCGTCAACGACGACAAGTACGACGCCGCGAACCACACCGTCATCTCCAACGCCTCCTGCACCACGAACTGCGTGGCGCCGCTGGCCAAGGTGCTGAACGAGAACTTCGGCATCGTCAAGGGCATGATGACGACGGTGCACGCGTTCACCAACGACCAGGTCACGCTGGACTTCCCGCACAAGGACCTGCGTCGCGCCCGTGCCGCGTCGATCAACATCATCCCGACCTCCACCGGTGCCGCCAAGGCCACCGCGCTGGTGCTGCCGGAGCTCAAGGGCAAGCTGGACGGCACCTCGCTGCGCGTGCCGGTCCCGACCGGTTCGATCACCGACCTGGTCGTCACCCTGGAGCGCGAGGTCACCGTCGAGGAGGTCAACGCGGCCTTCCAGAAGGCCTCCCAGGGCTCCCTCAAGGGCATCCTGCAGTACACCGAGGACCCGATCGTCTCCTCCGACATCGTGAACTCGCCGTTCTCCACCATCTTCGACTCGCTGATGACCATGGTCCAGGGCGACCAGGTCAAGGTCTTCGGCTGGTACGACAACGAGTGGGGCTACTCGAACCGCCTCGTCAACCTGACCACGCTCGTCGGTGGCCAGCTCTGACTCAGCGGAAGCTGACGTGATGTGAGGGGGCAGGGCCCGGACGGCGGACACCGCGTCCGGGCCCTGCCCCTGCCCACCCTCACCTCCTTGCCCTACCCTCACCTTCGTCCCGGTGGCCCGGCGCTGTGCCACTCCCAGCGTCATCCCCCCTCTCCCAGGAGATCGAAGACTGTGAAGACCATCGACGACCTCGATGTCGCCGGCCGGCGGGTATTCGTCCGCGCCGACCTCAACGTGCCGCTGAACGGCACCACCATCACGGACGACGGCCGGATCCGCGCCGTCGCCCCGACGATCGCGGGGCTGCTGGAGCGCGGCGCCAAGGTGATCGTCGCCTCGCACCTGGGCCGCCCGAAGGGCGAGCCGGACGAGAAGTACTCGCTCGCGCCGGCCGCCGTGCGCCTGGGCGAGATCCTCGGCACGCCGGTCGCCTTCGCGACCGACACCGTGGGTGACAGCGCGAAGGCCACCGTCGCCGCCCTGCGCGACGGCGAGGTCACGCTGCTGGAGAACCTGCGCTTCAACGCCGGTGAGACCTCGAAGGACGACGCCGAGCGCGGCGCCTTCGCGGACCAGCTGGCCGAGCTCGCCGACCTGTACGTCGGCGACGGCTTCGGCGCGGTGCACCGCAAGCACGCCTCGGTCTACGACCTGCCGGCCCGGCTGCCGCACGCGGCCGGCCTGCTGATCGAGAAGGAGGTGGCCGTCCTCAAGAAGCTCACCGACGAGGTCGAGCGCCCCTACGTCGTGGTCCTCGGTGGTGCCAAGGTCTCCGACAAGCTCGCGGTGATCGACAACCTGCTGGGCAAGGCCGACCGGATCCTGGTCGGCGGCGGCATGGCGTACACCTTCCTCAAGGCCCTGGGCCACGAGGTCGGCATCTCGCTGCTCCAGGCCGACCAGATCCCGACCGTCCTGGAGTACCTGGACCGGGCGAAGGCCAACGGCGTCGAGTTCGTCCTCCCGGTGGACATCGCGGTCTCCGCGCACTTCCCGGACACCAAGACGCACGCCCCCGTGCCGGACTTCGAGGTCGTCGACGCCGACAAGATCCCGGCCGACAAGGAGGGCCTGGACATCGGCCCGAAGACCCGCGCGCTGTTCGCCGAGAAGCTGGCGGACGCCAAGACGGTCTTCTGGAACGGCCCGCTCGGCGTCTTCGAGCACCCGACCTTCGCCGAGGGCTGCAAGGCCGTCGCACAGGCCCTGACGGAGAGCGACGCCTTCACCGTGGTCGGCGGCGGCGACTCCGCGGCGGCCGTCCGCATCCTGGGCTTCGACGAGACGAAGTTCGGGCACATCTCGACCGGCGGTGGCGCGAGCCTCGAGTACCTGGAGGGCAAGACGCTCCCCGGTCTCGCCGCCCTGGAAGGCTGAACATGACCGAGCGTCTCCCGCTGATGGCGGGCAACTGGAAGATGAACCTCAACCACCTTGAGGCCATCCAGCACACCCAGAAGCTGGCGTTCGCGCTGGCCGACAAGGACTACGCGGCCGTCGAGGTCGCCGTGCTGGTCCCGTTCACCGATCTGCGCTCGGTGCAGACGCTGGTGGACGGCGACAAGCTGAAGATCAAGTACGGCTCGCAGGACATCTCGGCGCACGACTCCGGTGCCTACACCGGCGAGGTCTCCGGCCCGATGCTGTCGAAGCTGAAGTGCAGCTACGCGACGATCGGCCACTCGGAGCGCCGCGAGTACCACGGCGAGAACGAGGAGATCGTCAACGCCAAGGTCAAGGCGGCGTTCCGGAACGGCATCGTGCCGATCCTCTGCGTCGGCGAGCCGCTGGAGATCCGCAAGGCCGGCACGCACGTCGAGTACACGCTGGCGCAGCTGGACGGCGCGCTGGAGGGCATCCCGGCCGACCAGGCCGAGACGATCGTGGTCGCGTACGAGCCGGTCTGGGCGATCGGCACCGGCGAGGTGGCCACCCCGGCGGACGCGCAGCAGGTCTGCGCCGCGATCCGGGCCCGGCTGGCCGAGCTGTACAGCGCCGAGCTGGCCGACAAGGTCCGGGTGCTGTACGGCGGTTCGATGAAGGCCGGCAACGTGGCGGGCCTGATGGTCCAGCCCGACATCGACGGCGGTCTGATCGGCGGGGCCTCGCTGGACGCCGACGAGTTCGTCAAGGTCGTGCGTTACCGCGAGCAGGCGGTAGGCTAACCGCTCACAGCAACGTAGTCTTTGGGCCGGACCGCCTTTTACCGGGCGGCCCGGCCCTTCGCTCATGACCCAGCTCATGACCCCATAGAACGAGAGAGTTGGTCCCGCCGTGGTTCTCGGGTTCTCGATTGCCCTGATCGTCTTCAGCCTGTTGATGATCGTCCTCGTGCTGCTGCACAAGGGGAAGGGCGGCGGTCTGTCCGACATGTTCGGCGGTGGCGCGATGTCGGCCGGTGGCGGTTCGGCGGTCGCCGAGCGCAACCTGGACCGGATCACGATCGTCATCGGCCTGGCTTGGTTCGCATGCATCGTCGTACTGGGTCTGCTGATCAAGGTCAAGAGCTGATCCGGACTCAGTTCCGAAGGCAGTGCGGACATATCCTTATCCGGTCCGTACACTAGGACAACTTGCCACTGTCCGCAGCGGGCGGCCGGTCGGCGGGAGCAGGGTGAGACCGGGTCCCGCTGGGGGCGGCGGTCAGCAACGCCTGGGCAGACCAGGCGGATAAGGGCACGCAGGGAGTCAGACCGTGGCAAGTGGCAACGCCATCCGTGGCAGCAGGGTCGGGGCAGGCCCGATGGGCGAGGCGGAGCGCGGCGAGTCCGCCCCCCGCAACCGGATCTCCTTCTGGTGCGCCAACAAGCACGAGACGCGCCCGAGTTTCGCTGCCGAGGCCGTCATCCCGGACACCTGGGACTGCCCGCGCTGCGGGTTCCCGGCGGGGCAGGACGAGCACAACCCGCCGGCGCCCTCGCGCAACGAGCCGTACAAGACGCACCTGGCCTACGTCCGCGAGCGTCGCACCGACGCCGACGGCGAGGCGATCCTCGCCGAGGCGCTGGCGAAGCTGCGTGGCGAGATCTGATCGCTGATCCGGTCGTCGATCCGATCGTCCGAACACACTGAAGGGGTGGTGCGCGATGCGCACCACCCCTTCGGCTTGCGTCCGTCAGGCCGAGGCCGGCGGGTAGAGCTGCGCCGGGATCTTCGACGCCGCGGCCCGGTCCAGCAGCCAGAGCGTGCGGCTGGTGCCGTACGCGCCGGAGGCCGGGGCCTGGATCTCGCCCGGACCGGACAGCGCCAGCGCGACCGCGTCGGCCTTGTCCTCGCCCGCGGCCAGCAGCCAGACCTCACGGGCCGCCCGGATCGCCGGCAGCGTCAGCGAGATCCGGGTGGGCGGCGGCTTGGGAGCCCCGCGCACCCCGACCACCGTGCTCGCCTGCTCCCGCACGCCCGGGTGCTCCGGGAAGAGCGAGGCGATGTGGGTGTCCGGGCCGACGCCGAGCAGCAGCACGTCGAAGGCGGGCACCCGGCTGCGGTCCTGCGGACCGGCGGCCTTGGCCAGCTCCTCGGCGTACCGCTCGGCGGCCGCCTCCACGTCACTGCCGTCCACGCCGTCCGAGGCCGGCATGTAGTGCACCCGGGCCGGATCGACCGGGACCTTGGTGAGCAGCTCGTCGGTGGCCTGCACCGCGTTGCGCTCCGGGTCGTCGGAGGGCACGAAGCGCTCGTCGCCCCACCACAGGTCGATCCGCGACCAGTCCACCGCGTCCCGGGCCGGGGACGCGGCGATCGCCGCGAGCAGCGCGTTGCCGTTGCGCCCGCCGGTGAGCACCACGGAGGCGGTGCCCCGGGCGGCCTGCGCGTCGACGATCTTGGTGATCAGTCGGGCGGCGGCCGCCTGGGCCATCAGCTCCTTGTCCCGGTGCACCACCAGCTGGGGAACCGGTGTCACGAGCCACTCCGCTTGCGGGGAGCGGCCTTCTTCGCGGTGCCGGCCGCCGGGGCCTTCTTGGCCGCCGGCGCCTTGCGGGTGGTGGCCTTCTTGGCCGCCTTCGGGGCCTCGGGCTCGGCAGCCGGAGCCTCGGCCGCCTCGACCTCGGCCTCCGGCACCTTCGCCGTCACCCGCGGCGCCGCCACCGCGGCCTCGACCGCGTTGCCGATCGCCGTGGCGACCGCCTCCGCGGCCACCGCGCCGGTGGCCACCGCGTCGGCGTGCGCCGTCTCGCTGGACGGCTCCTGCAGCCGGCTCACGCCGGTGCGCACCGCTGCCGCGTAGATGTCGTCCGGGTCGAGCCGGCGCAGCTCCTCGGCGATCAGCTCGGCCGTCTCGCGCCGCTTGAGCGCCACGATCCGGTCCGGCGAGCCGGGGATCGAGAGCGTGCCCATCAGGCCGTCGGGGCGGTCCAGCACGATGTCGCCGTCGTGGCTGCGCATCGTCACCGAGGTGATGCCCGGGCCGTCGCTGACCACCCGCTGCACCGGCACGTGCAGGCGGTCGTGCAGCCACAGGCCGAGCAGCTCGACGCTGGGGTTGTACGACTCGCCCTCGACCACGGCCGAGGTGACCTTGATCGGGCGCTGGTCCAGGGCGGCGGCCAGCATCGAGCGCCAGCCGGTGATCCGGGTCCAGGCCAGGTCGGTGTCGCCGGGGGTGTAGCTCTCGGCGCGCACCTCCAGCTGGCCGACCGGGGACTCGGCCGTCACGGCGTCGGTGATCCGGCGCTGGGCGAGTGCGCCGAGCGCGTCCTGCGCGGGGTGCAGCGGCGCGTTCTCCGGCCACCAGACGACCACGGGGGCGTCGGGCAGCAGCAGCGGCAGCACCACCGACTGCGCGTGCGAGACCAGCTCGCCGTGCATCCGCAGGATGACCGTCTCACCGGAGCCGGCCTCGGAGCCGGCCAGCACCTCGGCGTCGAGCCGGGTGCCGGCGCGGGCCCGCGGCGAACGCCCGGCCCGCTTGATCACCACGAGGGTGCGCGAGGGGTGCTCGCGCGAGGCGTCGTTGGCCGCCTTGAGGGCGTCGTACGCGCTGCCCTCGTCGACCACGATGATCATCGTGAGGACCATGCCGGCAGCGGTCGAACCGCCGGCCCGGCGAGCGTCCATCAACGCGCTGTTGATCTTGCTGGACGTGGTGTCCGTCAGGTCGATCTTCATGGCCGGCGCCAGCTCCTGCCGTCTCGTGCGAGCATCTCGTCCGCCTCGGCCGGACCCCAGGTGCCGGCCGGGTACTGCGCGGGCTTGCCGTGCTGGTCCCAGTACTTCTCGATCGGGTCGAGGATGTCCCAGGACGCCTCGACCTCCTGGTGGCGCGGGAACAGGTTGGCGTCACCCAGCAGCACGTCCAGGATCAGCCGCTCGTAGGCCTCCGGGCTGGACTCGGTGAACGACTCGCCGTAGGCGAAGTCCATCGTGACGTCCCGGACCTCCATCGAGGTGCCCGGCACCTTGGAGCCGAACCGCACCGTGACGCCCTCGTCCGGCTGCACCCGGATCACCAGGGCGTTCTGCCCCAGCTCCTCGGTCGCGTAGGAGTCGAACGGCAGGTACGGAGCGCGCTGGAAGACCACCGCGATCTCGGTCACCCGGCGGCCCAGGCGCTTGCCGGTGCGCAGGTAGAACGGCACGCCGGCCCAGCGCCGGTTGTTGATCTCCAGCTTGATGGCGGCGAAGGTGTCGGTCTTGGACTCCGGGTTGATCCCGTCCTCCTCCAGGTAACCGACCACCTCCTCGCCACCCTGCCAGCCGGACGCGTACTGCCCGCGCACGGTGTGCCGGCCGAGGTCCTTGGGCAGCTGCACGGCGCTGAGCACCTTGAGCTTCTCGGCGACCAGGGCCTTCGGGTGGAACGAGGCCGGCTCCTCGATGGCGGTCAGCGCCATCAGCTGGAGCAGGTGGTTCTGGATGACGTCCCGGGCCGAGCCGATGCCGTCGTAGTACCCCGCGCGACCGCCGATGCCGATGTCCTCGGCCATGGTGATCTGCACGTGGTCCACGTACGACCGGTTCCAGATCGGCTCGAACATCGAGTTGGCGAACCGCAGCGCCAGGATGTTCTGGACCGTCTCCTTGCCCAGGTAGTGGTCGATCCGGAAGACCTCGTCACGCGGGAAGACCTCGTGGACGATCCGGTTCAACTCCTGGGCGCTGGCCAGGTCGTGGCCGAACGGCTTCTCGATCACCGCGCGGCGCCAGGAGCCCTGCGGCGGGTCGGCCAGGCCGTGCTTCTTGAGCTGCTGGACCACGTTCGGGAAGAACTTCGGCGGCACCGACAGGTAGAACGCGAAGTTGCCGCTGGTGCCCTGCGCCTTGTCCAGGTCCTCGATCGTCTCGCGGAGCGTCTCGAACGCCTCGTCGTCGTCGAAGGTGCCCTGGACGAACCGCATGCCCTTGGCCAGCTGCTGCCAGACCTCCTCGCGGAAGGGCGTGCGCGCGTGCTCCTTGACGGCGTCGTGCACCTCCTGCGCGAAGTCCTCGTGCTCCCACTCACGGCGGGCGAAGCCCACCAGTGAGAAACCCGGCGGCAGCAGGCCACGGTTGGCCAGGTCGTAGATCGCCGGCATCAGCTTCTTGCGCGACAGGTCGCCGGTGACGCCGAAGATGACCAGACCGGACGGGCCGGCGATCCGCGGCAGCCGGCGGTCCGCCGGATCACGCAGCGGGTTGACTGGCAGCTGCGGGCTTTCTCCTTGCGTCACCTCGGCCCCCTCCAGGTCGGGAAATGCTGGTGCATTGCTCACTGCTTGGGCTCCGCTTCAGTGCGTCGTGTGAGCAGGTGTCAGTTGGCGTCGGCGGCGAAGGAGGCCAGCGAGGCGGTGACGGTGTCGAGCAGCTCCTGCCAGGAGATCTCGAACTTGCTGACGCCCTCGTCCTCCAGGACCTGCACGACGTCGTCGTAGTCCACGCCGACCGCGGCCAGCGCGTCGAGCACGCCCTGGGCGTCCTCGTAGTTGACCGTGATGGTGTCGCCGGTGACCTGGCCGTGGTCGCCGGTGGCGTCCAGGGTGGCCTCGGGCATGGTGTTGACGGTGCCGGGCGCGACCAGCTCGGTCACGTACAGGGTGTCCGGCAGGGCCGGGTCCTTGACACCGGTGGACGCCCAGAGCGGGCGCTGCGGCTTGGCGCCGGCCGCCTCCAGGGCCTTCCAGCGCTCGCCGGCCGGCTTCTTGCCGTCCACCGAGCCGAAGACCTCCTCGTACGCCTGGTAGGCGAGGCGGGCGTTGGCCAGGGCGGCCTTGGAGCGCAGCGCCTTGGCCTCGTCGGTGCCGATCGCGTTGAGCCGCTTGTCGATCTCGGTGTCCACGCGGGAGACGAAGAAGGAGGCGACCGACTCGATCGAGGAGAGGTCGATGCCCTTCGCCTTGGCCTGCTCCAGGCCGGTCAGGAACGCGTCCATGACGGCCTTGTAGCGGTCCAGCGAGAAGATCAGCGTGACGTTGACGCTGATCCCGCGGCCGATCACCTCGCAGATCGCGGGCAGACCGGCCTTGGTGGCCGGGATCTTGATGAAGATGTTCGGGCGGTCCACCAGCCACCACAGCTGCTTGGCCTCGGCGACCGTCGGCGCACTCTGGTGGGCCAGGCGCGGGTCGACCTCGATCGAGACCCGGCCGTCACGGCCGTTGCTCGCGTCGTAGACCGGGCGCAGCACGTCGGCGGCGTCGCGCACGTCCGAGGTGGTGATCATGCGGATCGCCTCGTCGGTGGTGACCTTGCGCACCGCCAGGTCGCGCAGCTGGCCGTCGTAGGAGGAGTCGCCGCTGCCGGCGATCGCCTTCTGGAAGATCGTGGGGTTGGTGGTGACGCCCACCACGTGCTTGGTCTGAACGAGCTCGGCCAGGTTGCCGGAGTTCAGCCGGGTGCGGCTGAGGTCGTCCAGCCAGATCGCCACGCCTTCGTCGCTGAGGCGCTTCAGTGCGTCAGTCATACTGCTCAGTCCTTACGGGATATCGGTACTTCAGGAAGCGGGAGGAGCCGCGCGGCCGGCGGTGGCGTCGGCCGCGCGGCGGGGGTACTAGCGGTTGACGGCTTCCAGCGAGCGCAGCGACTTGTGCGCGGCGTGCGCCACGGCCTCGGCGGTGATGCCGAACTCCTGGTACAGCACCTGGTAGTCGGCCGAGGCACCGAAGTGCTCCAGGCTGACGATCTGGCCGTGGTCGCCGACGAACTCGCGCCAGCCCTGGGCGATGCCGGCCTCGACCGAGACCCGCGCCTTCACGGTGGGCGCCAGCACGTGGTCGCGGTACGCCTGGTCCTGCTCGTTGAACCACTCGACCGACGGCATCGAGACCACCCGGGTCGGGATGCCCTCCGACTCCAGGGTCTCGCGCGCCTTCATCGCGAGCTGCACCTCGGAGCCGGTGCCGATCAGGATCACCTGCGGGGCGTTGTCGGACGCCTCGGCCAGGATGTAGCCACCCTTCGCGGTGCCCTCGGCGGAGCCGAAGACCTCGCGGTCCCAGGTCGGCACGTTCTGCCGGGTGAGCGCCAGGCCGACCGGGCCCGGGTGCACGGTGTGCCGCTCCAGGATGGTGCGCCAGGCGACGGCGGTCTCGTTCGCGTCGGCCGGGCGGACCATCGACAGGCCCGGGATCGCCCGCAGCGCGGCCATGTGCTCGACCGGCTGGTGGGTCGGGCCGTCCTCGCCCAGGCCGATCGAGTCGTGCGTCCAGACGTAGGTGACCGGCAGCTTCATCAGCGCGGCCAGGCGCACGGCCGGGCGCATGTAGTCGGCGAAGACCAGGAAGGTGCCGCCGTACACGCGCGTCTTGCCGTGCAGCGCGATGCCGTTCATGGTCGAGCCCATGGCGTGCTCGCGGATCCCGAAGTGGATCGTGCGGCCGTACGGGCTGGCGCCCTTGAGCGGGTTGCCCTCGGGCAGGAACGAGCTGGTCTCGTCGATCGTGGTGAGGTTCGACTCCGCGAGGTCGGCCGAGCCGCCCCACAGCTCCGGGATCACCGCGCCGAGCGCCTTGAGCGTCTCGCCACTGGCCTTGCGGGTGGCGACCTCCTTGCCGGCGGGGAAGACCGGCAGCTCCTTCTTCCAGCCGTTCGGCAGCTCGCCGGCCTGGATCCGGTCGAACTCGGCGGCGCGCGAGGCGTCCGCGGCGCGCCACGCGGCGAAGGTCTGCTCCCACTCGGCGCGGGTGGCCTTGCCGCGCTGGATCACCTGGCGGGCGTGGCTGAGCACCTCCTCGGAGACCTCGAAGGTGCGCTCCGGGTCGAAGCCCAGCACCTTCTTGGTGGCCGCGATCTCGGCCGCACCGAGCGCCGAGCCGTGCGCCTTGGCGGTGTTCTGCGCGTCCGGGGCCGGCCAGGCGATGATCGTGCGCATCGCGATCATGGACGGACGCGAGGTCTCGGCCTTGGCGGCGGCCAGCGCGGCGGCCAGCGCCCGCACGTCGATGTCGCCGTTGTCCTTCGGGGTGACCCGCTGGACGTGCCAGCCGTACGCCTCGTAGCGGTGCAGCACGTCCTCGGAGAAGGCGGTCTGCGTGTTGCCCTCGATCGAGATGTGGTTGTCGTCGTACAGCGCGACCAGGTTGCCGAGCTTCTGGTGACCGGCCAGCGAGGACGCCTCGGCCGAGATGCCCTCCTCCAGGTCACCGTCGGAGACGATGGCCCAGATGGTGTGGTCGAACGGCGACTCGCCGTGCGGCGCCTCGGCGTCGAACAGGCCGCGCTCGTAGCGGGAGGCCATCGCCATGCCGACCGCGTTCGCGATGCCCTGGCCGAGCGGACCGGTGGTGGTCTCGACGCCGGCGGTGTGGCCGTGCTCGGGGTGGCCGGGGGTGCGGCTGCCGTGGACCCGGAACGACTTCAGGTCGTCCAGCTCGAGGCCGTAGCCCGAGAGGAAGAGCTGGGTGTACAGGGTCATGCTGGTGTGCCCGGGGGACAGCACGAAACGGTCGCGACCGACCCAGTTCGGGTCGGTCGGGTCGTGCCGCAGGAAACGCTGGAAGATGAGGTAGGCCGCCGGGGCCAGGGCCATCGCGGTCCCGGGGTGCCCGTTCCCGACCTTCTGCACGGCGTCCATGGCCAGGACGCGGGCGGTGTCCACCGTCCGCTGGTCCAGATCGGTCCACTCGATTGCGTTCGTCGGCGTGGTGCTCACCCTTCTCAGGGCTCCTTCCGTATTGAAGTGTCACCCCGTGAAGGGGACCGGGTCGGCCACGTCACTGTGGTCCTGACGGTAGTTCGGTATTGCCGGTCACGGAGGGTTGATCCCGCTTCTCCGAGGAGCCTACCGTCCGGGTCGCCGCACACCTTCCGTACTGGGCTAACAGGAAGGATCGACCTTCGCTTCCGGTCCGTACTGTGTGCAGTGCGGTGGCCTGTGCGCCGTTGTGCGCCGGTACCACCTTGGCCCGATTTGTCCCCGGCCGCGTTCCGGTGGGCAGGGCGCGGGCCAGGCAGTTCACCCGCGGGAGTGCGGCCCGGCCCCGTCAGCGGACCCCGAGGCGGATCGGGAGATATGCACCGTCTAAGGTGGCGTGGTACGCGCAGCGTGAACGGATTCACGAAGTATCGGAGCCGGGGCGCCTGCGAGAATTCATCTTCAGTTGGGGTGTTCGTGACCGCCGTCGAATCCCGCCCCGCCGGGGTCCTCGGGACGACCCCCGCGCACCGGCCGTTCGGGGCCCGTGTCGGGGCATTTGTCGCACTGACCAAGCCTCGGATCATCGAACTGCTGCTGATGAGCACGGTGCCGGTGATGTTCCTGGCCCAGCGTGGGGTGCCCGACCTGTGGCGCGTGCTGGCGGTCGTCATCGGGGGGTACCTCTCCGCGGGCGGCGCGAACGCGCTGAACATGTACATCGACCGCGACATCGACGCGGTGATGAGCCGCACCGAGCGGCGGCCGCTGGTCACCGGCATGGTCTCGCCGCGCGAGGCCATGGTCTTCGGGATCGCGCTGGGCGTCGTCTCCACGGTCTGGCTCGGCCTGCTGGTGAACTGGCTGGCCTCCGGACTGGCGCTGGCCGGGTACCTCTTCTACGTCTTCGTCTACACGCTCGGGCTGAAGCGGCGCACCGCGCAGAACATCGTCTGGGGCGGCATCGCCGGCTGCATGCCGGTGCTGGTCGGCTGGGCCGCGGTGCGCAACTCGCTGGACTGGGCGCCGCTGGTGCTCTTCCTGGTGATCTTCTTCTGGACGCCGCCGCACTACTGGCCGCTCTCGATGAAGGTCCGCGAGGACTACGAGAAGGCCGGCATCCCGATGCTGCCGGTGACCAAGGGCAACCTGGCGGTGGCCCGCCAGATCGTCGCCTACTCGTGGATCATGGTGGCGGTCTCGCTGGCGCTGTGGCCGCTCGCGCACACCAGCTGGCTCTACCCGGTCAGCGCGGTCGTGCTCGGCGCGTTCTGGCTGAAGGAGGCGCACGGCCTGCACGCGCGCGCCAAGGCGGGCGTGGTCGGCGCCAAGCTCAAGGAGATGCGGCTCTTCCACTGGTCCATCACGTACCTGACGCTGCTCATGGTGGCGATCGCGGTGGATCCGTTCATCGGCAAGTGACTCGTCGCAAGTGACGTAGTACTACTGCTTTAGTCGTGTGACAGCTGGCTCGGCCCCACTCGGGTGCCGAGCCAGTCCTGTAGTGGGCGGGCGGCGCGCAGGAACGTGACGATCTTCCGTTTCGCCGCAGCGGTGCCCAGCCAGGCCTCCACCGGCCAGTCCTGCCAGCTGATCAGCCCCTTGTGGCGCAGCAGCGCGATCCGCGGGTGGTCCTTCGGGTAGCCGCGCGGGGCGCTCTTCAGCGAGTCCACGCCGTGCACGTCGAGGCCGGCCCTGGTGAGCTTCGCGATCACCCGTTCCAGCTCCTGCCCGGTGACGTCCTCGGCCACCGCCTCCCGGTAGCGCTGCAGCTGGTCGGGCGCCATCCGGTACATCCCGGTCGCGCAGGCCAGCCCGCTCGCCGAGAGCTGGATGTAGCCGCCGCGCTCCAGCACCGCGCCGAGGTGGGTCTTGTACGGCGTCTTGTCGGCGCTGAACCGCACGTCCCGGTACGGGCGGAAGATCTTGCCCTCGCCGAACTCGTCGCCGAACTCGGTGGCGAGCTCTTCGAGCAGCTCGGCGGCCGGGGCGTGCACCGCCTCCTCGTAGCGCGCCTTGTGGGCGGTCCAGTAGCTCTTGGAGTTGTCCGTCTCCAGGCCCGCGTAGAAGTCGAGGGCCTCGGCGGGCCAGCCATGGAAAGTCACGCCGTCGAGCGTAGGGGGTGGGTGGGGCGGTTGTGGCCCGCGGCACACCGCCCTGGCGTCGCCAGCTCCGCTACCCGTGGGTAGCATGCGGGCATGAGCAGCGCAGAGACCCTCGCCCCCGTCGTGGACGCCCGCACCGAGCGCCGCGCCAAGCGCATCGCCAAGAACCTGACCGCCTTCGCCAAGCAGCACGGCGGCAGCGCGGACGGCGTGGTGGAGTATGTCGGCCGGGTCGCCACCCGGATCGTCGTGGTCGGCCAGGACGGCGCCTGGGGCGACCAGGTGGCCCCGAACTACGCCGTCGGCCGCCGGGCCGCCGAGCTGGCCGGGGTGACGCTGCACGACTCCTTCGAGGGCGAGCTCGCGCTCAAGGTGCGAACCGGTTCGTACGAGTGGAAGCGGATGGCGGGCATCCAGATCGGCGGTTGAGCTCGGCGGCCGGGTGCAGCTCGGTCGCCGGTACGACGAAGGCCCTGACTCCCCGGGTGCGGTGGGGGTCGGGGCCTTTGCCGTACGCGCCTTCGTCGTACGTGCCTTCGTCCTACGCGTCCCGCGTGGACGGCCGTCAGACGGTGGCGGCCTCGGGTGTCGGCGTCGGGACGTCGGCCGGCTGCTCCGCCTCGTCCCGGGTGCGCAGCGCGAGCGGGATCCGCAGCGCGGCGATCCAGGTCAGCGTGGCGCCGAGCATGTGGATGCCGACCAGCAGCTCCGGCACGTCGGTGAAGTACTGCACGTACCCGATCACGGCCTGGGCCAGCAGCACCAGGAACAGCTCCCGGCCCCGGGCCCGCGCGGCCGCCGGCGCCTTCACGGCGGCCAGCGTGAAGATGACCGCGAGCGAGAGCCCGACCGTGACGAACGCGAAGTCGGCGTGCACCTGGGCGAGGCGGTCGTAGTTGATCGCGATCCGCGGCACGTCGCTGGAGTCGCCCGGGTGGTGCCCGGCGCCGGTCACCAGGGTGCCGGCGACCACCAGCGCACCGGTCGCCGCGACCAGCACGTAGGAGAGCTTGCGCAGTGGCTCGGCGACCAGCGGCCGGGGCGGGCCGTCGCCCTCCTTGGCGCGCTCCCAGGTCAGCACGGCCACCCAGACCAGCGCGAGCGCCGCGAGCATGTGGCAGGCGACGATGTAGGGGTTGAGCCCGGCCAGCACGGTGATCCCGCCGAGCACGGCGTTGCTCATCACGACCCAGAACTGCGCCCAGCCGAGCCGGGTCAGGCTGCGACGCCACTGCGGAGCGCAGCGGGCCGCCAGGATCGTCCAGCCGACGGCCGCGCAGAGCACGTACGTCAGCATCCGGTTGGTGAACTCGATGATGCCGTGCACGCCCATCGCGGGCGTCGGCGTCAGGCTTGCGGAGGTGCAGGTCGGCCAGGTGCTGCAACCGAGCCCGGAGCCGGTGAGCCGGACCGCGCCGCCGGTCACCACGATGACGATGCTCATCACCAGCGCGCTCAGCGCGGCGCGCCGCACCATGGTGGGGGACGGGTGCCAGCGTTCGGCGAGCAGGGAGAAGGGGGTACGCACGGCAACCATCGTAGGTCGCCATACAGGCGATCTTGCGGCGGGGGCGGCATCGGGGGGTGGGCGGATGGTCCGGGCGTTCATCGCATACCCGGGTTATCGCGGCATATCGGCAGGTTGTCGTCATAGCGGACATTGGTCTTGACCACTTCTGGTGATCACCGGAAGAGTGCGCCGCATGCGCATATCTGTCTCCGCCGCGGCCCTCGCGCTCGGCGGTTCGCTCGCCCTGGGCGCGTTCGCCGCGCCGGCCGCCCTCGCCGCCCCGACCTCCCCGCAGTGCCAGAGCTTCGGCGCGGCCGACCACTACGGCGAGTTCGTCGAGGCCGACGACAGCCACTCGCCGGACGCCGAGGGCGCGGTCGCGGTCGGTGGCAACGCCGACTTCAGCCACGGCTTCAGCGTCGGCCAGGAGCTGACGGCCGACCAGGTCGGCGCGCTGCCCGGCGGCGACGCACTGGTGGTCGGCGGTGACGTCAACGTCGGCTCCGGCAACACCGAGGTGATGAAGGGCAATGGCGTCTACGCCGGGCAGAAGCGCGGCACCGGCCGGCTGGAGGGCCACGCCGGCACGGTCGCGCACGGCAGCTCGCCGATCGACTTCGCTGCCGAGTTCGCGAGGCTGCGCGGCCTCTCCGCCGCGCTGGCCGCGCAGGGTGCGACCCCCGGCACCTCGGTCACGGCGAGCGGCAGCGGCGCGGGCGCCACCCTCACGCTGACCGCGACGGCCGCCGGCTACAACAGCTTCACGGTCGGCGCGGCGCAGCTGCAGGGCGCCAGGGCGATCCAGCTGAAGCTCCCGGCCGGCGCGGTCGCGGTGGTCAACGTGACCGGCGACGGCTACGACTCCCGGGCGGCCGGCACCACCTCGGTCTGGCTCTGGGACCACGGCACGCAGGCGTACGTCGAGGACGACAAGCTGCAGAGCGCCGACGGCGGCGCCGTCCGGGCCTCGCTGCTGTGGAACTTCCCGACCGCGACCACGGTCGTCAAGAACAGCGCGCTCGCCTGGGCCGGCAGCATCCTCGCCCCGAACGCCGCCCTGGACCTGGGCACCGGCGGCCCGGTCAACGGCTCGGTCATCGTGCACTCGCTGACCGGCAGCGGGGGAGCGGAGACCCACCACTACCCGTTCACCGCCTGCCTGCCGGCGCTGACGCCGGGCACGCCGTCGGCGTCGGTCTCTGCCTCTGCCTCGGCCAGCGCGCCGTCCAGCACTTCGGCCACCGGCTCGCCGTCCGCTCCCGCTCCGTCCGCGAGCGCCTCGGTCGTTCCAGTGGCCGTGAGCAGCTCGCCCGGTGCCCCGACCACCCACCCGGCGCCGACCAGCCCGGCGCCTGCCGCCTCACGCACGCCGTCCAGCACCACGAGCGCCCTGGCGCCGAGTGCGAGCGCCCCCGCCTCGGCAACCCCGAGTGCCTCCGCTGCCCCGCACGGCGGGCTGGCCTTCACCGGCGCGAACGGCGTGATTCCGCTGACGATCGGTGGCGTGCTGGTGCTGGTCGCGGGCGGCTGCATCGTGCTCGCGACTCGGCGGCGGGCTGCCCGAAAGGGCTGATGTTCATTCAAAAGTCCTGATCAGGGCCCCGGCTGATCGGTTTTGATCAGTCCGAGTCGACTTGACTATGGGATTGTGAGGAAGACAACTCTCCTCCGGAGAACGGCCGTTCCCGGAGGTGAGAGGCATGATCTGCGGTGCCAGCACGTGAATTGCGCGGCGGCCAGGCCAGATCCGGCCGTTCCGCGGGGGTGGTAAGGGGTGCGAGTGCCGGTAGAGTCCCCCGAACCAGGTGTAGCCGGTCGCTCACAGATCACCGGAACGACCAGGCTGCACAGCCCAATTCGGAAGGAATCATGATATGGCGCGACAGAGGCGGATATCGGGCCGCACCCTCGTCGGGGCCACAGCGCTCGCAGTGGTCGCCACCGGAGCGCTGGCGACCAGCGCCTCGGCGCACGACCAGGTCTTCCACCGGGACTGCACCACGCTCAGTGTCGACCTGCACTACTACCCGGACGGCATCGAGTCCAACTGGGTCACGGTGACGATCGACGGGCAGAACGTCGTCAACCACCAGGGCTTCTCCGGTGTTTACGGACCGAAGACCTTCCCCGCTTCGCCCACCGCGAAGGTCACCGTCCAGGTCTGGACGAAGGACGACCCGAACGGGACTCACAACCCGCCGTGGAGCGGTACGTGGACGGTGACGCCGGACGCGCCGTGCCCGACGCCGACCCCGACGCCCACCCCGAGCCCGAGCACGTCGACGAGCACCTCCCCGTCGCCGTCGCCCAGCACGTCGACGAGCACGTCTCCGTCGCCGAGCCCGAGCACCTCGACGAGCACCTCGCCGTCCCCGTCGCCGCGCCCGAGCACGTCGGCCAGCACCTCCCCGTCGTCGAGCCCGAGCACGTCGACCAGCACGTCTCCGTCGCCGACCGCCCCGGCGCCCACCACCCCGGGCCCGACCCAGGCGGCGTTGACCTCGACCGTGCCCACCACGGCTGCGGCCAAGCCGACCCCGTCGGCGACCGGCGCATCGCTCGCCTTCACCGGCGGCGGCAGCGAGGCCGGCCCGATCGCCGGCATCGGTGCGGCGGTCGTGCTGCTCGGTGGCGGTCTGGTCTTCATGAGCCGTCGTCGCCGCGCGGGCCGTCACAACTGATCGAGCAACAGTTGATCAGCTGACCCGCACACAGCTGCTCCACGGGCAAGCGAACGGGGCGGGGACCGCATTGGTCCCCGCCCCGTTCTGCGTTTGCGACCGAGCCGCTATTTGAAGAACGGCCATTCCTCAGTCGGGGCAAAGGGCATGTCAGCTCAATCGTGAAGGATGTGCCGTGATGGAAGGTCCTGCTGTCAGCAGGGTCGTACAGAGACTCCATGAGCTCTGTGAGGCAAGCGTGAAGAGCCTCTCCGCAGAGATTCCTGCCCTGGCTGGGGTTGTATCTCATCACCAGGTCCGGGCATTCGTGCTCTATGCGCACATCTCGCTGTCCCGGCGAGATGACGCCAGTGTGGACCCTGTCGATATCGGTGTGACCATCAGGCGAAAGGGTGACGAGTTTCTCGTCTCCATGGATATTGCGACAGAGGCCGGCTGGCTCATTGCCGGCCCACTGAAGGTCACGGTGGGGGAGCTGAGCTGGGCCGCTGCTGAGATGGTCGCCGATCGCCTTGGTGAAATGATCAACGGCAAGCTTGGTGCAATAAAGCTGCGCCTGCTGACCTCAGGCGAATGACAGGGCGTGCGGGCGATTCGCCCGGCTGCCATATGCGGACAGGCTCCCACTGGAATTCGGATCCAGTGGGAGCCTGTCCGCATATGAGGTGGCCTGCTTCAAGATGGCCACGCCGGTCGAGCTCTGATCGGCATTTCTTCCAATCGAGGCGGCGGCCTTCACCACGCTGAATCAGCTTCTGTTCCTGTTTACTCCCAGCGGAAGAAGCGCGCCGCCGCGGCCAGCCCCAGTACCGCCCAGACCGCCAGGATGCCGAGGTCGCCCCACGGCGTGCCGCTGCCCGTCTGGAGGACCGAGCGGAGGCCGTCCGAGAGGGCGCTGATCGGGAGCAGGTCCAGCACGGACCGGACGGCGGCCGGGAACTTGGTGAGCGGGACGATCACGCCGCCGGCCAGGAGCAGCAGGATGAAGACCAGGTTCGCGCCGGCCAGGGTGGCCTCGGCCTTGAGGGTGCCGGCCATCAGGAGGCCGAGGCCGGAGAAGGCGGCGGTGCCCAGGATCAGCAGCAGGGCGACGGCGAGGGGGTTGCCGTGGGGGGACCAGCCGAGGGCGAGGGCGATGACGGAGAGCAGGGCGACCTGGAGGGCCTCGGTGACCAGGACGCAGCCGGTCTTCGCGGTCAGCAGGGTCCAGCGGGGCAGCGGGCTGGCGCCGAGGCGCTTGAGGACGCCGTAGCGGCGTTCGAAGCCGGTGGCGATCGCCTGGCCGGTGAAGGCGGTGGACATCACGGCGAGGGCGAGCAGGCCGGGGGCGAGGAAGTCGACGCGCTTGCCGGGGCCGGTGACCGAGACGACGTCGACCGCGCTGAAGAGCACCAGCAGGACGGTCGGGATCACCACGGTGAGCAGCAGCTGCTCGCCGTTGCGCAGCAGCATCTTCGTCTCGAAGGCGGTCTGTGCGAGCAGCATCCGGCCGACGGGGGCGGGCCCGGGCTTGGGGGTGTAGTCGGGGGTGTATTTGGGGGTGGAGTCGACAGTGCTCACGAGCGCAGGTCCCGTCCGGTCAGTTCGAGGAAGACGTCTTCGAGGCTGCGCCGCTGCACGGTCAGCTTCTCGGGCAGCACGCCGGCCTCGGCGCACCAGGCGGTGACGGCTGCGACCAGCTTCGGGTCCATCGGGGTGGCCTGGACCCGGTAGGAGCCGGGCGCCAGCTCGACGGCCGCGGCGCCGTCGGGCAGCACCTTGGTGAGCGCGCCGAGGTCGAGGCCGGCCGGGCCGTCGAAGTGCAGGCTGCTCTCGGCGCCGCCGCGGCAGAGCTCCTCGGGGGTGCCGGAGGCGATGACGCGGCCCCGGTCGACGATGTTGACGGCGTCGGCGAGCTGTTCGGCCTCGTCCATGTAGTGGGTCGTCACGACGACGGTGACCCCGTCCCGGCGCAGGTCGCGGACCAGGTCCCAGGTGGCCCGGCGGGCCTGCGGGTCCAGGCCGGCCGTCGGCTCGTCCAGGAAGACCAGCTCGGGGCGGCCGACCACGGCCATCGCGAGCGCGAGCCGCTGCTGCTGGCCTCCGGAGAGGCGGCGGTACGTCGTGCGGCCGCAGGAGCCGAGGCCGAGGCGCTCGACGAGTGCGTCCACGTCCAGCGGGTGCGCGTGCAGCTTGGCGGTGTGCCGGAGCATTTCGACGGCGCGGGCGCCGGCGTACACGCCGCCGGACTGGAGCATCACGCCGATCCGGGGCCGCAGCTCGGCGGCCTGGCGGACCGGGTCGAGCCCGAGGACCCGCACGGTGCCCGCGTCCGGACGGCGGTATCCCTCGCAGGTCTCGATGGTGGTGGTCTTGCCGGCGCCGTTCGGCCCGAGCACGGCGGTGACGGTGCCGCGCTCGATCCGCAGGTCGAGGCCGTCGACCGCGGTCTTGTCGCCATAGCGCTTGACCAGCCCGGCGATCTCGACGGCGGGGTCCGGCCGGGGGTCTGTTTGCATAGGGGGAAGTGTAAAAGTCCCCGCCGAGGCCCGTCAGGTAAGGCTTGCCTGCGTGATGGATGCCACCGTTGAGGCGTGGATCACGGCTTGTCGGCCCCGAAGCAATTACGCAACAATGGTGTTGTGAAAAACATCCGCGAGCACCAGCAGGCACCGGAGGCCGAGTCGGCCCCCGAGTTCCCGGTGCCCGCGACCTCGGCCGAGGTCCTGCTGGACGGCCACCGGGCGACCCGTGACCGGGTGGCCCGGTCGATCCTGGACCACGGGCCCTCCTCGGCCGCCGACCTGGCGAGCCGGCTCGGGCTGACCGCCGCGGCCGTCCGCCGTCACCTGGACGGGCTGCTCGCGACCGGTCTGGTCGAGTCCCGCGAGCAGCGGGTCTACGGCAGCCGCGGCCGCGGCCGCCCGGCCAAGGTCTTCGCGCTCACCGAGTCCGGCCGGGACGCCTTCTACCAGGCGTACGACCAGCTCGCCGGCGACGCGCTGCGCTGGATCGCCGAGGCGGTCGGCGGCGGCAAGGCCGGCGAGGAGGCGGTCGCCGCGTTCGCCCGGGCCAGGTTCGGCAAGCAGGGCCAGAAGTACCTCACCGTGCTGGAGCAGGCCGCGGCCGACCAGCGTCCCGAGGCACTCGCGCAGGCCCTGAGTGCCGACGGGTACGCTGCCACTGTGCGGCGAGTGCCGTCCGCGGCCGCGAAAGCCCCCGCGGGCGCCCAGCTCTGCCAGCACCACTGCCCGGTCGCGCACATCGCCGAGCAGTTCCCCCAGCTCTGCGAGGCGGAGACCGAGGTCTTCTCCCAGCTGCTGGGAACCCATGTGCAACGGCTGGCCACGATCGCCCACGGCGACGGGGTCTGCACCACCTATGTGCCGGCACCCGGTGCCGCACCGTCGCCCGCCGCGAGCGAAGGCTCGGGCAGTGCCACGAGCGAAGGCTCGGGCAACGGCTCCGGTGCAGCGCCGACTGCCGGTACGACCACCGAAACACCGACTGCGTCCGCGCGGAGGAACCCGCATGACTGACACCGTTTCCCACCCGGAGCTCGAAGGTCTGGGCACCTACGAGTACGGCTGGTCGGACCCCGACGCGGCCGGCTCGGTGGCCAAGCGCGGCCTGAGCGAGGAGGTCGTCCGCGACATCTCGGGCAAGAAGTCCGAGTCGGAGTGGATGCTCAACCTGCGCCTCAAGGGCCTGAAGCTGTTCGGCAAGAAGCCCATGCCGACCTGGGGCTCCGACCTCACCGGCATCGACTTCGACAACATCAAGTACTTCGTGCGCTCGACCGAGAAGCAGGCGGAGTCCTGGGAGGACCTGCCCGCCGACATCAAGGCGACGTACGACAAGCTGGGCATCCCGGAGGCCGAGAAGCAGCGCCTGGTCGCCGGTGTCGCCGCGCAGTACGAGTCCGAGGTCGTCTACCACCAGATCCGTGAGGACCTGGAGGAGCAGGGCGTGATCTTCCTCGACACGGACACCGCGCTGAAGCAGCACCCGGAGATCTTCCAGGAGTACTTCGGCACCGTGATCCCGGCCGGCGACAACAAGTTCGCCGCGCTGAACACGGCCGTGTGGTCCGGCGGCTCGTTCATCTACGTGCCGAAGGGCGTGCACGTGGACATCCCGCTGCAGGCCTACTTCCGGATCAACACCGAGAACATGGGCCAGTTCGAGCGGACGCTGATCATCGTCGACGAGGACGCCTACGTCCACTACGTCGAGGGCTGCACCGCGCCGATCTACTCCTCGGACTCGCTGCACAGCGCCGTGGTCGAGATCATCGTCAAGAAGGGCGGCCGCTGCCGCTACACGACGATCCAGAACTGGTCGAACAACGTCTACAACCTGGTCACCAAGCGCGCCGTGGCGTACGAGGGCGCGACCATGGAGTGGATCGACGGCAACATCGGTTCCAAGGTCACCATGAAGTACCCGGCCGTCTACCTGATGGGCGAGCACGCCAAGGGCGAGACGCTGTCGATCGCGTTCGCGGGCGAGGGCCAGCACCAGGACGCCGGCGCGAAGATGGTGCACCTGGCGCCGAACACCTCCTCCAACATCGTCTCCAAGTCGGTGGCGCGCGGCGGTGGCCGCACCTCCTACCGCGGTCTGATCGAGATCGGCGAGGGCTCCAAGGGCGCGAAGTCCAACGTGCTCTGTGACGCGCTGCTGGTCGACACGATCTCCCGCTCGGACACGTACCCGTACGTGGACGTCCGCGAGGACGACGTGTCGATGGGCCACGAGGCGACCGTCTCCAAGGTCAGCGAGGACCAGCTCTTCTACCTGATGAGCCGCGGCATGACCGAGTTCGAGGCGATGGCGATGATCGTCCGTGGCTTCGTCGAGCCGATCGCGCGCGAGCTGCCGATGGAGTACGCGCTGGAGCTCAACCGGCTGATCGAGCTGCAGATGGAGGGCTCGGTCGGCTGACCCGCCAGCCGTCCCGCAGCCCACCCAACCTTTCAGGAAGAGAGCACTACGACAGCCATGGCTGACGTTCAGAACACCACCGGCTCCACGACGGCCGGGTCGATCGAGGTCGGGACCGCCGGCGCCGGCGCGCAGCTGGCCGGCCCCGGCACCGGCCGGGCCACCGTGCAGCAGCCGATCGACGCCCGCGTCGCGGTCAAGCCCTCGTACGACGTGAACGACTTCCCGGTGCCGACCGGCCGCGAGGAGGACTGGCGGTTCACCCCGCTGCACCGCCTGGCCGGCCTGCACGACGGCACGGCCGCCGCCGCCGAGCGGGGCGAGGACAAGGTCGAGCTGAGCCTGCCCGAGGGCGTCACCGCCGATGCCGTCGGCCGTGACGACGAGCGGATCGGGCGGGCCGGCAAGCCGGTCGACCGGGTCGCCGCGCAGGCGTTCAGCGCCTTCGAGGAGGCGCTGGTGGTCACCGTCCCCAAGGACGCGGTGCTCACCGAGCCGGTGAAGATCGATGTGCGCGGCGAGGGCGGCACCCGCTTCGCGCACGTGGTGATCGACGTCAAGCCGTTCGCCGAGGCCGTGGTCGTGATCAACCACACCGGCTCCGGCACCCGGGCCGCCAACGTCGAGCTGCTGGTCGGCGACGGCGCCAAGCTCACCTTCGTCTCGATCCAGGACTGGGAGCGGGACGCGGTGCACGCCGTCCAGCAGACCGCGCTGGTCGGCCGGGACGCCTCGCTGAAGTCCGTCGTTGTGACGTTCGGCGGCGACCTGGTGCGGATCCACCCGCGGGTCACCTACGCGGCCCCCGGCGGCGAGGCCGAGCTGTTCGGCCTCTACTTCGCGGACGCCGGCCAGCACCTGGAGCACCGTCTCCAGATCGACCACGACACGCCGCACTGCCGCTCCAACGTGGTCTACAAGGGCGCGCTGCAGGGCAAGGACGCGCACGCGGTCTGGGTCGGCGACGTGCTGATCCGCGCCGCCGCCGAGGGCACCGACACCTACGAGCACAACCGCAACCTGGTGCTCACCGACGGCGCCCGGGTGGACTCGATCCCGAACCTGGAGATCGAGACCGGCGAGATCGTCGGCGCCGGCCACGCCTCGGCGACCGGCCGCTTCGACGACGAGCAGCTCTTCTACCTGCAGTCCCGCGGCATCCCGCAGGACGACGCGCGCCGCCTGGTGGTGCGCGGCTTCTTCGCCGAGCTGGTCCAGCAGATCGGCGTCCCCGAGCTGCACGACCAGCTGCTGCAGAAGATCGAGGACGAGCTGGCGGGCGTGGCATGAGTTTCCTGCGCGTCTGCGCGCTGAGCGACCTGTCCGAGGACACGCCCAAGCGCGTGGAGCTCGACGGCGTCGCGGTCGCTGTGGTGCGCACCGAGGGCGAGGTGTTCGCGATCAACGACATCTGCTCGCACGCGAACGTCTCGCTCTCCGAGGGCGAGGTCGAGGACTGCCGGATCGAGTGCTGGCTGCACGGCTCCAGCTTCGACCTGCGCAGCGGCAAGCCCTCCGGACTGCCCGCCACCAAGCCGGTTCCCGTTTACCCCGTAAAGATCGAAGGGGACGATGTGCTCGTCTCCGTCACCCAGGAGTCCTGAGCATGGCAACCCTTGAAATCCGTGACCTGCACGTCTCCGTCGAGGCCGACAACGCCCAGAAGGAGATCCTGCGCGGTGTCGATCTGACCGTGAAGCAGGGCGAGACCCACGCCATCATGGGCCCCAACGGCTCCGGCAAGTCCACCCTGGCGTACACGCTCGCGGGCCACCCGAAGTACACCGTCACCAGCGGCGAGGTGCTGCTCGACGGCGAGGACGTGCTGGCCATGTCGGTGGACGAGCGCGCCCGCGCCGGCGTCTTCCTGGCCATGCAGTACCCGGTCGAGGTCCCCGGCGTCTCGGTCTCCAACTTCCTGCGCACCGCCGCCACCGCCGTCCGCGGCGAGGCCCCCAAGCTGCGGCTCTGGGTGAAGGAGGTCAAGGAGGCCATGGCCACCCTGCAGATGGACCCGGCCTTCGCCGAGCGCAACGTCAACGAGGGCTTCTCCGGCGGCGAGAAGAAGCGCCACGAGATCCTCCAGCTCGAGCTGCTCAAGCCGAAGATCGCGATCCTCGACGAGACCGACTCCGGCCTGGACGTCGACGCGCTGCGCCAGGTCTCCGAGGGCATCAACCGGGTCCGCTCGACCGGTGAGGTCGGCACCCTGCTGGTCACGCACTACACCCGCATCCTGCGGTACATCAAGCCCGACTACGTTCACGTGTTCTCGGCCGGCCGGATCGTCGAGTCCGGTGGCGCCGAGCTGGCCGACAAGCTGGAGAACGAGGGCTACGAGGCTTACGTGAAGGGTGGCGCTTCCGAGTGACAATCATCCATCCCGGCTCGACGCTGAGCGGCCTGCTCGACACCGACGCGATCCGCAAGGACTTCCCGGTGCTCGGGCGTGTGCTGCACGACGGGAAGCCCCTGGTCTACCTGGACAACGCGGCCACCTCGCAGAAGCCCCGCCAGGTGCTCGACGCGCTCAACGCGTACTACGAGCAGCACAACGCCAACGTGCACCGCGGTGTGCACGTGCTGGCGGAGGAGGCCACGGCGCTGTACGAGGGCGCGCGCGACAAGGTCGCGGCGTTCATCAACGCGCCGAGCCGGGACGAGGTGATCTTCACCAAGAACGCCTCGGAGTCGCTCAACCTCGTTGCCAACATGCTCGGTTGGGCCGACGAGCCGTACCGCGTCGATGCCGACGCGGAGATCGTCATCACCGAGATGGAGCACCACTCCAACATCGTTCCGTGGCAGTTGCTCTCGCAGCGCACCGGCGCGAAGCTGAAGTGGTTCGGGCTGACCGACGAGGGCCGGCTCGACCTCTCCAACATCAACGAGCTGATCACCGAGAAGACGAAGATCGTCTCGTTCACGCTCGTCTCCAACCTGCTCGGCACCGTCAACCCGGTCGAGACGATCGTCCGCCGCGCGCAGGACGTCGGCGCGCTGGTGCTGATCGACGCCTCGCAGGCCGCCCCGCACATGGTGCTGGACGTGCAGGCGCTGGAGGCCGACTTCGTCGCCTTCACCGGCCACAAGATGCTGGCCCCGACCGGCATCGGCGTGCTCTGGGGCCGCCAGGAGCTGCTGGAGGACCTCCCGCCGTTCCTCGGTGGCGGCGAGATGATCGAGACCGTCACCATGGGCTCGTCCACCTACGCCCCGGCGCCGCACAAGTTCGAGGCCGGCACCCCGCCGATCGCCCAGGCGGTCGGGCTCGGCGCGGCCATCGACTACCTGTCGAACGTCGGCATGGAGCGGATCGCGGCGCACGAGCACGCGATCACCGAGTACGCGGTCGCGCGGCTGCAGGAGGTGCCGGATCTTCGGATCATCGGCCCGCGCAACGCCGTTGACCGCGGCGCGGCGATCTCCTTCGTGCTCGGCGACATCCACCCGCACGACGTCGGCCAGGTGCTCGACGAGCAGGGCATCGCGGTTCGGGTGGGACACCACTGCGCGCGGCCGGTCTGCTTGCGGTTCAACGTTCCGGCGACCACGCGGGCGTCGTTCTACCTGTACTCGACGCCGGGCGAGGTGGACCAGCTGATCGACGGCCTGCACCACGTCCGCAACTTCTTCGGCTGAGGGGTGACGGCGGCATGAAGCTCGACTCCATGTACCAGGAGATCATCCTGGACCACTACCGCAACCCGCACGGCAAGGGGCTGCGGGACGGCGACGCCGAGGTCCACCACGTCAACCCCACCTGCGGCGACGAGATCACGCTGCGGGTGCGGCTCGACGGCGCGATCGTCGCCGACGTCTCGTACGAGTCGCAGGGCTGCTCGATCAGCCAGGCCAGCGCCTCGGTGCTGAACGACCTGGTGGTCGGCAAGCCGGTCGGCGAGGCCCAGGTGATCCAGGAGGCATTCCTGGAGCTGATGCAGAGCAAGGGTCAGGGCGAGGGCGACGAGGAGGTGCTGGAGGACGCGGTCGCGTTCGCCGGTGTCTCCAAGTACCCCGCCCGGGTCAAGTGCGCGCTGCTCAGCTGGATGGCCTGGAAGGACGCGACCGCCAAGGCGCTGTCCGAGCAGCCGACGACGTAGTCGACGACCTGACGATCTGACGAACCGAAGACCGAAGGAAACCCTTTCATCATGAGCGAGACCGAAGCCGCCACCCCGGCGGCCGCAGAGTCGGCCGCCGCGCCTGCCGCACCGGCCGAGGGTCCGACCGTCATCGTCGGCACCACCGCGGGCACCGTCTCCGTCGAGGACCTCACCGAGGCCCTGATGGACGTCGTGGACCCCGAGCTGGGCATCGACGTGGTCAACCTGGGCCTGATCTACGGCATCCACATCGACGAAGACGACGTGGCCACCATCGACATGACGCTCACCTCGGCGGCCTGCCCGCTGACCGACGTCATCGAGGACCAGGCCAAGACCGCGACCGAGGACCTGGTCAAGGACCTGCGGATCAACTGGGTCTGGATGCCGCCGTGGGGCCCGGACAAGATCACGGACGACGGCCGCGAGCAGCTGCGCGCGCTGGGCTTCAACGTCTGAGGCCGACTGTCCGAGGCTGACCGTCTGAGGCCGATCGCCGTCGGTTTTCGATATGCCACTGCCGCGTGGATTTCCCCTTCGGGGGACCAATCCACGCGGCAGCGGCATATCCGCTGGAAATAATTGGTGGCGGCGGGGAAGCCCGGGCAGCACGCTCTCACCGTGACACTTCATGAGAACGAGATCCGTGCGGACGAGGCGGTCGTCCGGTCGCTCCTGCGGGAGCAGCGACCGGAGTGGGCCGACCTCCCGATCTCGGCGGCCGGCGCGGGCACGGACAACAGGATGTACCGGCTCGGCGATCACCTGCTCATGCGGCTGCCGCGCACCCCGGACAACGCGGAGGCCGTCCGGAAGGAGCAGACCTGGCTGCCACGGCTGGCGCCGCACCTCCGCTGCCGCATCCCCGAGCCGGTGCACGGTGGTACTCCGAGCTCCACGTTCCCGCTCGCCTGGTCGGTGTACCGCTGGATCGACGGCGCTGAGCCCGGCCCGGGATCGGTGACCGACTGGCCCGCCTTCGGGGCTGATCTGGCGACGGCCGTGCAGAGCCTGCACGCGATCCCCCTGATGGGAGCCACCCGGCAGGGCGAGCTGAGCTGGTACCGCGGCGCCGGCCTGCGTGCCTGCGACGAGTGGATCAGCGGGTGCTTCGACGACTGCGAGACCATCGAGGGCCTCGACCTCGACCTCGACCTCGCGCAGCTGCGGCAGCTACGGCGGATGTGGCAGAGCGCGCTCGCCCTGCCCGAGCCATCTGCCCGTCAGGTGTGGCTCCACGGCGATCTCAAACCCTCCAACCTTCTGGTCCAGGACGGAAAGCTGCACGCGGTCATCGACTTCGGAGGCCTCTCGGTCGGCTTCCCCGACGCCGAGCACGCACCGCTGTGGGACCTCCCGGCCGCGGCCCGGCAGGCGTACTGGGACGCGATGAGCCTCGACGATGCGACCTGGCTGCGCGCCCGGGCGTGGGCCATCGCGATCGGAGTCAGCGGGGTGTCGTACTACTGGGGCCGCTACCCGGAGTTCGTCACCGAATGCCTGTCCCGCCTCCACGCGATCCTGGAGGCAGCGGACGGGCGGTGAAGCATCCCTGGATACGTCCTCAGGACGCCTTCTGCCGCAGCAGCCGGAGCGAGGGCGAGGCCAACCCGGTGATCGCGGCCGCGCAGGTGACCAGCGCGCAGACGGTGATCGCGATCCTGGCCCCGGCCCAATCGTCCAGCGCGCCAAGGACGTTGTTGGCCACCACCAGCGCCAGGCTCTGCACCAGGGTCAGCAGTGACTGGACCCGGGCAAGGTGGGTGTCTGGGGCGGTGGCCAGGACCAGCGGACCCAGGTGGCAGGCGAACGCGCCCGACCCCGCGCCGACGATCACTCCCGCGGCGACCGCCGGCCCGGCGGCCGGGGCCGCCGCGAGCCCGGCGACCCCCACGGCCGCGAGCCCGAGACCGAGGGCCGCTCCGACCCCGCTCCGCCGCATCGGGCCCAGTCGGGAGATCAGCAGCGCCGTCAGGAGGATCCCGGTTCCCTGTCCGGCGGCGACCACCCCGGCCGCGCCCGGCCCCCAGCCGCTGGAGCGGGCCAGCAGCGGGCTGAGCAGGGACACCACCGGCAGCAGCCCTCCCGCGGCCGTGGCAGCCAGCACCAGTGCGGGCCGCAGGAGCGGATCGCCCGCCGCGAGCCTGAGCCCGTCGGCGATCCCCGCGAGCAGGCCCTCCGCGCCGGCTGGGCGCTCCTCCTCGGCGACCGGGCGGACCCGTATCGTCACGGCCAGGACGACGGCGAAGGTGGCCGCATCGACCAGCGCTGTCCCGCTCAGCCCTGCCACCGCCACCAGTACCGCCCCCAGCGGCGCGCCGAGCAGAGCAGCCAGCTGGATGCCCGCCTGCCGCAGCGCCAGCGCCCGGGGAAGCTGCCCCTTGCCGACCAGACGCCGGGGCATCGACCCGGTCGCGGGGAGGTAGAACGCATCGACCGTCCCGACCACCGCGGCGAACGTGATCAGCAGCCATGGCGAGCTCCCGGCGCTCCGGCCCGTCACAGCCAGCGCGAGCACCGCGGCGAGCATCACCAGATCCCCGACGATCATCACGCGCCGGGCGCCGAAACGATCGGCGACCGCTCCGCCCAGCAGCAGGAACACGGTCCGGGGCACGGTGATCGCGGTCAGCACCAGAGCCGCCGTCCGTCCGCCGTAGCCACTGGCCGCCCAGCCCAGGGCGAAGGCCAGCGCCGCGTCACCGACCCCTGAGGCCCGCGTCCCCGCGAGCCAGACGAGATACGGCCGGGGCAGCGCCGGCCGGGCGGGCGGGGTGGGGGAGTGAGTGGTGTCGAGAGTTGCCATGACGGTTGACCGTAGGGCCCTCGACCTGGTCGAGGGCTAGTCGGTGACTACTCGGCCGGTCCGGCCGGGCGGACGGTCATCAGGTGCCGGCCGTCCGGGAGGAGGATGGTCAGCGTCATGGCGCCCGCGCGCACCAGTTCCTCCATCGCCCGTTCCACGGCGCGCGGATTGGTCAGGCAGTGGTCGAGGAACGTCAGTTGAAGCCCGTCGAGCGGCAGCAGCCGGACCGACTGCCAGAGCGCTGCCAGCGCGTCCGGCAGGCGCGCGAAGCGTGCAGGGGGCGTGATCCCCTCGATCTCCACCACCACGGGACCACGGGCCCGCTCGTAGACCGTCAGCTCGGTGCACACGTGCACCACACCCGCTTGCCGATACCGTCGCGCGGACCCCAGCCCCACTCCTCGGACAGCTTGTCGACGAGCAACAGGCCGCGCCCGGACAGCCCGTCGGCGGCGAGGCAGAGCCTGGGCGGGGTGTCGCAGGCGTCCTCGACCGAGATGCACAGGCGCTCATGGTCCGCCTCCAGCCCGAGCCAGATGAGCTGGCCGGCCTGGGTGCCGTGCAGCAGCGCGTTGGTCACCAGCTCACTGACGAGCAACTCCGCAGCCTCGGCGAACCGTTCACCACGGTGCACACGCAGCAGGAAGGCGCGCAGGTGCCGCCGCGCGAGCCCGGGGGAGCGCCGGTTTCGCGGCAGCCAGAGGTGGTCCTGCTCGGTGGGGAAAGTCGGTCTGGTTGACCTTTCGGGCATGACAAAGCTCCCTTGCAGCATGGGTGTTGGGTGAGCTGGGCGCGACACAGCGCCTTCGGAGCCGGCCAACTCGGGCCGGGGGCCGGCCAGTGGCAGCTCGTCACGAATGCGGGTAAGCCGTTGCAAACATGCAGGCCGGAGACGCGGAGCAGTGAGCGGGCAGACAAATGATCACTCAATGGATGCATCTCGCTACTGACAGCATGGACCTGGGTCTAGACTCTGCGCAAGTCGCTCGTATGGATTAGCAAAATTGCTATTCGCACCCCAGATCGGCCACCTGGACTCACGGCGAGCGGTAGCGAACAGCGCCGCTCGGCGGGCAAACTGGTCCAGCGACAGCTGTAGGAGAGGGAACCGTGGCACTCGCACAGACCGTTCGACGTAGGCAACTTGGCGCCGAGTTGCGGCGGCTCCGTGAGGCCAAGGGCCTGTCCGCCGAGGAGGTGAGCAGCAACCTCCCCAAGTGGGGCGTATCCAAGATCAGTCGCATGGAGAACGCCAAGGTTGCTGTGCGTGAGAAGGAAGTTGCCGAGCTCCTCGAGTTCTACGACGCAGACGCCGAGCTGACCAAGGTTCTCCTTGAGGTCACACGGAACGCTGCAAAGCGCGGCTGGTGGCAGAGCTACCGAGAAGTCCTGACGCCACGACTCAGCGATCTCATCTCCCTCGAAACCGAGGCTTCGGAGATCAAGCTCTACGAGACGTTCTTCGTCCCGGGGCTCTTCCAGACTGCGGACTATGCCCGGACCGTCATCGCTCGACTGGGGAACCAGGCCCTGGGTGTGGACGCTCAGGTTGAGGTGCGCATGGCTCGACAGTCGGTGCTCACTCGACCAAATCCGCCGGAGGTCTGGGCGGTGGTGAACGAGGCAGCACTTCGGGCCCGCGTGGGAGCGCCGGGTGTGATGGCCAATCAACTCGAACGGCTCGTCAGCCTGACGCACCTACCCAATGTGAACATCCAGGTCATGCCACTCGACGCCGCCGTACATCCGGGCATGGACGGCGCGTTCACGGGGCTCAACTTTCCTCATCAGAGCGACCTTGACGTAGTCCTGGTCCCAACTGCCGCCAGCAGCCTCTGGATCGAGGACCGCGCTGACGTGGGGCGGTACAAGGCGATGTTCCAGAAGATCACCGCTGAGGCGTTGTCCCTGGAGAAGTCGTTCGAATTCATCACCGATCTGAAAGACAGGCTCACCAAATGACCCACTACCCGGACGCTTCCGCCTTCGGCTTGGCCTTCCGAAAGTCCTCATACAGCAACGGCAACGAGAACTGCGTCGAGGTCGCTAACAGCACCTGTGAGGGCGTACCCGTACGGGACAGCAAGGACCCGCACGGGCCTGCGCTGGTCTTCGGGGCCGATGCGTGGAAGGCGTTCGTGTCTGGCGTGCAGGCCGGTGGCTTCGCCGGCCGCTGACATCGCCCGGGGCCTGCGGCCGCCGTCAACACCGCTGCCGCCTGGTTCGCCCCTTCGGGGGAATGATCCACGCGGCAGCGGTGGATCTGCCTATCGTGGGCAAGGCTGGGCTCGCGAGCGTGGAAGGAGTGCCGAGGTGTCCGTAGCTGCGATCGCGCATTACTCACTGCCCGACTCTCCATACGCGATGTGGGTGCGGGGCGAGCTTGCCGACTACCTCCACCTGACGAAGAACATGCGGGTGGAGGTGCTCGGGGGGGAGATGATGGTGTCGCCTGCGCCGGTGTTTCCACATGCGGGGATCGTCACAGCGATCGAGCGAGCGATCGGTGGCATGAGCTACGCCGATCCCCGATTCCCTTGGCTGGCGATGCAGAATGTCGGCCTCAACATGGCGGACGTCGGCGACGGCTACATCCCCGACCTCCTCGTCTTCGACACGGCAGTCGAGGCCGAGGGCTGGTCGGATGAGCTCAGGTTCCTGCTTCCCCACCAGGTCGCGATGGTCGTCGAGGTGACCTCGGAGTCGAACGCGTCCAATGACCGCGAGCCGGTGATCGGCCGTCGCCCCCGGGGTACCAAGTGGAGCGGCTACGCCCGTGCGGGAATCGGCTTCTACCTGCTGATCGACCGGGACCCCAAGTCTCCCGGCGTCGCGCTCTACAGCAGCCCCGATCGCTTCGCGGGCCGCTACGAGGACTCCCTGACCTGGAAGTTCGGCGACCTGGTGCGGCTGCCCGAGCCGTTCGGCGTCGAGATTCGCACCGAGCGCTGGCGTCCGTGGTCCGACTAGGGTCTGGCGGCTCTACGATCATCGCCATGACCTCCGCACTGATCCTCATCGACCTGATGCCGCGCATCATCGCCCTTCCGTTGGCTCCGCACGCCGGTGACGAAGTGCTCGCGCGTAGCCGCGAGTTGGCCAAGTCGTTCCGGGTGAGTGGGCGGCCGGTGGTGCTGGTCCGGGTGGAGCGCCCGAACGTCGCTGAACAGCCGCCAGGCAGTGACTTCGCCGACGGCCTGGTGGACGACGGTGACCTCGTGGTGGTCAAGCGGACCATCGGCGCGTTCTACGGCACCGATCTGGACGAGCAGTTGCGCAAACTCGGCGTGGACACCTTGGTGATCGCCGGGTTGGTCACCACGATGGGCGTCGAGTCCACCGCACGGGCCGCGGCCGACCACGGCTACCAGGTGGAGTTCGTGGCCGACGCGATGTCCGGACTGGCCGCAGACGAGCACGAGTTCACCGTGGAGCGGATCTTCCCACGCTTCGGCGAGGTGAGGAGCACCTCCGACTACAGCTGAGATCGGCCCGGTCCGGTACATACCGCCGGCGGGGCCTCGCCACGCGCTGCGACAAGACCCCGAACGTGAAACAGCGCCTGGATCCGGCCGGATCCGGCTACTCCTGCTTGATCGCCGAGACGTCGAACTCCAGCACCACCTTGTCGCTGACCAGCACGCCGCCGCCCTCCAGGGCCGCGTTCCAGGTGATGCCCCAGTCCTTGCGGCTGATCGTGGTCGAGCCCTCGAAACCGAGGCGGAGGTTGCCGTACGGGTCGCGGGCGCTGCCGGCGTACTCGACGTCCAGGGTGACCTTGTGGGCGGTGCCCTTGATGGTCAGGTCGCCGGTCAGGCTGTACTTGTCGTTGCCGAGGGACTCGATGCCGGTGGAGGTGAAGGTGATCGTGGGGTAGCTCGGGGCGTCGAGGAAGTCGTTGGTGCGCAGGTGGCCGTCGCGCTGGTCGTTGGCGGTGGAGATGCTCGCGGCCTGGATGGTGATCGAGACGGTCGAGGCGGACGGGTCCGCGCCGTCCAGCTGCGCGAAGCCCTCGAACTCCTGGAACTGACCGCGCACCTTGGTGACCATGGCGTGCCGGGCCGTGAAGCCGATCCGCGAGTGGGCCTGGTCGATGACGTAGCGGCCGGTCAGTTCGGTGAGTGCGGGTGTGGTCATGGCTGCTCCTAGCGTGGTCTCCGAAGGCTTTTCGCAGACCACGGTAGGTAATCGGAGCGCCACTGCTGGTCAGCCGCGCCGGGGCGCGGCCGACCGGCGGTGGCGTCCGCCGTCGGCTGTGATGTCAGGACGCGGAGATGACGACGCGGCCGTTCAGCTCGGGGGCGAGGCCTTCGCAGTGCTCCTGGAAGGTGGCGTCCAGGGACTCCAGGCCGCCGGTCGGGGCGAACGTCACCGAGGCGATGTCGAACGAGCCGGTGAGCGTGTTGCAGCCGCGGCCGTTGCCGGAGAAGTCCATGCTCGGCTGGGTCGCGGCGCCGGAGACGAAGCCGGTGGCGCCGCTGTACAGGCCGGGCTTCAGCGGCGAGCCGGCGGGCCCAGCGAGCCGGAGCATCCAGTCGTCGCCGTTTGCGCCCTTGACCCAGATGTCGAGCCAGTGGTCGTCGGCGCTGACCGTGGGCAGCGAGATGCTGTCCCCCGTGGTGGTCGAGTAGTGGTACGACAGCCCCTGGCTGACGTACTCGCCGGTGTCGCCGCTGAAGCCGAACGTTCCCGTGATGCCGGTCTGCGCGTGCGCGGCACCTGCCGTCAGCACCGTGGTCGCGGCCATGGCGGCGGCCAGTCCGAGCCCGGCGGCGGAGCGCGCCAGGGCATGCTTGCGTGAGTTGTGCTTCATTCGTGGTCCCCCCCAGACAGAAGCGATGGGCCCGTGTGGGCGGCCTGTGTGCCGCCGGGCCGAGGAGGAGTCTGTCAGCGAACCGTTGGTGATACAACCGCCTTTATTAATGCGGTAGTTGGGTTCCAAGGGGTCGATGTGGCCGGTGGTGTGGAACGCGAAACCGCCCGGGTGCCTGTCGGCAGCCGGGCGGGTCGGGGAGGGGTGCGGGTCGGGCTATGCGCGCTTCAGTACCGCTGCTGCGAGGCCCAGGCAGGCTGCTGCCGCGACGACGGCGAAGCCGCTGACGGCCGGGAGCAGGCCGTACGAGCGGGACAGCGCGCCGACGGCGACGATCGGGGCGGAGCTGCCGAGGTAGACGATGACCCACAGGGTGCTCATCTCGCCGGCTCGGCGGGCCGGGTCCATCGCGGCGACCGCGCTGGTGAAGAGGGAGCGGAAGGCGATGCCCTGGCAGGCGCCGCCGAGGACGCTGCCGGCGAAGAGCAGGGCCGGGACGTGCTCGGCCTGGGCGGTGACGACCAGGCCCAGGCCGCCGGCCAGGCCGGCCATGCCGAGGGCGATCAGGCGGCGGTCGGCGGTCGGCGGGACGAGCAGCTGGGCCAGCGCCGAGGAGCCGAGCAGCAGCGCGGCGACGATCGCGCCGACCATCCGGGAGTGGGTGTGCAGCAGGCCGGCCGAGAAGGCGGGGGCCAGGCTGAGGAAGACGCCGAAGACGGCGTAGGAGACGAAGCCGGCGCCCGCCGCGAGCAGGAAGGTGCGGCGGCCCTGGACCGGCATCGCGAGCCGGCGCGGGCGCAGGTGGACCGGAGTGGTGATCCGCGGCGGGGCGTCGGCCTCGCGGCGGGCGCCGGGCATCCGCGGGTGCACCAGGGCGAGCGGGACGCACAGGACGAGCAGCGCGACCGCGTGCGCCAGGAACGGCGTGAGCAGCGGGTGCGCGCCGTTCGCCAGCGAGGCGCCGACGACCGGGCCGAGCGCCACGCCGCCGGCCGAGCAGGCCAGGGTGAGCTTGGCGGCCAGCGTCGGGTGGTCGGGCAGCAGGTCGCCGAGCGCCGCGCCGGCCGCGCCGGTGGCCAGGGCGACGGCTATGCCCTGGATCGCCCGGCCGGCGGCGAGCTGGCCGAAGGAGTTCGCGGTCGCGAAGATCGCGTCCCCGCTGGCGGCCAGGCCGACCGCGGGCAGGATCAGCGCGCGCCGGCCGACCAGGTCGGACCAGTGGCCGGCCGCGGCCAGCACCGGGACGAGCGCGAAGACGTAGACCGTGAAGAGCAGCGTGGTGTCGAAGGCGGTCAGGCCGAGCCGCTGCTGCAACAGGGGGTAGACCGGGGTGGCCAGATTGGCGCCGATCAGAAGCAGGAGCAGGGCGCCGGCGCAGAGCCCGACGCGGATGCCGCGCAGCGCGTTCCAGCGGCTGACGGCGGCGAGCTGGAGCTGGGTCCGCGGAGCGAGCTCCAGGGGGAGCAGGGCCTCCGAGAGCCGGTGGCCGGTCAGCTGCGCGGTGCGCAGGCCGGAACCGGCGGGGGAGAGGTCCGCCATGGCAGGGGTCTCCTGTGGCCAGGCACCACCGCGGGCCGGCGGGATGTGCCGACGAGCCCGTCCGGTGGCGCTGTGGGTGTGGCCGTGGTGCGGGGAGACCGTGGTGGAGCGGGTGTGCTGAAAGGACGTGCCGGGCATCGCTGCCCGGGCGTGACCGTGCGCAGGGTGTGCGCCGGGGTCAGAGGGAAGGATACGGGGTAGTGCGGGCACGGCGCGCACAGGTGGTACGCGCCCCCGACTGGAGGCCCCGACCCGAAGGGCCGACACCGGGGCCGACACCGGCGCAGCGGGCCCGGCGGCGAGCGGGCGAGTAATAGGCGCCACGGCGGTCCCGGCCGATACGCTGATCGCAGCGCACAATGCTCTGACTAGGAGATCGCCACCTGATGGCCGGACGACGCCGCAAGAACACTGACAACCCGTCGGCGACCGGGCCGCAGGGCCTGCTGCCCGCCGATTTCGAGCTGGCCGATTTGTACGGCGCACACGGCTCGGACGAGGCGGACGACCCGGATCTCGACGACTCCGCCGTGCTCGTCCCGCCGGTCCGGCTGCTGCCCGAGGCCGAGCTGGCCGCTGCCGCGCTCGCCGTGCCGCTCTTCGCCCAGGCCGTCGAGCTGGGCCGCTGGAGCCGCCCGCTGTTCGCGGTGGACGAGCTCGGCGACCTGCTGGACGCCGACCGCGAGTCCGCCGCCCGCCACCTGGGCTTCGCGCCCGCCGAGGGCGAGGTCTCCGAGGAGGCCGTGCTGGAGGCGATGCGGATCTGGTCGCTGGCCAGTGACCTGGAGCTGGTGGTCGTCGCGACCGACGATGCGGACGGCGTCCGCCGGGCCGGCCCCGGCCCCGACCTGGAGCTGGTCGAGGCCCGCGACCCGGAGGCGGTGCTGGAGCTCTGGCTGGCCGCCGCCGACGTGGTGGCCGAGCTGGCGGTGGAGATCGAGCCGCTGGACGCCGAGCCGGACGCCGGCGAGGACGCCGACGACGAGCGGGCCGAGGAGCTGGTCACGCAGTTCGAGGAGGTCCAGGAGGAGGCCGCCGAGCTGCTCGACGAGGCGCTCCAGGTGCTCTACGAGGCCACCGCCTTCAGCGAGCCGGGCCAGGAGACCATGCCGCTCGGCGTGCTGGCCGCGCTGCTGGTGGTGCCCGAGGGCGAGGAGCCGGACGAGGAGATGCTCGGCGACATCACCGATGTGATGGTCGCACTCGACCCGATGCTCGCCGACCTGGCCGAGATCGGCATGCTCGAGTACCAGCCGATCGACCCCGAGCTCTTCGACGAGGAGGAGGACGAGGACGCCGAGGCGCGCCCCGGCGGCGCTTCGGCCGGCAACGGCGAGCCGCTCGACGAGGAGGAGGCGGCCCGCTTCGGCCTGGTCCGGCTCACCCCGCTGGGCCAGTACGGCGTCCGCCAGTGGCTGCTCGACGAGGGCTTCGATGCCCCGCTCGTCGGCGACCTCGCCCAGGGCGACGCGGCCGCGCTGCTCCAGGGCATCGCGGAGGCCGTCAACGTGCTGCCCGAGCAGGAGATCCGGGTCTGGCTGGCCGACCGGGAGCCGCTGGCCGCCGCCCGCGAGCTGCTGGCCGCCGCCCGGGGCGACGACCCGACGGCTCCGCTGCGCCGGATGCTCGCGCAGCTCGCGCTCGCGGAGCTCGGCGAGCCCGCCGAGCCGGCCGCCCGCGAGGTGCTCGCCGACCCGGAGCTGGGCGGCGGCGCGCGGGTCTGGCTGGTCTCCCGGGGCGCCGGCGACGTGCCGGCGCCGGAGCGCTCGATGGTGCTGTGGACCACGGTGGACACCTTCGCCGCCCAGCTGCTGGACAGCGAGGGCGACGCCGAGGTGCTGCGCGAGCTGATCTCGGGCCTGCCGGTGACCGCGGACCCGGCCAGCTTCTTCGGCGAGCTGTGGCGGGTCGAGCACCCGTACACCGCGCAGGTGCTGGAGGCCGTCGGCGAGCTGCACCTGGACCGGCAGGTGGCCAAGGAGGCCCGCAAGGCCGCGTTCAAGGCGCGCTCCCGCGACGGCGGGAAGTAAACGGGACGGGCAACGCGTCACCTGCTGCGGTGCTCAGGCCCGCAGCAGGTGGCGCCGCAGTCCGCGCTCACCGGCTCGCATCATCAGTGCGTGGTTGAGCAGGAAGACCGGCCGGCCGGGCAGCGCGAGCCGGCGCATCAGCGGCTTGCCGGGCCGCACCTCCTCCTCGAAGACCGCCCGGCTGCCGGAGCCGTCGGCGCCGGCGGAGTCGTCGGGGCCGACCGTCCACCGGGACCAGCCCACCAGGTCGCCGGTCAGCTCGGCCTCCAGCACCCCGGCGCTCTCGTCCTGGCGGCGCTCCCGGGCCGTCAGCAGCATCCCGATCGGCAGCGCCGAGCGGATCCGCAGCTGGCCGCGGTGCTCGTCCAGCCGTCGGACGTCGCGCACCTGCGGCCACCACTGCGGGTACCGCTCGACGTCGCGCAGCGCGCGGTAGACGGCACCCGGCGGCGCGGCCAGCCGCCAGGTGCTGGTCAGGTGGTAGTGGTTGAGTTCCATGCCCACTGGTACGCAGCCGGGCCCGATCCGGGTCACTGTCGATTCACCTCACCGGCGGTGCACCGTTACGGCAGGACCAGCCGGCCTTCCGCGGTGATCTCGAAGCCCGGGGCGTGCGCGAGCTCCCACAGGTGCCCGTCCGGGTCCTCGAAGTAGCCGGAGTAGCCGCCCCAGCTGGTCTCGGCCGGCGGCTTGACGACCGTGGCACCGGCCTGCACGGCCACCTCCAGCGCCGCGTCCACCGCCGCCGGGGACTCCAGGTTGATCCCGAGCGTGATACCGCGGAACTGGGGCTCGCCACCCGCGGGGATGCCCGCGTCGGCGGCCAGCTCCTCGGCCGGGAAGAGGCCGAGCACCGAGTCGGCGGTGCGGAACCAGACGATCTCGGCCTGCGAGGCGCTCGCCTTCGGCCAGCCGAGGGCGCTGTAGAACTCGGTGCTGCGGGCCAGGTCGCTCACACCGAGCGTGACGATGCTGATCCGGGCGGGCAGCGCGGTGCCCTTGTCGTTGGTCATGCCGCTCAGGGTATTGCGCGCCATGGGCATGGGCGAGGACAACATAGGGCGAACCGTGCTGCGGCGGGACCGGTTCGCTGATCTGCCAACCGTACGAGGGAAGCTGATGGCCCAGCAGGTCAGACCCACGTATCGTGGGCGGACGCGGTACCGCGCGAGCGACCACCCAGCCCGTGTCGGCCGCCGACCGACCGAACGGTGAGACCCGGGGGTGCCCGAGCATGACGATCAGCGGCGGGAGCTGGGCGGCGCAGCCGGAGGACTTCTACGACGTGCACGACCGTCAGGTGCGCGCGGCGCTCGCCGAGCTCGACTTCGCGGTCTACGGCGTGGACCGGGCAGGCCGTGGCGCGCGTGGCATCGCGCCGGCGCAGCCGCGGCACCGGCCTTCGGTGGTGGACACCGACGCGATGACCGCCTACGAGACGAACAACGGCGAGATCCTCTGGGTCGAGGTCCGCTCCGGCGACTGGACCTCGCTGGACGGCCCGTACGTCACCGTGCGCACCTACCGTCCGGGCACCGAGCGGCACGGCCCGCTGCCCGAGCTGGAGGAGCTGATCGAGCGCGAGCGGGACCGTGCCTACGACCAGATCGGCGTGGACGAGGGTGACAACCCCGGCCCGGTGCGCGCGCTGCGCGAGTGGATCGCGGTCGGCGGCGAGCCGGTCGCGGTGCAGATCCACGAGGAGCGCGGCGGCGCGCTCGGCCACCAGACGCAGACGGTCTGGGCCGGCCGGCTGCTGGTGCACGGCACGGTCGTGCTGATCTGCGCGCGGGGGGTCGCGCCGGACGGCGTGCAGCTCGAGCTGCTCGGCACCGACGGCCTGGAGCCCTACCTCGGCGGCCGCACCGGCCTGCTGCGCGAGGTCACCATGGCCCGCCTCCGCCGCCTCGCCGAGGACCAGCGGCGCCAGCTCGTGCTCACCGGCCTGGACGCGCACCGGGCGGTGCTGGAGTTCAGCGTCGAGCGCACGGTCGCCGTGCAGGCGCACCGGCTCTCCTGCGGCCGGACCAGGCTGCCGCGCCGGCTGCGCGGTGAGGAGCCGCCCGCGCACTGGGAGGCCGCGGTGCGCCAGCAGATGAAACTCGCCTCGGAGAACCGGCGGGAGGCGAGCGACGCCGTGGACTCGATGATCGACCACCTCAGCAGGCTGGCCGAGCGGGTCGACTGGCTGTGCGGCACGGCCGAGGGGCAGGCGGCGGTCGAGGAGGTGATCCGCTACACGGTCTTCGCGAGCCAGGTGCCGAGCCTGCCCGCGCAGCGCTGCTGGGAGCAGCTGAACGTCGGGAACGCCGGGGCGGACGGCGAGCCGGAGCCGCGCGGGCTGGCCAAGCTGGACGCCGACGAGCGCCGGCGGCAGGCCGAGCAGAACTGGCTGGCGGCCTGGGAGCAGTGGCGGCGCGAACGCGGTCGTTAGGTGGGAGCCGGCCTGGTCAGAGCCGGTCGGGTTCGGTCGGCAGCCGCAGCTGGAGCATCGCGAGCAGTCGTTGCTGCGGCTGGGCGAGGTCGATGCCGGTGAGCTGTTCGGCCCGGCGCACCCGGTACCGCAGGGTGTTCGGGTGGATGTGCAGTGCCTGCGCCGCGACCCGCACCTCGCCGAGCGCGTCCAGCCAGGCCAGCACCGACTCGGCGAGCCGGGTGCCGTGCCGCGCGTCGTACGCGGCCAGCGCGGCGAGGCGCGGATCGCGCAGCTCGCCGCGCTCCTGGAGCAGTGCGAGCACCTCGCTGACCAGCACCTCCGCCTGCACGTCGATCAGCGCCGCGACCTCGGGCGCCACGCCGCCGCGCCCCATCGCGTCCAGGATCCGGTCCGCCTGTGCCCTGGAGGCCGGCACCGCGGCCAGCGCGCCGACCGTGCTGCCGATCGCGGCCCGCAGCTGGACGCCCAGGTGGTCGCGGGCGGCGTCCACCACCTCCTGCGCCCAGCCGCGCAGCGTGGCCATCGGCAGCGCGGGCGGCAGTTCGGGCAGCAGCACGTAGATCCGGCTGTCGACCGGCGCGAGCAGCCCGCCGCGGTGCCGGGCGGCGGTGTGCACCGAGATCAGGCCGGTCACCTCGCCCCGGGTCAGGTCGGAGCCCTCGGCCGAGTACGCGAGCACGGTGGCCGGGCGGTGCGGGTCCAGGCCCAGGTGGGTGGCGAGCGACTGCGGTCCGGTGCTGCCCTCCAGCAGGCCAGTGAGCAGCGTCTGGGTCAGCCGCACGTCTGCCGAGAGCTCGCGGCGGCGGCGCACCAGCTGGGCGGCCGCCACCCGGGCCGCGCCGACCAGCGCCTGCTCGGCCTGCGGGGTGAGCGGCTGCGAGCCCTCCTGCACCCAGATCGTGCCGAGCGGCTGCGCGCCGGCCCGGATCCCGATCGCGAGCCGCCGGCGCAGGCCGAGCTCGGGGTGCGGCTCGACCGCGATCGGGGTGTCCGAGCTGCGCAGGTGCTGGAAGATGCCCCACTCGCGCAGCTTGGAGAGGTACGGCTCGGGCCCCTGCCAGCCGAGGATGGAGAGCCGGCGCAGGTCGTCCACCTCGTCCGAGTCGGCCGAGCGGGAGTACGCGAGGACCCGGCTGGAGGTGTCCTCGATCGAGACGATCCCACCGGTCAGCACCGCGGTCGTCTGGGCGAGCGTGAAGAGGTCGCCGGCGGTCTGCTCGGCGTTCTCCGAGGCGTCCGGGCCGCCGATCACGGCGCGGGCCAGCGCGTCCAGGTGCTCCCAGCGGGTCTCCCGGCGGACCGAGAGCAGCGCGACGCCCGCCTCGGTGGCGGCCTCGCGCAGCGCGTCGGCCTGGCCGGGGCCGTCCAGCTTGACGGCGACGGCGGCCGCCCGAGCCCGGCCGGCGGCGCGCAGCGCGGGCAGCGCGGCCCGGCCGCGGGCACCGATCGCGAGCACGAGTTCGCCGGGGTTCGCGGTGGCGGGGTCCTCGGGGTCGAGGATCGCGACGTCACGCACCGGGACGTCCAGGCCGGCCGGCGCGGCCTGGAGCTCGACCAGCGGCTCGCCGAGCGACATCAGCAGCTGCCGCAGCGGCAGGCCTGCGGTCGGGACGCCTGGGCCCGGCAGGCCGGGGCTCGGGAGGCCGGGGGTACTCATGGCACTCCTTCATCCGTCCGGTTCATCCGTCCGGTTCATCCACTCGGACAATGCCGTACGGATGACTTTAGCCGCCTGGCCAACCATGTGGACCGGCCGCGGAGCTTAACGTTCGTTCATGGCCGGCGTGTGAACCGCGTGGGCCCCATCCCCCCACGACTCGAAGGAGAGCGCGCGCCCATGGATGCTGTGACCCAGGTCCCCGCGCCGGTGAACGAGCCGGTCCACAGCTACGCCCCCGGCAGCCCGGAACGGGCCCGCCTGGAGGCCAAGCTGAAGGAGCTGGGGGGCCAGGAGCCCGTCCAGCTGACCATGACGATCAACGGCGAGCGCCGGATGGGCGCCGGCGCCGAGATCCACGTCGTCCAGCCGCACAACCACGCGGCTCGGCTCGGTACCCTGCGCAACGCCACCCAGGCCGACGCGCAGGACGCCATCGATGCTGCCCTGGCCGCCGCCCCGGCCTGGCAGGCGCTCTCCTTCGACTCGCGCGCCGCGATCTTCCTCAAGGCCGCCGACCTGCTGGCCGGCCCGTGGCGCGAGACGCTGGCCGCCGCCACCATGCTCGGCCAGTCCAAGACCGCGCAGCAGGCCGAGATCGACTCCTCCTGTGAGTTCATCGACTTCCTGCGCTTCAACGTGCACTTCGCCCGGCAGATCATCGCCGAGCAGCCGATCTCCTCCGACGGCGTGTGGAACCGCAGCGACCACCGCCCGCTGGAGGGCTTCGTCTACGCGATCACGCCGTTCAACTTCACCGCCATCGCGGGCAACCTGCCCACCGCGCCCGCGCTGATGGGCAACGTGGTGCTCTGGAAGCCGTCCCCCACCCAGCAGTTCTCCGCGCACCTGCTGATGGAGCTGCTGGAGGAGGCCGGCCTGCCCAAGGGCGTCATCAACATGGTGACCGGAGACGGCCTGGCCGTCTCCGAGGTCGCGCTGAAGCACCCCGCGCTGGCCGGCATCCACTTCACCGGCTCCACCCCGACGTTCCAGCACCTGTGGCGCGAGGTCGGCAACAACATCGCCGGCTACCGCAGCTACCCGCGGATCGTCGGCGAGACCGGCGGCAAGGACTTCCTGGTCGCCCACCCGTCCGCCGACCGGGCCGTGCTGAAGACCGCGATGACCCGCGGCGCCTTCGAGTTCCAGGGCCAGAAGTGCTCGGCGCTCTCCCGCGCCTACGTCCCGGCGTCGATCTGGGCCGGCCTCAAGGACGAGTTCCAGGCCGAGGTCGAGGGCCTGACCATGGGCGACGTCACCGACCTGGCGAACTTCATGAGCGCCGTGATCGACGACCGTTCGTTCGCCAAGAACAAGGCCGCGATCGACCGCGCCCAGGCCGACCCGTCGGTCGAGGTGCTGGCCGGCGGCACGTACGACGACTCGGTCGGCTACTTCGTCCGCCCGACCGTGCTGGTCTGCTCGGACCCGGCGTCCGAGTACTTCCGCGACGAGTACTTCGGCCCGATCCTCGCCGTCTACGTCTACGAGGACGAGAAGTACGACGAGATGCTCGCGCAGATGGAGTCGGTCTCCTCCTACGGCCTGACCGGCGCGATCATCGCCCAGGACCGTGCGGCCGCCCAGGACGCGATGCACAAGCTGCGCTTCGCGGCCGGCAACTTCTACATCAACGACAAGCCGACCGGCGCGGTCGTCGGCCAGCAGCCGTTCGGCGGTGGCCGGGCCTCCGGCACCAACGACAAGGCCGGCGCGAAGCAGAACCTGGCGCGCTGGAGCTCGACCCGTTCGGTCAAGGAGACCTTCGTTCCGCCGACCGACTACCGCTACCCGCACATGGGCTGACCAAGCCCAGTGCTTCCGGGGCCGGTCCGGTCGATCGACCGGACCGGCCCCAGGGGGCGGCGGCCCACCCTCACCGCCGCCCCCGCCCCTTTTCTTTCCTGCCCCCGCACCTGTGACCCAGGAGTACCGATGCTCCGTTCCGCCCTCCTCGCCGCCTCCCGCTCCCCGCAGGTGCGCACCGTTGTGGAGAAGTTCCCGCCGACCCATGCGATAGTCGAGCGCTTCGTCGCCGGCGAGCTGCTCGACGACGCCGTGACCGCCTGCGACGACCTGGTCGCCACCGGCCGCCGGGTCACCCTGGACCACCTCGGCGAGGACACCAAGGACTCCGCCCAGGCGGCCGGCACCGCCGAGGCGTACGAGCACCTGCTCGCCGCGCTCAAGGAGACCGGCCTCGCCGCGAACTCCGAGGTCTCGGTCAAGCTCTCGGCGGTCGGTCAGTTCCTCCCGGTGGACGGCGAGAAGATCGCGCTGGAGAACGCCCGGCGGATCTGCGAGGCGGCCGCCGACGCGGGCACCACGGTCACCCTGGACATGGAGGACCACACCACCACGGACAGCACGCTGTCGATCGCCCGCGAGCTGCGCGCCGACTTCCCGTGGCTCGGCGTCGTGCTCCAGGCCTACCTGAAGCGCACCGAGGCGGACTGCAAGGACTTCTCCGGCCCCGGCTCCCGGGTGCGGATCTGCAAGGGCGCCTACAAGGAGCCCGAGTCGGTCGCCTTCCAGGGCAAGCGCGAGGTCGACCTGGCGTACGTCCGGGCGCTCAAGGTCCTGATGGCGGGCGAGGGTTACCCGATGGTCGCCTCGCACGACCCGAACATGATCAAGATCGCCGGCCAGCTGGCCGAGTGGAACGGCCGCGCCCGCGACAGCTTCGAGTACCAGATGCTCTTCGGCATCCGCCCCGAGGAGCAGCTGCGCCTCGCCGAGGCCGGCAACACCATGCGGGTGTACCTGCCGTACGGGCAGGAGTGGTACGGCTACTTCATGCGCCGGCTCGCCGAGCGCCCGGCCAACCTGACCTTCTTCCTGCGCGCGATGGCCACGCGCGGCTGACGATCAGGCACGTGACCTGCGGCTGAACCGGCCTGAACTGCGGCGGAACCGATTCGGTTCCGCCGCAGTCGTGTTCGGGGTCAGAGGGTGGCGGCCAGCGCCGCCAGCGGGCCCGGACCGGGGGCGGCCGCGCGGGCCTGGAGGGCCTTCAGGACGGCGCTCATGTCGGCCTCGGCCAGGCCGAGTCGGGAGGTCTCCGCGTAGAGCGTCCGGCAGACGTCGAGCAGCGGGGCCGCCGCACCGGCGGCGGCCGCCGCCTCGGCGATCAGGTTGGTGTTCTCCAGCGCGTTGGCGATCGACGCCTCGACGCTGAAGTCCTCGGTGACCAGCTTCGGCGCCTTCGCGAGCAGCGCGGGGCTCGCCAGCGGGCCGGCGCGGAGCACGTTGACGAACGTGTCGAGGTCGAGGCTGTGCCGGTGGGCGAACTGGACGGCCTCGGCGAGGCCGGCCACCAGCGTGAACAGGTAGGAGTTGATGGCCAGCTTCATGGCCAGTCCGCTCGGCACCGGCCCGCAGTACGTGGTCTCGCGGCAGAGCGGGGCGAGCAGCGGGCGGATCGCCTCGACGACGTCCGGCTCGCCGCCCAGCATCGCGATCAGGTCGCCGGACTCGGCCGGCGCGCGGGAGCCGGAGACCGGCGCCTCGACGTAGCGGCCGCCGGCGGCGGCGATCTCCGTCGCCAGGGCGGTGGAGTAACCCGGGCCGAGCGTGCCCATGTTGATGATCGTGCGGTCGGCTACGCGATCGGCGAAGGTCGGGCCGGCGCGGTCCAGCACGGCGTCGATGCCCTCGCTGCTGGAGAGCATCAGGAAGATCACGTCGGAGCGGGCGAACACGGTGGCGGGGTCGAGGGTGATCTCGGCGCCGGCGCCGGCGAGTGCCTGGGCCTTGCCCGGGGTGCGGTTCCAGACCAGCAGCGGGAAGCCGGCCCGGAGCAGGTTGAGAGCCATCGGCTCGCCCATGGTGCCGAGTCCGAGGAAGCCTGTCGGGGGTGCTGTGTTCATGGCAGCAGTTTTACATGTGAATGTGTTAAATTCCGCCGCCTCCGCTTTAGTTGGATAATCCTGCTGGGGTCACGGAGAAGTCCGCAGTCGAACACCTGGCGGAACGCCGCAGTCGATCACCGGGGGCCGTCGAAATCGGAATCCGACCCGCCGTTAGATACTCATCGGTCGAATCTCCCGCTTACTTGCCTGGTCGGCACCCGACCTGACACAGAATTGTGACGCTGGTTGACCGGGTGTGCTCGGTAAGTCAATACTGAGTCAGCGGGAACCTGAACCGGTCCTGCATGCTCAAGTGGTTGGAACTCCGCTGCTCACAGGCCCATGCCGTGCGATTTGCCATGCCGAGAAATAGGCGATGGAGCCCGGATTCCCAGAGGTGGGCCAGGTTCCGCTTATCGCGCGTTCTGCGGTTATCAGTGGAGCATAAGGAAGAGATCGGCGCCAGATATCAGCCCGGCACGAGAAGACAATCATGGAGGAGTCATGGCCGACACCAAGTTCCCCGCGCTGTTCCAGAAGGATCTCGACGAGATGCGCGCCGGCAACCTCGACGGGATGCTCGAGCACTACCACCCCGAGGCCAAGATGTTCCGGTTGCCCGACGCGGTCGCGAACGGCGAAGCGGAGATCCGTGCCGTGCTCGCTGACTACCTCGCAATGAAACCGGAGATCACCGAGGTGGTCTCGCTGGAGGCGGCGGACAACATAGTTCTCTACCACTCGAAGGTCGAAGTCGACGGCAACCGGTTCAACCTGGTCGGCACCTGGGTGCTGCGCGACGGCCTGATCTGGCGGCAGACCGCGGCGCTGGTGCCCGCCGCCTGATCGGTCGGCAGCCTGATCCATCGGCCGCCCGGTTCATCGGCGGCGGCCTGATCCATCGGTAGGACGAAGGCCCGGACTCGACGTCCGGGCCTTCGTCGTGCGTCCGCGTTGTAACGCCGGATCAATTTCCGCTCAGGCAACGGCCGGACGGTGCGCGGCCCGTGCAACACTCGGCTTCATGAGCACCCCGGAGGGATCCCCGAACGCGGGGAGCGAGGACGAGCGGCGGCAGTTGGCGGCGTGGGCCGGGGAGTGCGTCGAGCGCGTGCTGCCCCTGTACGAGCGGCTCTGCCCGGGGGACGACCGGCCGCGCAGGGCCGTCGAGGCCGCGGGTGCGTTCGGGCGTGGCGAGACCGGGGTCGAGGCGGCCCGGCTGACGGCCTACGACGCGCACACGGCGGCCCGGTCGGCCGAGGACCCGGCCGCCCGGGCCGTGGCGCGGGCGGCCGGACAGGCGGCCAGCGTCGCACACCTGGCCGGGCATGCGCGGCACGCGGCCGCCTACGCGGTGCAGGCTGTCGGAGGGGCGGCGGCGGGCGCGAGCGAGCGGGAGTGGCAGCTCGCGCGCGCGACCGAGGTGGTGCGGGTCTGGGTGTACGCGGCGGAGTCGCGGAGCTGACCGGACGTGCGCAGCCGGCCGCGGGGGGACAAACGCAAGGGGGGGGGTGGGGGGGGGGGGGGCGAAGGACACAGCCTACC
>NZ_JBWXUE010000016.1:176520-210524 GCF_057158765.1 Kitasatospora sp. NEAU-69
GAGGGGTTGACCGGGTGTGCCCAGCCGGCCACCCACCCCCAGGTGCCGGGCGGGCCTTGGGGGGCGCGCGGCCGAAGCCCACGGCTCACAGCAGCAACTCCCCGCCCAGGACATGCCGTTCGAGGCAGTTCGGAGTCGTCCGACCTGACCGGGTACTGGCGGGGAAGCGAAATTCGGCGGCACCTGGGCCCGGGGCGGTCGATGATGGATGAATGATCTCCGTCCTGTTCGCAGTCCTGACCGCCGTCAGCAACGGCACCGCGTCCGTGCTGCAGCGCCGTGCCGCCGCGCAGGCACCGGAGCAGGACGCGCTGAAGCTGAGCCTGTTGCGCGACCTGCTCCGGCGTGGCATCTGGCTGGCCGGAATCGGCATGACCGTGGTCGCCGGAGTCTGCCAGGCGGTCGCGCTGGCCACCGGCGCGATCGCGATCGTGCAGCCGATCTTCGTCATCGAGCTGCCGTTCACGCTGCTGCTCGGCGGCCTGCTCATCCACCGCTCGCTGCCGCGCGAGGTCTGGGGCTCGGTGGCCGCGGTGGTGGCCGGCCTGGCGCTGTTCCTGACGGCGGCCGAGCCGCGTGGCGGCCGCGGCGCCGTCACGCCGGGCACCTGGCTGCCGGCGCTGGTCGCGAGCGGCCTCTTCCTGGCGCTGCTGCTCGTGCTGGGCGTGCGGCTGCGGGGTAACGCCCGGGCCGCCGCACTCGGGCTGGCGACCGCGTGCGGCTACGCGCTGACGGCGGCGCTGATGAAGGACGCGATGGCCCGGCTCGACCACGGCGCCGTGGCGCTCTTCACCTGCTGGCAGCTCTACGCGACGGCGGCGGTCGGGGCCGGCTCGCTCTTCGTGCTGCAGAACGCCTTGCAGGCGGGCTCGCTGGTGGCCTCGCAGCCGATGCTCACCATCGGGGACGCGCTGATCAGCACCTGCTACGGCGTCACACTCTTCGCCGAGAGCCTGCGCACCGGCTGGTGGCTGGTGCCGGAGCTGGCGGCGCTCGCGCTGGTCGCGGCCGGCTGCGTCGGGTTGTCCCGCTCCCCGCTGGCGGACGGGCTGGCCGGCTCGGAGTCCGAGTCGCTGATAGTGGCGGGATCCGGCCCGGTGGGCGTGCTGGCGTCCGCACCGGCCGAGCCGATGGTAGAAGCGGTGGGAGAAGCGGTGGGAGAAGCGATGGGAGAGCCGACGGGCGGGCCGGCTGCGGCGGCGGGCGAGGCCGGGCCCGGGACGGTGGTCGGGCAGCTGTGAGAACGGCTGAGCCGGCCGCCCTGGTGGGCAGCCGGCTCAGCCGTGCGGTCGGTCAGACCGTCAGACCGTCGGATCAGTCTGCGGTCGCGATCAGCGGTTCGAGCAGGATGTCCGGCTTCGCGCGCTGGAACGCGCTCAGGTGCCACTTGTCCGCGAAGAGCGCCAGCAGCTTGCCGTCCGAGCGGCGGGTGAGCACCTCGGAGTCGGTCAGGCGGGCCTTGGCGAGCTCGGCGGCGCCGTCCGTGTCGGTCACCCGGGCCAGCTGGTACGAGAGCCGGTCCAGCGTGATCGGCGAGGAGAACTCGTGCTCCATCCGGTGCAGCACGACGTCGAACTGCATCGGGCCGACCGCCGCCATCACCGGGGCCTGGTCACCGCGCCGGTCCGAGACCAGCACCTGGACCACGCCCTCCTCGTCCAGCTGCTCCACACCGCGGCGGAACTGCTTGGAGCGGCTGATGTCCTTCGGGCGGGCGACCGCGAAGTACTCCGGGGCGAACGCGGGCAGCGGCGGGAACTCGCACTTCTTGCCCGTGAAGAGCGTGTCGCCGACCCGCAGCGCGCTCGCGTTGATCAGGCCGACCACGTCGCCGGGGTAGGCGGTGTCCACGACGGTGCGCTCGGCACCGAAGACGGTGGACGCGTACTTGGTCGCGAAGGACCGTCCGGTCGCCGCCCGGGTGACGTTCATGCCGCGCTCGAAGACGCCCGAGCAGACCCGGACGAAGGCGATCCGGTCGCGGTGCGCCGGGTCCATGTTCGCCTGGATCTTGAAGACCAGGCCGGAGAAGCTCTCGCCGACCTCGCGGCTGCCGCCCTTGGCCAGCGGGCGCTCGGCCGGCGCCGGGGCCAGGTCCACCACCGCGTCCAGCAGCAGCTTGACGCCGATGTTGGTCAGCGCGGCGCCGAAGAAGACCGGGCTGATCTTGCCCGCCTCGAACGCTTCCTGGTCGTAGCCGGGGCCGGAGGAGAGCACCAGCTCCAGCTCCAGCTGGGCGTTCTCCCAGAGCTCGCCCTCCTGCTCGGCGGCCTCGGCGGAGCTCAGCCGCTCCTCCAGCGCGATGTGCGTACCGGCCGGCACCTTCGTGTAGCGCAGCATCGTCTCGGGGTCCGAGGCCTGCACCAGACCGCGCAGGTTGCCCGCCACGCCGACCGGCCAGACGGCGGGGACGGGCGTGATGCCGAGGTGGTTCTCGATGTCGTCCAGCAGTGCGAGTGCCTCGCGGCCGCGGCGGTCCCACTTGTTGATGAAGGTGATCACCGGGACGCCGCGGTGCCGGCAGACCGCGAACAGCTTGCGGGTCTGCTCCTCCAGGCCCTTGGCGGAGTCGACCAGCATGATCGCGCAGTCCACGGCGGAGAGCACCCGGTAGGTGTCCTCGGAGAAGTCGGCGTGACCGGGGGTGTCGACCAGGTTCATCACGTGGTCGCGGTAGCCGAACTGGAGCGCCGCCGAGGTCACCGAGATGCCGCGCTCGCGCTCCAGCTCCATCCAGTCGCTGGTGACGCCACGGCGACCGCCCTTGCCGTGCACCGCGCCGGCCGAGTTGATCGCCCGGGCATGCAGGGCCAGCGCCTCGGTGAGCGTGGACTTACCGGCGTCGGGGTGGCTGATGACGGCGAAGGTCCGGCGGCGGCCGGCCTCGTCGAGGACCTGGTGGGTGCTGATCGCGATTTCCTGGCTCATGTCGTGGCGGAGTCTAGTTGGCCGAGCGCCCGAACCGGGAACGGGCCAGCTCAGAGCAGTGCCGCGGACGGCTTGATCATGCCGCGGGCCGTCTTCGCGTCCACGTACTCGCCGAGTGCCGTCATCACCCACTCGCCGCTGTAGTGGCGGACCAGCTTGCACATCACGACGCCGGTGTGCGGCTCGGCATGGGTCAGGTCGAACCGGACCAGCTCCTCGCCGGTGGTCGCGTCCAGCAGCCGGCAGTAGGCGTCCTTCACCTCGGTGAAGCGCTGGCCGGAGAAGGAGTTCACCACGAAGACCAGGCCGCAGACCTCGGCCGGCAGGCCGTCCAGGTGGACGTCGATCGCCTCGTCGTCGCCGCTGCCCTGGCCGGTGAGGTTGTCACCGGTGTGCTGGATCGCGCCGTTGAAGACGTTCAGCTTCATGAACCAGGCGGTCTCCAGGCGTTCGCGCCGGGCGTCGAAGGCGATACAGGAGGCGTCCAGGTCGATGCTGCGGGTGCGCCGGGCGGCCGGTTCCCAGCCGAGCGCCATCCGGACCGAGCTGAGCGCGGGGCGGCCGTTCTTGATCAGCGAGACCGAGCCGCCCTTGACCAGGCTGACCCGGCCCTTGTCGAGGGTGACCAGGCCGCCGGGCGGGGTCGCGCCGGCCGGCGGGGCGACCGGTCGGGGTGGCACCGGCGGGGCGGCTTGGGTGGCCGGGGTGGCCGGGCCGGGCGGGGTGGGCGCTGCGGACGAGGACGCCGGCGTGGTCGGGGCGTAGTCGGGCATCGGGGCGTAGCCGGGCATCGGGGGAGCGGCGGCCGCGGTCCGGCCCGGGTCGTCCACCGAGACGCCGAAGTCGCCGGCGATCCCGGCCAGGCCGTTCGCGTAGCCCTGGCCGACCGCGCGGACCTTCCACTCGGCGCCGCGCCGGTAGATCTCGACCACGATCAGCGCGGTCTCCTGGGAGAGCCGCGGCGGGGTGAAGCTGGCCAGCACCCGGCCGGTGTCGGCGTCGCGCACGGTCGCGGTCGGCTCGGTACCGGCGAAGGTGGCCGTCTCGTCGTCCAGGCTGGCCACCACCAGCACCTTGGCGACGTCGTTCGGCACCGCCCAGGTGTCCACTGTGATCGCGTCCGGTCGGCTGCCGCCGGCCGGGCGGTGCGTGACGCCCGGGCCGTTCGGTGCGTTGAAGAAGACCAGGTCGGCGTCGGTGCGGACCTTGCCGGCCGGGGTGAGCAGCAGGCCGGACACGTCCAGGCGTTGACGGGCTGTCACCTCCACGCTCACCCGGGTGGCGGGGAGCGGGGCGTTGCCGCCCTGGGGCAGGGCCGTGGTCACCAGGTCCTCCTCGGTACGTGGGTGCGGGCGTACGGCGTACGGGCCAGCGTAACCAAGGAGCGATCCGATGACGCGTCAGTTTAGCTGCGGGGTCGGCTCGCCGGTGATCTGGTGGGCCGCGGGGGACGGCAGGACGGGGGCGGGCGACGGCGACGGTGCGGGTGCGGGCGCAGACGTGGCGGCGGGGGTGGCTGCGCCGGCGGACCTGGCCGGGGCCGAGGACCTGGCCGGGGCCGAGGACTTGACCGGGGCCGAGGGCTTGACCGGCGCGGGGGCGCCGAACGAGCCGCGGGCCGCGACCGCGTGCGGGTGGCGCAGCGCGAAGCCGGAGGCGGTCCAGCCGGATTCGGCGTCGGAGTCGGCCGCCGGCCGGCCGGTCGCGCCGGGCCGGGTGTCCTGCACGGTGAACGTGTACGTGCCGACCGGGACGTCCTCGCCGGGCTGCGGGGCGAACCGGTACACCACCGCCGCGTCGTCCTGCTGGAGCGTGACCCGGGCGCCGGGCAGCGTGCTCCAGGCCATCGCGCCGACCGGGCGGTCGGTGCGGGCGAACCGCAGCTCGACCTCGACGGCGGCCAGCGGTTCGGTGACGGTGAGGGTCACGGTGTGCCGGCGGCCGATCCCGGCCTGGCCGGTCAGCGTGCCCTGGCCGCTGAGCAGTTCGGGCTCGCGCCCGGCCGCCGAAGCGCTGCCGGCCGTCGGGGTCGGGGTCTGGTTCGGGGGCGGGGTCGGTGAGGCCGTGTGCGGCGAGGCGGTGGGCCTGGGCGTGCCGGGTCGGCTGCTCACCCCGGTGCTCGTCGCGCCGGCCGTGCCGTTCGCCGCCGTGCCGGCCGCCGCCGTGCCGGTGGTCGGGACCCGGGGCGATGTCGGCCTGCTACCGGGCTGGGTGGGTTGCGCGGGGGGCGTGGCGGACGCGCCGGGCGCCGGGGCGACGTCAGTCGCCGACGGAGACGGGGACGGGACGGGCTGCGCGGCGGTCCCGGACGGCGCGTCGGACGGCGTGCCCGGGGTGCCCGGCGTGGCCGTGGGAGCGACCGGGCCGAAGACCCGCACGCTCCCGGGGAGCGCACCTGCGGCACCTGCGGCACCTGCGGCGCCCGCCGACCCGGACGGTCCGGCCGCGGGCTCGGTGGCGTCCGCGACGGCGCCGGGCGCGGACGCCGGCGGGGTGGCCGGGGCGGAGTGCTGCGGCACGGCGCTCGCCCCGCTGGCCCCGCTCGGCGCGGCTGCGGCGCGGTCCGAGAGCGGTGCGGTGTCCGGCGTCGGCGTGGGGTCGGTCGGCTCGGGCGGCGTGGCACCGACGGTGGACATCCGCACGCCGCTGCCGACCCGTTGCTGCGCGCTGACCAGCCAGGTGGTGGCGATGCTGATGCCGACCACGGTGGACATCGCCATGGCGGCGCCGGAGACCTTGATCGCGGGTAGCCGCAGATGGCCGCCGAGCGGCTTGGGCCGGCTGTGCCGGCCGTGCGGAAGCGTCTCCTCCCGATGTGCCACCGGCCCCCCTTCCCTGTGCCACGACTGATCAGTCGGGTCAGTCGGGCATGAGAGTACCAGCGCGACGCCGCTGCGTGACCGCCCGTATCGTACGCCCGGCAACCGGTAGGACAACGAGGAGACTACGGATCAATAACGCGGACGGGTCACCTGGGAAACGAAGTTGACGTACCGTCGGACGATCGGACGTCGAACCCGGTGTCGAGCCGAAGGGTGCCCGATCGGGCGATCGATCGGGCGAGCGGGCCGGCGAACGGGCGAGCGGGCCGGTGATCGGGCCGGTGGCCTGGGCCCGGCCGCATGGTTGCCCGGCATGTGCAACCCTCTGCAACCTTTGCGGCCCCCGGCAGCGGCGGAGCAGGCTGGCACGGTCCCGTCTCGCACCGGAGAATCAGCCATGCCGCGCGATCCACTGTCTGCCCGTACCGGAGCGGCCGCCCGCACCGGCGCCCCGCACGCCCCGCACCCGGCCCTGCCGACCATGCCCGGCACCGGGCCGCAGCTCCCGCTGCGCCATGCGGTCCCGGTGGAGGACGTGCTGACCCTGCGCATCGCCCTCGGCCGGGACAAGGTCGGCACCGTCCCGACCCGGTTCCGCTACGAGCCCGACCGACCGTACGAGGTACTGGTCACCTTCCACCTGGGCCGGCCCGACGAGGTCGACTGGGTCTTCTCCCGTGAGCTGCTCCGGGACGGCCTGCGCGGCCTCACTGGCCACGGGGACGTCCGGCTCTGGCCCGCGCACTGCCCCTGCCACGGCGCGACGCTGCACCTGGCGCTGGAGTCGCCGTACGGCAGCGCGCTGCTGGAGGCCTCGGCGTCCCGCGTCCAGGAGTGGCTGGATCGCACCTACACCGAGGTGCCCGAGGGCACCGAACCGGACTGCGCGCCGACCGACGAGCAGCTTTCGGAGTTCCTGTTCGGCGACTACTGAGCGGACTACTGAGCGGACTGCTGCGCCGCTGTCTGTGGCGGCTTGGTGTCCGCGTGCTGGGCACCCGTGGGCAGGGCGGCGGACGGCTGGGCGTCCGGTGAGGCATCGGCCGACCGGGCCCGGCGCCGTCCGGAGCGGCGGGCGGGCGGTTCGGGCGCGGGCTGTGGTCTGGACGGGACGGCCTGCGGCGGGGCGGGCGGCGGGCCCGCGACCCTGCAGCCCGGCAGCAGCACCGAGTCGCTGTCCAGCAGCGCGCGCAGCCGCCGGATCCCGGGCGCGGAGGAGGCGGCCAGCAGCTGGTACGGATCGGCCGGGCGGACCACCTCGACCTGCACGCTCTCCGCGAACCGGTAGGGCCGGTGCTCCAGCAGCCCGCCCAGGTAGCGGCGCAGCCGGGACAGCTCGGCCCGCACGGTGACGGTCCGGGTCGGGTCGCCGAACAGGCCCTCGGCCAGCTCGGCCGCCGTCCGGCCGGCCTGATGGGTCGCCAGCAGCAGGAGCAGCTCGGCGTGCCGCGGGCTCAGCGCGTGCGACCAGCTGCCGGCCCCGCCGCGCACCGAGAGCTCGGGGTGGTCGCCACGGCTCAGGTCGAGCACCAGCCGGGCCCCGGCGGACTGCTCGGAGACGGCCTGCGGCGAGCCGGAGAGCGGGCGGACCAGCCAGCCGTCCGCGATCGGCTCGACCACGCACTCGCCGAGCGAGGGCAGCCAGTGCACCGAGGTCGAGCCCCAGCCGTCGGCGGGCAGTCGCAGCCGGCTGACCGGCGGCAGACCGGCGGTGGCGGCCGTCCAGCCGTCCCGGTCGACCACCAGCGCGGGGCCCAGCGACTGGGCGAGCAGCGGTGCGGCCACCGTGCGCAGCCGGTGCAGCGACTCCAGCTGGGCGGCCCGCAGTTCGGTTTCGGCCAGCCGCGCGGCGGTGACCGCGAGCGCGAGCAGCTGCGGGTGGACGCCGCGGGCCGGGCCGCTCAGGTCCACCACGCCGGCCACCCGGCCGGTGCGCGGGTCGCGGACCGGGGCGCCGACGCAGGTCCAGGCGTGCTGATTGCGCACGTAGTGCTCGGCGGCCTGCACCCGCAGCGGGCGCCCGGTGCGGGCGACCGTGCCGATGCCGTTGGTGCCGACCGCCTCCTCGCCCCAGAAGCCGCCGGTCATGAAGCCGATCATGTCGCCGCTGCGGCGCAGCTGGCGCGGCCCCTCGTGCCAGAGCAGCGCGCCCTGCGAGTCGGCGACCGCGAGGATCAGCGGCAGGTCGGCGACCGGGTCGAGCAGCGTGCTGCGCAGCGTGGGCATCACCGCGTCCAGGCCGCTGGCGCGGCGGCGGTGTTCGACCTCGGCGGTGCTCATGTGCTCGGGGTCGCGGCCGCGTTCGGGGTCCAGGCCGATCCGGCGCAGCCGCTCCCAGGAGTCGCCGATCTCGGGTCGCGGCGCCTGGCGCGGGACCTGTCCGGTGAGGACCTGCTCGTGGGTTCTGGCCAGCTCGGCCGGGCCCTGGACGGCGACCGCCTCGGTCCGGCCCAGGTGTGCGGTCTCCCGCATGGTGGCTCCCCTCGCCGCGTCTTTGGTCCCGGTCGGCCGGGGCAGGGCATGGCGGCCCTGTCGTCCACAGCGTACGGGTGTGGCGGGCCGCTCGGTCGAGCGATCCTCGCACGAGCAGCGGGGGTTGACGCCTTCCTGACAGGAACTGACTTTTCTTCGGTGACTCCCGGACGACTCTTCGGTGAGTCCGCGGCGGCTGGGCGGGGGCGCGTCGGGGGCTTGCTGAGGGCGCGTCGGGGGCTTGTCGCCGGCTCGTCCATGGCTCTCGCGGGCGGGCCGGCGGCGCTCGGGTGGCGTCCCGGTGGCGTCCCGGTGGTGCTCGGGACGGCCTCAGCCGGTCGGCAGCGGCTGCGTCAACTGCGCTGCCCAGGGCGGGTTCGCACCGGGAACGGCGCAGGTCAGCGCTGCCACCCGAGCTGCGAACCGGCAGGCCTCGGCGACCTGGTCGAGGGTCAGCCCGGTCAGCCGGCCGCCGAGCGCGGCCGCGCCGGCGAACCGGTGGAGCAGTCCGGCGGTGAACGCGTCGCCGGCGCCGACCGTGTCGATGACACGAGTACGAACGGCTTCGACGGTGACCCGCTCGCCGTTCAGCGAGGCGAGCGCGCCGTGCTCGCCGAGGGTCAGCACGACCAGTGGGACGCCGAGTTCGTGCCACTCGTCGCACGCGGCCTCGGCGGATTCGCCCGGCTTGAGCAGCGCGAGGTCGTCGGCGGAGAGGCGCAGGATGTCCGCGAGGGCGCACCAGCGCGCGAACCGCTCGCGATAACGCTCGGGCGCGACCAGCAGCGGCCGCAGGTTCGGGTCGATCGAGACGGTGGCGTGCGCTCCGGCGCGGGCGAGGAACTCCTCCACCGCCGTTCCGCCGGGGGCGCGCACCAGGGCGAGCGAGCCGGTGTGCACGGCCTGGGTGCCGGTGAGGTCGAGGCCGGCGAGCTCGGCGGGCTGCCATTGGAAATCGGCGGTTCCTTCGGCGTGGAACGAGTAGGCGGCCTGTCCGTCGGGGGCCAGCTCGGCGATCGCCAGCGTGCTCGGCTCGGCGGCGGCCACGCAGTCGGCCAGGTCCACGCCGGAGGCGGCCAGCCGCTCGCGGAAGAGCCGGCCGAACGGGTCGGTGGCGAACCTGCCCAGGAACCGGGTCGGGGTGCCGAGCCGGGCCAGCGCGGTCGCGGTGTTGGCCGGGCCACCGCCCGGGTGCACGCGCAGCGCGAGTTCCCCGGGCGGTCCGGCCGCGGTGAAGGCGTCGGCGACGTTCTCGCCGAGCACGGTGACGGTCACGGGTCCCCCGAGGTTCGTCCGGAGCGGTCAGTGCTGATCGGCAGTGGTGCTGTGGCCAGTCTGACTTGGCCGGTGCTGATCGGTCAGTGCTGGTGGCCGGCGTCGGCCTGCGCCCGCTCGACCGCGTGGTGCAGGTCGGTGGTGGCATCCACGGTAGCGGCGGTGCTGACCGCGAGGCAGGCCGCCAGCGCGAACGCGGCGATCGTCCGGCGGCGTCGGCCGGGAGCGTGCTGCGGGCGGCGGCTGGTGCTGCTGGTGCGGATGCTTCCCGTGGTGCCGGCGTGGCGAGCGGTGGCGGCGCTGCCGTCGCCGGGGGCGCCCGCAGGGCCCGCCGCGGTCGTGGGCCCGGGCCCGGCGAGGTCGGCGGCGAGCAGCGCGGCGACCCGGCGCGGGACCGGTCCGGCCACGGCGGCGGGGGCGAGCGAGGGGCGGCGGCTCCGGCCCGGGGTGCGGGCGGCGGCGAGCGCGGCGCGCCCGACCGCGCGGGCGGTCACCGCGCGGTCGCCGACCGAGTGCGCGGCGACCTCGTCGGCCCACCGCTCCAGGTGGAAGCCGAGCGGCGCGCGCAGCAGGCGCAGCGCCGGGTGCAGCACGGCCGCGTACTCGCCGGCGGCCAGGAAGAGATGGTGCCGGGCGGTCAGATGCGCCCGCTCGTGCGCGAGCAGTGCGGCCCGTTCGGGCGCCGGCAGCGCGCGCAGCATGCCGCTGGTGACCACGATCCGGCCCGGCCGGCCGGGCAGCGCGAACGCGTCGGCACGGTCGTCGTCCAGCACCGCGAGCGGGTGGCCGTCCGGGGCGAGCCAGGCGTGCAGGTCCCGCAGGCGGCGGATCCGGGCGAGCTCGCGCAGCCGGGGCAGCAGCGGGCGCTGCGCGGCGTCGGCATCGCCCTCGGCGGTGGCGGGGTCACCCAGGGCGGCGCGGGCCCGGCGCAGGTCGTCGTACTGCCGGTACGCCGTGCGCAGGGTCAGTCCGCCGACCGCGAGCAGGGCGATCGCCGCCAGCGTGGCGAACACCACGATGGTCGGCGCGGCGCCGTGGCTCAGCCAGGGCAGCGAGAGGTGGGCGAGCGCGGCGATCGCCGGGATCCGCAGCAGGCCGGCCAGCACCAGCACGCCGAGCGAGGCGGTGCTGGCGCCGGCCAGCAGCACGCAGCTCACGCCGAGCGTCCAGGCGGCCGCCCGTGGCGGCAGCGCGTCGGCCAGCCGCCGGGCGGCGGGGGCGGCGACCAGCGGGATCAGGAACGGGGCCCAGACGGAGAGGATCACGTAGCGGCCCCCGGCATGCCGTCACCGGCGCCACTGCCGTCGCCGAGCAGCTCGCGCAGCAGGCGCTCGTCGTCGTCCGAGAGGTCCGAGACGAACCGGGCCAGCACGGTGGAACGGTCCTGCTCGCGGTCCAGCTCGGTGCGCATCCGGCGGGCGGCCAGACCGGCCGGATCCTGGACGGTCGGCGTGTACGCGTACGCCCGGCCGGCCCGGGTGCGGCCGACCGTGCCCTTGTCGTGCAGCCGGGCCAGGATCGTCGCGATCGTGGTGCGGGCCAGCTCGCCGCCCAGCGCCAGCTGGACGTCCTGCGGGGTGAGCGGCCGGTCGGCGGCCCAGAGGGTGGCCAGTACCTGGGCTTCGAGCTCCCCCGAGGGGCGGCGCGCGGCGGGCAGCTCCGGCATGTCGCGTGGTCCTCCAGTCATCGTCTACAGTCATGTAGACCGTCTACGTCACTGTAGACGGTTGGGGCGTGTTCCGCAGGGGCCGCCGCCATAAGTATGAGAGGTCCGCCAACCTTGACATCTGCCTCCTCCCTGGCCGGCTTGCTGGCGCAGCCCGCAGCCCTGGCGCAGCACGCGCTCGCGGTGAACGTGCTCGACGCCTCCTCGCTGCTCGCCGCGTTCGGCGCGCTCGGGATCGCCGTGGTGCTCTTCGCCGAGACCGGCTTGCTGGTCGGCTTCTTCCTGCCCGGCGACTCGCTGCTCTTCACCGCGGGCCTGCTCTGCGTCTCCGGTACGCACAGTGGCCCGCACCTGGTGCTCTGGCAGGTGCTGCTGGCGGCGCTGGTCGGCGCGTTGGCCGGCGCCCAGGTCGGTTATCTGATCGGTCAGCGCGGCGGGAGCGCGCTGCTGCGCCGGACGAAGCGCAAGAGCCTGCTGCAGGGCGCCGATCGGGCCGAGGAACTGCTGACGAAGTACGGCCACGGCAAGGCGATCGTGCTCGCCCGGTTCATCCCGGTGGTGCGCACCGTGCTCAACCCGCTGGCCGGCGCGCTGGCGGTGCCGGTGCGGACCTTCACCCTCTGGCAGGTGGTCGGCGGCACGATCTGGTCGATCGGCGTGGTGCTGGCCGGGTACGCGCTCGGCTCCTCGGTGCCCAATATTGACAAATATCTGCTACCGATCATCGGTCTGGTAGTAGTTGTCTCCGTGATTCCGATTGCTCTCGAATTGTTCCGCGCCCGCAAGGCCGCCCGTGCCGCCGGCGCCTCCGGTTCCGGCACCGAGGACGATCCGCGCACCCGCAGCGGTGTCGGCTCCGACTCCGATGACGCGCGTCGCGGCGGTGGCGCCTGATGGTCAACGAACTCCTCGCGTACGACGGCAGCAGCATCGACGGCGGCCTGTACACCACCATCACGGGCTGGGCGAACCAGGCGCCGCACTGGCTGGACCAGCTCATCAAGACCTGGTCCGACTTCGGCCTCGGCCTCTTCGCGCTGCTGATGATCTGGGGCTGGTGGCAGGCCCGCGGCGCCGACTCGACCGTGATGGCCAGGGTGCTCGCCTCGCCGCTGATCGTGGTGGTCGCGTACGTCGCGAACTCGGTGCTGAAGAGCCTGGTCACCGAGGTGCGGCCCTGCCAGCAGCTGCCGACCACGGTGACCGTGGAGACCTGCCCGGCTCCCGGTGACTGGTCGTTCCCCAGCAACCACTCGGTGATCGCCTTCGCGGCAGCCGCGGCACTGGTGTTCGCCTTCCGCCGGATCGGGTGGATCGCGATGGTCGCCGCGGCGCTGATGGCGGCCTCCCGGGTCTGGATCGGCGTGCACTACCCGCACGACGTGGTGGTCGGCGCGCTGGTCGGTCTGCTGGTCGGGATCCCGCTGGCGCTCGCCGCCGGGCGGGCCGCACCGCTGGTGGACCGGTTGCGCGGTGGGGCACTCGCCCCCGTGCTCGGCGCCGGGTCGTCGATGGCCTGACCGGCTGAGCCTTCAGGGCGATCGATCCGACGTTGTGCGTCGGATCGATCGCCCTTTCTGCTGTCACCCTGCTGTCGCCCGCGGCCGCCAGAGTTGTCCAGTTGGCCCCCATCAAATGGCCTGTTGTCTGTACAACTTGGCGATTGTTGGCCCGATGGTTGCCGTTTCGACACCATCGCGGCACCTGCGCCGACCAGCCTGGTCCGCATGCGAGTCGTAGTCGTTGGGGCAGGCGTTCTCGGCACGATGCACGCCTGGCAGGCCGTCGAGCGCGGTCATGAAGTGGTCCACCTGGAGCGCGAGAGCGAGGCGCGTGGCGCCCCCACTTGCATCTCACGAAGAGCCCCGCGGTGCTGTCAGGATTCCTTGACAGCTCCCATGCCTGTCAGGATAACCTGACAGGCATGGGAGCTTCGGAAGAATCCGTGGCAGCCGATCTGGTTGGCCAGGTCACCAGCAAGGATCCGGCGGTCGGGCTCGGCGCGGTCGTCGCGCTGCGCCGGCTGCTGGACGAGTTGGAACGCCTGCACGTCGACAGCGCTCGGGACCAGGGCTGGACCTGGCAGAGCATCGCGACGACCTTGCAGGTGAGCAGGCAGTCGGTGCACGAGAAGCACGGGATCAGGCGCAAGGCCACAGGCAAGGAGACCTGACGTGTTCCAGTTTTTTACCGACCGCGCCAAGCGGTCCATCGTCGCGGCCCAGGACGAGGCGCTCTCGCTCGGCCATGACTTCATCGGCACCGAGCACCTGCTGCTCGGGCTGGTCGGCACGGCCGACAGCAGTGCGGGCGTGGTGCTGGCCGGGCAGGGCGTCGAGGTCGGGCGCGCCCGCGAGGTGACCGTGCGTCTGCTGACCGAGGCGGGCGTCCCCGCGACGGGCGGTGAGCCGGCACGTGCCGCGCTCTCCTCGCTCGGCATCGACGTCACCGAGATCCAGCGCCGCGCCGACGCCAACTTCGGCCCGGGCGCGTTCCGGTTCCCGCAGCCGGCGTACACCCCGCACGCGAAGAAAGCCCTCGAGCAGACGATCAATGAGGCCCGCGCCCTCGGGCAGGAGAGCTTCGGCACGGAGCACATGCTGCTCGCGCTCCTGGCCGTCGGCACCAGCGACACCGAGGTCGCCGCCACCGACGTGCTCACGGCCCTGGACGTCGACCTGACGGCCGTCGAGTCGGCCGTACGCGCCCGCATCGCCGACGCGTAGCGCAGAGGTGTGGGTAGGGGCGGGTGCCGACGCCGGTGCCCGCCCCTACCCATGTCTCACGAAGTGCCTACCGCCCTCAGCTCTTGCGGTGCCGGCCGTTTCCCCTGCGCAGAAGCGCGACCGGGGTGTCATCCTGCGGCGGGACCAACTCCTCGCCCCTGCGCATGATCAGCGAGTACGCCTCCGCATAGCTGTCGGTCACGGCGAGAGGCCGCCAGGCGTGGCCGTCCCACTCCACCACCAGACGCGGCGCGTCCTCGAACAGAGCACCCCGCCGGACATCCGGTGCCAAGCTCAGCGCGTCCCGGGTCCCCGGCGGCCGGTGGCAACCGGCCCGCGCGGCGTACCAGTCGGAGACGGTCTCGTCGTCGGGTTCGAGCACGGCTGATCCTCTCGGATGGCGTTGCTCCGAGGCTATCGGCCGGAGTTGTGCGGTGGGGCCACTGACACTTCCGGCGGCGCGTCCCTCCGATTGTCCGTTCCGGGCCGCCCTGATGCTGGCTTGCCTCCGGGCTGCAGCGCATAGGGAACAGCACCGAATCAGCGGGATCCTGCCCGGTCGGCGGCATTTCGATCTCCATTAGTGATTCCGACATACCGTCGGAAAAAGGTCTGGCTATGTTCGAGTAGCATGCGGTCAACATCTGCTCAGCTGCTTGGAGTTGGGGAATGCGGACGCTGATTGTCGGATCGCGGGCCAGTCACCTCGCGCGGGCGCAGGTCAGGGAGTTCCTGGCGCCGCTGCGGGAGCTCTTCCCCGACGTCGAGTTCTGCCACCAGGTGATCCTTGAAGGCGGTGACCGGGATCGGAAGACGGCTCTTGCGCAGGTGTCGGCCAGCTCGGGCGGCAGCGCTTTCTCCACCGAGCAGGAAGCTGCGCTGGTGCGGGGCGAAGTGGATGTGATCGTCCACTCGCTGAAAGACCTGCCGACCAGCAACCCGCCCGGCCTGGTGCTGCTGCCCCCGCCCGGTCGCGAGGACGTGCGGGACGCACTGTGCGGCTCGACGCTGGCCGGCCTGCCGCAGGGCGGCCGGGTCGGCACGTCGGCGGTCCGGCGGATCGCTCAGCTGCTGCACGTCCGCCCGGACCTGGCGTTCGTGCCGATCCGTGGAAATGTGCCGCCCCGGCTGAACAAGCTCAAGACGATGAACCTGGATGGCGTCGTACTGGCGGCCGCCGGGCTGGTGCGGCTCGGCCTGGACGACGCGATCAGCGAGCTGCTGCCGCTCGACCTGTTTCCCCCGAGCCCCGGCCAGGGGGCGCTGGGGATCCAGATCCGCGAGGACAACGAGCCGGCCCGCGAGATCCTGGCCGGCACCGGGGACGCGGTGGTGGACGCGGAGGTGCGGGCCGAGCGGGCGATGCTCGGCGAGCTGCACGGCGGGTGCTCGGTGCCGATCGGCGCGTACGCGAGGGCCACCGGCGAGACGCTGTCGCTGCACGCGCAGGTCACCTCCCTGAACGGGATGAGGCAGGTCGAGGCTCGCCTCTCCGGCCCCGTCTCGGAGCCGGAGAAGCTGGGCGTGCAGGTGGCCGGCCTTCTCCTGGACCAGGGCGCCGAGGCGATCCTGGCGGAGATTCGCCCGGCCGCTTAGCCGATCAGCAGCCGGGCGAGGTCGCCGGCGGCATAGGTGATGATCCGGTCGGCGCCAGCGCGCTTGAGCATCGTGAACAGCTCCAGCAGCGGCCGGAAGTCCCGCCGCCCAATGCCCGGGTCGAGCGGGGCGAGACGGGTGTACTCGCCGGAGACAGAGAACGGCATCAGCGGCACCGCCGTCTTCTGCCTGAGGCTGGCGAGCACATCCACCGAGAACATCCCCGGCTCCAGCAGCAGCATGTCCGCCCCTTCGCCGATGAAGGCCAGGCCGCTGTCCACCGCGGTCTCCGGCTGGCGTGGGCTGATCTGGAACGGCCGGTGGGCGCCAGAGGCGGGGGTGGCCCGCATGGTGGCCCGGTAACCCTCGTAGAGGGCGGAGTCGAAGATCAGGTGCGGCATGGTCGCCACGTCGCCATGACCTTGTTCGTCCAGGGCCTGGCGCACGCCGGCCGTGGTGCCCCGGATCATCGCGGCCGGTCCCACGATGTCGGTGCCGGCCTCGGCCTGGACGACTGCCTGGGCGGCGATCACCGCCGCCGTCCGATCCAGGTCGATCCGGCCGCCACTGATCAGGTGGCAATCGCCGGTGTCGGTGTGACCGCACAGGCAGTTCTCGGTCATCACCGCAATGCCCGGCTCGGCCTCCTTGGCGGCGTGGATGGCCCGCACCATCAGGCTGTCCGGCGCGACGGCCCCGGAGGCCTCGGCGTCACGTTGCAGGCTGTTGGCGAACACCTTCACCGAGCGGATACCCAGGGCCGCGAGGTCGCGCACCGTCTGGGGGATCTCGGCCACCGTGACGGTCGGCATCGGCCGGTCGGCGTCCTCGCCGTCCTCGCGGACCAGCAGGACCATCGACAGGTCGGCCGCCGTCAGCGAAGGGCCCTCCAAGAAGCTGCGGACGGCGGCCCGGCCGTGCAGCCGGGTGGCATCCGTGATCACTGTGCCGAGCTGGGTGGTGGTCATGTCGTCCTCTCGATCGTGGCTGCGTGCGCGTGAATCAGCGGGCGCCGGAGGCGGCCAGAGCAGGCGGGTGTATCGGTGGGCGCCGCCGGCCGGATAGGCGGCGGACCACCGCGCGGGCCGCCCGGCGGGGGTGGACGAGGAGCCGGCGGCGGGTGAGCGGCTGCTCAGGCAGGGCGACCTCGGCCCGGACCTTCTTGCCCCACGCGGTGTGCTCGGCCCCGTGGGCGAGGGCCAAGCGCTCGACCAGGAACATTCCCCGGCCGGTCTCCGCGTCCGGGCCCGAGACCTGGTGGCGTGGCATGACCTGTGAGCCGTCGTAGACCTCGATGATCACGCGCCGCAGGTCGAGGTTGGCGTGCACCCCGACGGTGAGCATCGCTCCGGTGGTGTGCCGCACCGCGTTGGTGACGAGTTCCGAGATCACGGTGTCCAGGGCCAGGCTGCTGTCGTTGTCCGTGCGGACCTCCCACTGTCTGATCAGTCGATCGAGCCGCTGGCGGCTGATGGGAACGGAGACGGGGTCGCGGACCAGGAAGAAGCTGCTGCTGCACACGCGCATGTCGAAGGAGCCCTTCGGGGTGTCAGGCGGGAGCTGGGAGCTTGGATGTGCGGTACGGAGGGAGGGCCTCATCTCGCCTGGCCGCCCCCTTGGCTGGTACACAGTCAACTACCTCCCGTAGTCGCACCGGTGGTGCCAGCAGGGGGTGCATTTCTCGCGCGGGGGCCGCTTTGGGGGGCCAGGATCGGGCACCAGTCAGTCAAAGGCTTGGGGGACGGGCATGATGGCACCAGAAGGCATCGGCACCCTGCTGAGGCGGATCCGAGAGGCGGCCACGCTCACCCGCGACGAGCAGGCCCTGCTCTTACAGGAGGCTCAAGGCGGCACGTGGTTCGACCCGGAGAACCTGAAGCGCTGGGAGACCGAGCGGCGTCTGCCGACTCCGAGGTGGCACCGGTTGCTGGCCGACGGGTACGGGCTCTCGGTGGCGGAGGTTGCCCGAGCGGTGGCCGCCTCGCGGCGCTGGCGCAGGCTCCACCAGCAGCCGGTCGAAGACGAAGGAGAGGAGGGTACGGCGGTGAATCGACGGCAGTTTCTCGGCGCGGCGGCACTGGCGACTGGGGTCGCCTCGCTGCCAGGCATCGCGGAGGCGCGGGAGGGGATCGACGCCGGACTGTCCGGCTCCGACGCCGGCGATCTCGCCTACCTCGACGGGGCGTTCGAGCGTCACCGCGGCGGCTATCGCGGCCGAGCTCCGGGAGTCGTGCTCGCCCAGATGCGCCAAGATCTCGACCTGCTACAGGACGTCCTCAGCCGCCCGCACCCCGCAGGCACCCGCACTGACCTGGCCCGAACGGCGGCCGGGATTACCGGACTTGTCGCGATCATTCAGCACGACCGGGGCGACCAGCGCGACTCCCACGGTTGGTTCGCCACCGCTGAGAAGGCTGCTCGCGAATCCGGCGACCGGCACATGCTGGCCTGGGCCCTGGCGCGGCACGCGATGGTCCCGCTGAACTACGGCGCCCCGAACGCCGCCGCGAACCTGGCCATCAGCGCCCGCCGGGAGGCTGGCCGGACCCCGACCGCTGCCGCAGCCCTGGCCGCCGCCGTCACCGCACGGGCCCTCGCCTCGACCGGCGACCACCGAGGGGCCCTTCGCGCGGTCGCCGACGCCCGTAACATCGCCGAACACCTCAACACCGTGCAGGCAGCCGATACCTGGTTCGGCTACCCGCTGCAGAAGCACCACGTCCACCTGTCGCAGGCGTTCACGCTGATGGGCCGCACACGCGAGGCGAACGCCGAACAGGAAGCAGCCTTCGCCCTCACCAGGTCGCCGTCCGTCATGACCCGGGCCTTGCTGACCATGGACGCCGCGACCTGTCTGAGCTTGGACGGTGACCCGGCGGCCGCCGCTGACATGGCCGTCGGGGTCTGGCAGCAACTGCCTGCCGCGTACCGGGACGGGCTCGTCCGGTCCCGCGCCGAGGCCCTGCACCGAACCCTCGCCGGCCCGGCTCACACAAGGCTTGGCGAAGCACTTGCCATCTGAAGCCAACCGCATGGTGAGAGGCCGGGGCCGCTGCTTCTCACGGCTACCCGGCTACGCCGATGGGTAGCCAGTTCCTGACGTGTGGGTGGGGGCGGGCGCCATCGGCGTCCGCCCCCACTCGTAGCTTCTCGGTCAGTCCTTGTGGTGGACCGTGCCTGCGTAGCGGCGGGTGAAGCGGGTGCCGGTGCCGGCGGTGATCACCACGTCGTAGCGGCCGTCGTCGTCGAGGGGCCACTGGAGGTCGACGGTGCGGCCGCCGTCCACCCAGATGGTCTGGGGTGAGCCGGCGAAGTCGTTCGGGGTGAGTGAGTAACTCAGGAGGCCGGAGCCGAAGTTGGACAGGCTGAGGTGGACCGAGTGGCGGTCGTGCAGCTGGGCGGTCACGCGTGGGACGGCGACGTCCTGCTGGTCGGCGTGGGTGATGCTGCCGGCGAAGCGGGTGACGAAGCCGTCGGCGCCGTGCACGGTGAAGTCGTACCGGCCGTCGGTCGTGCTCGCGTCCCAGGTGTACGTGCGGCTCGCGCCGGGGGTGACCGTGAAGGGGGTGCCCGCGAAGGGCTGCGCGATGTTGGGGTAGACCGTGAAGTGGTAGCCGACCGTGCCGGAGTTGGTCAGGGTGCAGGTGACCAGGCCGGTCTTGCGGTCCACCGTGGCGTCCGCCCACGGGCGGTACGGCAGGGGGCGGTGGGGGCGGGAGCCGCGCTCCTGGGCCGGCAGTGCCTGGGTGCCGGGCGCCGGCAGGGCGACCGGGGGCAGCGAGGCGGCGGCGTCCGCCTTCGCCATCAGGGCGTTGGTGTCCGGCAGCTTCGGGATCGAGTAGTCCGGCTTGGTGAAGTCGAAGCAGCTGGTCAGGTCGCCGCAGACGGTGCGGCGCCACTGCGAGATGTTCGGCTCCTGCACGCCGGTCACCTGCTCCAGCAGGCGCAGCACCGAAGTGTGGTCGAAGACCTGCGAGTTGACCCAACCGCCGCGCGACCAGGGGGAGGCCACCCAGAGCGGCACCCGGTTGCCCAGGCCGATCGCCCGGCCCTGGGCGAACTCCTCCGGCGTGCCCGGCTCGGGGGTCGGCGGGATCACGTGGTCGAAGTAGCCGTCGTTCTCGTCGTACATGACCAGGAAGACGGTGTGCTTCCAGACGTCCGGGTTCGACATCAGCGACTGGAGCGCCGAGTTGACCCACCAGGCGCCGTAGTCCGGGCTGGCGTTGGGGTGTTCGCAGAACAGGTACGGCGCGACCATCCAGGAGACGGTGGGCAGCGTGCCGTCCTTGCAGTGCTGGTCGAACGCGGTCAGGTCGAACTTGGTCATCGCGTTGATGTAACGCGGGTCCGTGGTGGGGAAGTTGTGGAACTGCTTGAAGTACGAGAGGGCGTTGTCGTCGTAGTCGCCGGTGCGCTCGTCCTCGCTCGGGTTGTGGTAGACGCGCCAGGTGATCTTGGCGGCCTCCAGGCGCTCGGCGTACGTCGTCCAGTCGGCGACCGGGTTCTGCGTCACCGGCGTGTTGTCGATCCACGGCCCGGTCGTACCGTCCTTGCCCGGTCCGGAGGTTCCGGTCCACAGGTAGAGCCGGTTCGGGTCGGTCGGGCCGGCCAGCGAGCAGTGGTAGGCGTCGCAGATCGTGAACGCGTCGGCCAGCGCGTACTGGTAGGGGATGTCCTCGCGGGTGAAGTAGCCCATGGTGCGCTCGCCCTTGGCGGCCACCCACTTGTCCATCGAGCCGTTGTTGATCGCCTGGTGGCTGGTCGCCCAGTCGTGCGCCAGGCCGGCCGCGTTCTGTGCGTTGTACTTCGTGGTGTCCATCCGGTACGGCAGCATCGCGCCGCCGTCGCTGCGGCCGGCGTCCGGCTGGCGGAAGACCGAGTCGCCGTTCGGGAAGCGCAGCGCCTGCTTGTCCTCGAAGCCGCGCACGCCGTTCAGCGAGCCGAAGTAGTGGTCGAAGCTGCGGTTCTCCTGCATCAGGATCACCACGTGCTTGACGTCGGTGATGTCGTGCCTGGGCTTGTCGTTCTTCGACGTGTCGTCGGCCGCCCGGGCGGCGGTGGGCAGGCCGACGACGGTGGCGGCGCCGGCCGCGGCGGCGGCGCCCAGGACGGTACGGCGGTTCAGATCAGTCATCGGTACGGTCCTGTTCAGAGCGCGAAGGAGGCGACGGCGGCAGCGGTGTCGGAGGGCCACTCGTTGGCGGCCGTGTTCGGCTCGGCGGCCGGCCAGCCGGTGGCGATCACGTGCGCCTCGCGTACGCAGACGTCGTGGCCGGAGGAGAACACGTAGTCGATCCGGTCCTGCGGCTCGGGCTTGGTGCCGCGCTGCTTGCGGGTCGGCGACCAGGTGGTCGCGGGAACGGCGACCGGGTCGGCGTGCTGCTCGCGCAGGCTGTCGGTGAAGCCGGCGGCCTGGAACGCCTTGGTCACCGGCCAGTCGAGCTGGACGCCGCGGGCCGCGGGGGTCCAGTCCAGGTGCGAGGGCGAGGACAGCTCGGCGGCCACGATCACCCGCGGCTGGGTGTCATGTTGGGCGCCCTGCTGGGTCTCCTGCTTGATCGCGGCGAGCAGTGCCTGCGCCTGCTGGTAGCGGGTGGAGGCGGTCTCGGACGCGATGATCTGCGCGGCGCTCTGCCCGTCCTGGAACGCGTAGGGGCCGTAGGAGTTCTCGTCCAGGTGGGCGGCCCACAGTCGCACGCTCGTGCCGTTCGGCAGCTGCACGCTCACGCCGGCGGCCGGCAGCGTGGCGGTGACGGGCGTGACGGCGGTGAGCGGGTAGCGGCTCAGCACGCCGACGCTGCCCGCGCTCTGGTAGGCGAACCAGCCGAGCGCGTCCGCCAGTTGCTGCGCGTTGTGGCCGGCGGTCTCCTGCAGGGCGACCACGTCCCAGCCCTGGGTGAGGACCACCCGCAGCTGCTTCTCGAGCGCGTCGGTGGTGTGGCTGCCGCCGTCCCAGAGGTTCCAGCTGGCGACCTTGAGCTGCTGGTCCTTCTTCGGGTCGGTCACCGGTATCTGCACGGTGACGGTGTCGGTCGCGCCGGTGCTGTCCTTGACCCCGACCGTGATGACCGCCGGGTACGGCAGCGGCCGGCCGGGCGCGGTGCCGGTGACCGTGCCGTCCGCGCCGACCGAGAGCCAGGAGTCCCCGCTGATCCGGCGGTAGCTCGCCGTCCCCGCCGGGTTGCCCTGCGGCCGGACCCAGAGCCCGCCGAGCTTGACGGTGACGGCCGCGCCGGGGGCGACGGCGGTCGCGGTCAGCGCGTCCACCGCGCAGTGCGGCGCGATCACGGCCGGCTTGGCCCGGAAGCTGAACGGCGCGGTCTGCGCGAGGATCCCGTAGCCGTCCTTGGCGAGCAGGTACGCCGTGTACGGTCCGCCGGTCAGTGCGGAGGTGTCGAGCGTGACGGTGCCGGAGGCGTCCGGCGTGTACTTCCAGACCAGCGAGGAGCCGGTGCCGGGCTGCCGGGTGCCGTCGTAGATGCCGACCCAGTTCTTGGCGTCGGGTGCGTCGGTGCTCCAGGCGAAGGTGAGCTTGTCACCTTCGGAGGGGGCGGCGGGTGAGCTCAGCGTGAGGGAACTGCCTGTTGTCACGGTGGTCCTGTTCGTGCTGCGCGAGGGGTGGGCCGAGGGCCGCCCCGGGAGGCCCGGGGCTGCAGGGAGTTGGCTGGACAACTCTGCCCGTATTCACCACAGACACGACAGACGTGACGTGAACGGAAGATGACGGATCGTCGGAAATCGGCCGAATTCGGCTGGGGGCTGTCCTCAGGGGCCCGGCGAGCACGGAAACGGGCCGGGCGGGAGCGAGGAAATCCTCGCTCCCACCCGGCCCCGTGTGTTGCGGTTACTACGGCTTCTGCGGGTGGTGGTGGTCCGAATCGCAGTCGATCCGGAACGTCAGCACCTCGGCGTGCTCCTGGTTCTGTGCGTGGTCGATCGAGTGGTACAGCAGCTTGTGCTCGCCGTCGCCGCTCACCACGAACGGCCCGGTGTACGTCGTCCAGCCCGCATCGTCGAGGTTGTACTCGGTGAGGGCCACGCCGGAGTCGTCGTCGGTCGCGGTCAGCGTGACCGTGACGTCCGAGCGGAAGACGCCGTGCCGACCTTCGCGCGGGTCGGTGGTCGCCGTGGTGACCGGGGGCGTGGTGTCCAGCGGGAGGTCCAGGGCCTCATCCGCCGGCGTCATCTCGTTCTCCGGAGTCGGCGGCGGGACGCCGGCCGAGGTGCTGCGGCCGATCGAGCCGACCCGCAGCAGGAGGTTGCTCCAGTCGTCGGCCCCGCTGAGCGTCGTGAATCGCTGGTCGTTGTTGACGTCGAAGCTGACGGGTGTGGTGCTGATCTTCCCGTCGCAGTTCCAGTCGACCTGGCCGTCCTTCGCCGGCACGGTGACGAAGTCGCCGCCGCCGGTCGTCTTCGGGCAGAAGTGCCTGACGTCGTAGGTGCCGCTGCTGGGCGGGTACTGGCGCTCGTCCAGGGCGTTCTCGTCCAGCGAGGTGTTCTGGCGGGAGTAGTCGAGGAGGCCGGTGCTGGTCCCGGAGGTCAGGCCCATCTGGTAGAGGTAGTTCATCACGCTGAAGTACTGCGGCTTGTTGTTGACCCCGTCGGTCCCGCCGTGGTCCAGGCCCAGGTTGTGGCCGAGCTCGTGCATGAACGTCCCGGCCTGCTCGGCGACGGTGCCGACCTTGTCCGTGAAGCTGCCCAGGCTGACGATGAGGTCGCTGCCGGGGATGGGGGCGATGCCACTGGAGGTGGAACCGGGCTGCAGGTTGTGCGCCGAGATCGCGTAGTGGAAGATCGGCCCCCGCCCGCTGGTGGTGAAGCCGCCCGCCTCCGTCTTCAGCGTGTTGAAGGCGTTCCACTGGTAGTTGTTGCCCACGGCCGTCCCGAGGTTGGTCGTCTCGGTCAGCTGCCTCGCCCGGCTCAGCGTTCCCCACGTCGTGTTGGTGGTGAAGTTGAGGATGCTGCTCGGCCCTGCGTCGACGTGCAGGTTGATGCCCTTGGTGGTTTTTGCGTTCCGCTGGTACGGCGCGTTCGCGAAGGCGGTGACCACCTGCTTGATCGCCGCAGGGAGCAGCGCGTGGGTGTGGGTCGCGTCGGCCATCCAGTCGACCTGGACGAAGATGTCGGCCTTGCTGACGCTGGCGCCCATGCCGGGCAGGTCGATGAACTTGCGGCCGGGCGCGTCCGTCGGGAAGGCGTTACCGGTGGCCGGGTCGATGTAGATGCCGTTCGTCTTCCAGCTGTCGGGGATCCCGTCGCAGGTCGTCGAGTTGCAGTCGAAGGTGTAGTGGACGGTCGCGTTCGTGCCGGTGCCGCCGGTGTGGCTGATCACGTAGCCGGCGGGCGCGCTCTCGGTGAAGGTGTTGTCGCCGACCAGCGGGGCGTTCCAGCCGATCTGGACCAGGCCGGTGTCCCGGGAGATGTTGTAGCTGAAATTCCCCACGTTGCCGCGGGTGTCGGTGCACGCCATCAGGGTCCAGCTGATCGTGGCACCGGCCGGGATCTGCTGCGGCACCTGGATCGGGCAGCCGCTGTAGCTGGTGCCGTTGACCGTCAGGCTGCGGTCGCTGCTGTTGGTGAACTCCACCGTCAGGTTGGTGCCGGTCCGGCGTGCGGCGGAGGCCGGTGTGGCGGAGGCGGTGAAGGTGAGCAGCGCGAGGACCAGTACGCACAGCACCGCGATCGGGCTGGGGCGCAGCCGGCCGGAGCCGGGCCGCTGTTCTGTATGCATGAGGTCACGCTAGGTGACGATCCGGGTGTGAACGGCTACGACCCGTCGCGCTGTCACTCTCCTGGCCGCCCTCCAGCACGGCTGACCCGGCCGCTCAGCAGCTCGGCCGTGGCCTGGTCCGCCGGGAGGAAGGCCTCCAGGCGCAGCTCGGAGAGCGCCACCTCGGTCGCCGTCGCGAAGGTGGTGACGGTGGTGATCAGCCTCAGTTCGCCGCGCGACGTCCGCAGCCGGAGGGGGACGGCGAAGCCCAGTGGGCTCTCGCCGGCCTCCTCCCCGGGGACGTACGGTGCGAGTTCGGCGGCCAGCTCGGCGAGCCGGCTGCCCGGGTCGCGCTCGGCGGCGCGGTGCAGGCCGTGCAGCACGTGGCGGCCCCAGGCGGGCAGGTTGGCGATCCGGGCGGCGAGTCCGTGCGGGTGCAGGGCCAGCCGGTAGACGTTGAGCGGTGGTTGCAGCAGTTCGTCGGCCGCGCCCTCGGTCAGCAGCCCGAAGGCGGTGTTGGCTGCGACCAGGTCGCCGAACCGGTCCACCACCACGGCCGGGTATGGCAGATGGCCGTGCAGTACGGCCTCCAGCGCCTCGCGGACGGCCGACAGCTCGGGTGCGTCCAGCGGGCGCTCGGCGTAGACGGGGGCGTAACCGGCCGTCAGCAGAAGGCTGTTGCGCTCGCGCAGCGGCAGCTCCAGCGACTCGGCGAGCCGGACCACCATCAAGCGGCCCGGCAGTGAGCGTCCGGTCTCCATGAAGCTCAGGTGCCGTTGGGTGGTGCCGGCCCGCAGCGCCAACTCCAGCTGGCTGAGCCGGCGTCGGGCCCGGTGCTCGCGCAGTTCCCGTGCGAAGTCCATCGCCCCTTTGTACGGGGCGCACAAGGGAATCGCCATTCCCGGCAGGGAATTGGCTCCGTGCGCCGGGTGCCGCAGGCTGCTGGGCATGAACCAGGAGATGCGAGTTGGAATCGTCCTTCCCACCGGAGTCGCCCAGTGGGGTGACCGGTTGGACCTGCCCGAGCTGCTCCGCTTCGCCGTCAGCGCGGAGGAGTTCGGCTATGCCGACGTCTGGGTCGGCGACACGCTGCTGCGCGGGGTGGCCGATCCGCTGACCACGCTCGCCGCCGTCGCGGCCAGGACCGAGCGGATCGGCATCGGCACCGCCGCGCTGCTGCCGGCGTTCCGCCGTCCGGTGCAGGCGGCCCGCGAGCTGGCCACGCTCGACCTGATCAGCGGCGGCCGGCTGACGGTGACCGTCGGGGCCGGCTTCCCCGGCCGCTCGGAGCGCGAGTACGCCGCGAGCGAGCTGCCCTGGGCCCGGCGGTTCGCCCGGCTCGACGACACGGTCGCGCTCTGGCGCCAGCTCTGGCGGGCCGACGGGCCGTCCGGTTTCCACGGCGAGGTGCTGCACCTGGAGGACATCCCCGAGCAGCTGGCCCCGCACCGCCCGGGCGGCCCGCCGATCTGGCTCGGCGGCTTCACACCGCGCGCTGGAGCGGACCGGCACGCGCTACGACGGCTGGCTGCCGTACCCGCCGAAGGCCGCCGACTACGCGAGCGGCCTCGCCGCGATCCGCCGGGCTGCCGGAGAAGCCGGCCGGCCGGACGACGCCGTCACGCCGGCGCTCTTCGCGACGGTGCTGGTCACCGACGCGCCGGACGGCGGCCGGGCGGAGCTGGACGCGTACTGCCGGGCGAGCTACCAGCTGCCGCTCGACGTCGTCGAGACCATCCAGCTGCTGGTGGCCGGAACGGCGGAGCAGGTGCGCGCCGGCCTCGGCGCGCACCTGGCGGCGGGTGCCCGCCGGCTGCTGATCCGCCCGGTCGGGCTGAGCGCCGGGGCCCAGCGCGAGCAACTGGCCCGGATCGCCGAGCTGGTGCCGCAGCTCTCGCAGAGCCAGCTGCCCGTGTTGCTCAGTGCGAGGAGCGCAGGTTGAGCAGGACGACACCCACGATGATCAGCGCGATCCCGGCCAGCTGCGGCTTGCCGAGCTCCTCGCCGAACGCGACCACCCCGATCGCCGCCACCGCCGCCGTGCCGGCGCCCGACCAGACGGCGTAGGCCACCGACACCGGTATCTGCTTCAGCGCCTGGCCGAGCAGCACGAAGGAGAGCACGTAGCCGATCCCGACACCCACGCTCGGCCACAGCTTGCTGAAACCGTCGGTGAGCTTGAGGCAGCTGGTGGCGCAGACCTCACTGAGGATCGCGAAGGCGAGCAGCAAATATGGCATGCGGACTATTCTGCGGTCCCTGCCGAGCCGCGCGCCGCCAGCCTGGCCAGCAGCTCGACGTCGGCCTCGACCAGGCTCTCCAGCAGCCGGATCCGCGGTGCGGCCGGCAGCGGCGCGTCCGAGGACGGCACCGCCAGCACCGCGCAGCCCGCGGCCGCGGCGGAGGCGACGCCGGTCGGGGTGTCCTCCACCGCGACGCAGTCCGCCGGGTCCAGCCCCAGATGGGCGGCCGCGGCCAGGTACGGGTCGGGGGCGGGCTTGGTCAGCACGGTGTCCTCGGCGGCCACGGTGACCGTGAACCACTCGGTGCCCAGCGTGCGCAGCACCAGGTCGACCACCTGCCGCGGCGAGGCGGAGACCAGCGCCGTCGGCACGGCGGCCTCGCGCAGCGCGCCGAGCAGCGCGAGCGCGCCGGGCCGCGGCACCACCGAGCCGGCGACCCGGGTGATGAACGCCGTGTTCAGCGCGGCGCCGATGGCGCTCTCGCCGCTGGACGCGGCTCCGGCGGTGCGGTGCAGGTGCGCCGCCGTGTGCTCGACCGCGCGGCCGAGCACCTCGGGGACGTCGGCCTCGCCGAGGGTGAGCCCGAGCGAGCCGGCGACCTCCTCGGTCGCCTCCCACCACAGGTGCTCGGTGTCGACCAGGGTGCCGTCCATGTCGAACAGGACGGCGGAGGGGAGCAGTGCGGTCATGGTGTTGATCACTGCCCCGAACCGGTGGCGCGCACGTCCACCAGGACGGGACGGTCCGGCAGGGTGATCGTGGCGGTGCCGCCGATCGGGAGCTGCGCGGCCTGCTCGGTGGGCAGGTCGGACTTGACCTCGGTGCCGTCGCCCAAGCGCACGGTCAGCCGGGTGACCGCACCCAGGAAGCTGGCGCCGGTGACCACGGCCGGGCCGCCGGCGGCCGGCGCGAGGCCGACGTTCTCCGGGCGGACCAGCACCTCCAGCTCGCCGGTCGCGGGCAGCGTGCCGTCCACCGCGTGGCGGCGGCCGAGCACCTCGACGCCGTCGCCCGAACGGACCGCCGGGATGCGGCTCATGGTGCCGACGAACTCGGCGACGAACGCCGTCGCGGGGCGCGCGTACAGCTCGGACGGCGTGGCGCACTGCTCCAGCCGGCCGGCCCGCAGCACGGCGACCCGGTCGGCCATCGACAGCGCCTCCTCCTGGTCGTGCGTGACGAACAGCGTGGTGATGCCCAGCTCCTGCTGCAGCCGGCGGATCTCCTCGCGCAGGTTGAGGCGGACCTTGGCGTCCAGCGCCGAGAGCGGCTCGTCGAGCAGCAGCACCCGCGGCTGGAGCGCGAGCGCGCGGGCCAGCGCGATCCGCTGCTGCTGGCCGCCGGACATCTGGTGCGGGTAGTGCGCGGCGCGCTGCGGCAGGCCGACCAGCTCCAGCAGCTCCTGCGCCTTGGCGCGCCGTTCGGCCTTGCCCAGGCCGCGCATCTTCAGGCCGAAGGAGACGTTGTCGAGCGCGGTCAGGTGCGGGAAGAGGCTGTACGACTGGAAGACCATGCCGGCGTCACGCTTGTGCGCGGGGATCCGGGTGACGTCCTCCCCATCGACCAGCACCTCGCCCGAGTCGTGGGTCTCGAAGCCCGCCAGGATCCGCAGGGCGGTCGTCTTGCCGCAGCCGGACGGGCCGAGCAGCGCGAGCAGCTCGCCCGGGTGGACCGTCAGGTCGAGCCCGTCCAGCGCGACCGTCGAGCCGAACGCCCGCCGCAGCGAGCGGAACTCGACGGTGGCACTGCCGGGGTGCAGCGGGACGCCGGTGGGGGGCGTGGCGAGCGAGGAGGTGGTCATGGCGGTGAACTCCTGGAGGAACTGGCGCGAGCGAGCCAAAGGGCGCGCCGGTGTCGCTGTGTTGGATCAGCGGCTCCGCCGCGGGGGCGAAGGGTCAAGCGAGCGAGGAACGAGGGAGCGCAGCGCCCGCCGACCGTCGACACCGGGTCAAAGCGCCCGGCGGCGAGCCGAGCTTGAAAAAAGGGGATCAGGACCGGGCCGTGCGGCTGTGCCGCTCGCGGCCGACGGCGGACATCAGCAGCAGGACGATCCAGACGATCAGCAGGCTCAGGATCGAGACCGCGACCGACATCTGGCCGTCGTTCTTGCCGTTGGCGTTGATCCACACCGAGAACGGCGTGAAGCCGAGGATCGAGGCCGTGGTGAACTCGCCGAGCACCAGCGCGACCGTGATCACGGCGGTGTTCAGCAGCGCGGTGCGCAGGTTGGGGACGACCACCGAGATGACGGCGCGCGGGAAGCCGGCGCCGCAGCTGCGGGCCGCCTCGACGAGCGTCTTGACGTCCACGCCGCGCAGGCCGCCGTCGATCACCCGGTAGGCGAACGGCAGGGCCATCAGCACGTAGGCGATCACCAGGACGATCGGGAAGCTCGGGTTCTGGATCGCCACCAGCGTCTGGAAGAACGGCGTGTTGTTCAGGTAGTCGGGACCCCAGCGGAGCACACCGATGATGCCGGTGGTGAGGGCGACGACCGGGACGACCAGCGGCAGCGAGCAGATGAACTCGATCAGCGGGGCGAGCCTGGGCGCGCCGAGCTTGACCGCGATCATCGCCGGCACCAGCAGGAGCAGCAGCACGGCGACGGTCACCACGGCCAGCTCCATGCTGAGCCGGAGGCTGTCCATGAAGCCGGGGGCGCTCAGCAGCGCGGTGTACGCGTGGAAGCTGATGCCCTTGGGGCTGTCGATGCTGAAGATCAGCGAGGCGATGAACGGGATGGCGAAGTAGAGACCGCCGACCAGCATCACCGAGCCGCGGCCGAGCCGAAGACGGGCCAGGGGGAATTGACGCTTTAGCTGCTGAGCCACTTGGCACTCCGGCGCTGGAGGGGCAGGTAGATCGCCATGACCACGCAGGCGACCACGATCATGTCGAGCCCGAGGGCGAGGGCGAGGTTGCCCTGGCCGACCAGCACGTTCCCCGACAGCGCGTCGGCGATCTGCATGCTGATCAGCGGCACCGAGCTGCCCACCATCGCGGCGGCCGTCGCGTACGCGGCGAACGCCGAGCCGAACAGCAGCACGTAGCCGCCGAGCAGCGAGGGGAGCAGGATCGGCAGCGCGACATGGCGCCAGTACTGGTACAGCGTGGCACCGTTGTTGGAGGCCGCCTCGCGCCACTGCACCCGCAGGCCCTCGAGGGCCGGGGTGATGGTGAGGATCATCAGCGGGACCAGGAAGTACAGGTACACCACGGTCAGGCCGGAGAAGGTGTACAAGCTCCAGCCGTGGCTGGTGAGCTTGAACTGCTTGGTGACCTCACCGGCGTTGCCGAGCGTGGCGACGAACATGAAGGCCAGCGGCACGCCGCCGAAGTTGGCCAGCACGCCGGAGCCGGACAGCACGGCCTCGCGCAGCAGGCGGAACCGCGAGGTGGCCACCGCCTGGGCGAGCGGCAGACCGAGCACGGTGCCGATCAGCGCGGTGATCGCGGAGAGCTTCACGCTGCCCCAGAGCGCGGTGAAGTACGCGCCCTGCAGCGAGTCGCCGAGGTTGGACATGGTGAAGCTGCCGCCGCCGTCGGGCGCGTCGCTCGACGTGGTGAAGGCACCGATCGCGATCGCGATGGCCGGCAGGCCGAAGCCGATCGCGAAGAAGACCAGCAGCGGGACGGTGGCCAGCCAGGCCCCGCCACGCGGGCGCCGCGAGCGCTTCGCGGCCGGACGGGCGGTCGCCGGGGGGACGGCGACGGGGGAGGTCAGCTCGGTGTTCACGGCCCCGGGGCCGCCGCTGAGCAGGTCAGCGGCGGCCGGGGACGGCACCGGGGTGGGAGCCGTGTCATTCATGGGGTTGATCAGCCGCCGATCGCCTTGGCCCAGTTCTCAGTCACGGTCTTCTTGGCCGCGTCGGTCTGAGCCTGGGTCGGGAAGGTGGTGAAGGGGGTGGTCACCGTCGGGAGCTTCGCCACGGCGGTGGCGTCCAGGGTGCCAGCGGTCTTCATCGAGTCGAACAGGGCCGGGGTGGCGTAGCCCTTGAGGAAGCCGTTCTGGCCGTCGGCGCTGTAGAGGAACTCCTCCCACAGGCGAGCGGCGGCCGGGTGCGGCGCCCACTTGTTGATGGCCTGGTTGTAGTACTGGGCGTAGGAGCCGTCCGACGGGATCGACACCTGCCAGTCGATGCCCTGGCCGGCGAACTTGTCGGTGTACGAGGCGTTCAGGTAGGACCAGTCGATCGTGATCGGGGTCTCACCCTTCTGGATCGTCGCCGGGGTGACCTCGACCGGGTTGAAGTTGCCGATCTGCTTCAGCTTGCCGAAGAAGTCGATGCCGGGCTGGATGTTGTCCAGCGAACCGCCGTTGGCCAGCGAGGCCGCGTAGACGGCGCCGAAGGCGGCACCGGCCTTGGTCGGGTTGCCGTTCAGGGCGATCATGCCCTTGTAGGCCGGGTTGGTCAGGTCGGCGAAGGTCTTCGGGCAGGGGTTGACCTTCTTCGCGTCACAACCGATCGACATGTAGCCGCCGTAGTCGTTGTACGCGTTGCCGTTCGGGTCCTTCATGGTGGCCGGGATCTGGTCGAAGCCGGCGACCTTGTAGGGGGCCAGGATGCCCTGGGCGGTGGCGCTCAGCGCGAAGGCGCTGCCCAGGTCGACCACGTCGGGGGCGCGGTCCTGGTCCTTGCGCGAGGTGATCGCGTTGATCTCGTCCTGGCTGGAACCGTCCGGGTTCTCGTCCTCGATCTTGATGCCGTACTTCGCGGTGAAGGCGTCCATCAGCGAGCCGTAGTTGGCCCAGTCACGGGGGAGGGTGATGACGTGCAGGTTCCCCTCCTTCTTGGCGGCCGCGACGAGCGCGTCCATGCCACCGACGGCGGCGGCGGAGGTGGCGGTCTTGGCGTCCTTGCCCCCGGCGCTGCCGGCCGTGGTGGACGAGCCGGCGGAGCCGCAGGCGGTGAGGGAGAGCGCGGCAGCGGTCAGCACGGCCGCGAAGGCGGCGGCACGAGCACGGCGAACGGTCACGGGAGAGTCTCCTGGATCGAGGTGCGTCAGGGTCGCACAGATGCAGCTGGGGGCTGCGAGGGGTTTTGGGGAGTCGAGATCAACTTGGACCGGAGCACTGCGATGCAACTTCGATCAAGTTGGTCAGCCAACTTCGTGCCGACGGCAGTAAGAGCGTCCGCCAGTAGGTCATCGGATGCGGGGGCTGTGGGGGCGTGTGTCCCAGCGGTGGGTGAACCATGCTCGTCGTATCAGGCTGCGGATGGTGACGATGGCCGTAGCCAGGGCGATGTAGAACTCGACGCACGCCCGGCGGCGCTCGGTGCAGCGGCGGAGCTTGCCGAAGTTGTTCAGCCACGAGTTCGTTCTCTCCACCACCCAGCGGCCGTCCGCCTGGATCGGGGTCTGCTGGCCGCGTTTGGCGATCCGCGGAGCGATCTGGCGTTCTGTCAGGTCCTCGTAGACGATGCGGTAGTCGTATCCGGCGTCCAGGCTGAGGCTGGGGTGCTCGGGCAGCGGGCCGAGTTCCTTGCCAAGGTCGCGGTACTGGTCGAGGGTCGTCGGAAGGAGCGTGTGGTCGCGGATGTTGGCCGGGGCCGGGTGAGTGACCAGCGGGATGCCGTAGGCCTCGGTCAACTGCGAGCGTTTGACGCCTTGTTTGGCACGGTCAACCGGGCTCCTGCCGGCGCATTCGCCTCCGGACGGTGCCTTGGTCTGGCAGCCGTCGGCAGCCAGATGCTCCAGCTCCAAGCCGACCATGCGGTCGTAAGCGGCCAGAGCCGCCAGGCGCAGGACCTCGCCCATCCCCAGGGCGATCCAGTGGTCCCGGCGGCGTCGGATCGTGGTGGCTGAGCAGGCCTGGTCCGCCACGCGCTCGTAGCCCATGCCGGACACCAGGACCAGGATGAGCCTGTCGAAGACCAGCGCGTCGGGGATGCGCGGGTTGTGGCAGCCCAGCGGGTGGTCGTCCCGGTGTTCCGGCAGCAGCGCGAGGAACTCCTTGCGCAGCGGATCCAGGATGCAGGCAGGAACGACAGGCACGAGCCCTCCCCGAACACGCGGACGTCACAGCGCCGCGCCCGGGCGGTTCAGCGCAGCGCGCCGGCCCTGGTGTGCAGTTCGGCCCGGTCGGCGGCGGCCGTGCCGTGGGCCCACCCCTCGCGGTCGTTGGCGTATGCCGAACCGTGACTGTACGACAGCTCGCCGAACAGCTCGTCCACCTGGTCGTCCACGGCTTCGGCCCGCGAGGCCAGCACCGGCAGCAGCCCTGCCGTCCGGCCGACTTTTCCGGCCGCCTTCACCGCCTGCTCGGCGACCCGCCCGAGCCGCTCCTCGATCCTGGCGGCGTAGGCCACCAGGAACGACTGCCTGAAGGACCGGGTGCGCGAGCTACCGTCCCCACGCTTGCGCGCGCCCGCCGCCTGCAGCGCCGCCTGGGCCTGGACCAGCAGCGAGGTGAACAGCAACTCGACCGCCTCCACATCGGAGGCGAAGCCGACCACCGTGGAGAACCCCAGGTTCCTCGACCACACCGTGCGACAGCGGTTCGCCTCCGCCACCGCCTGCAGCAGCACCACCTTCGGCTCCTCATACGGGGCATCCACCGCCACCCGCACCCCGCCCGGCGTCTGCCGCTCACCCCGCTCCACCGCCAGCAGCGCCATGTCGATGCTGTGCTGGGACATCAACTGCTGCGCCTTGGCCGTCAGCGCTTCCGCCTCCTCGGGGAAAGAGGTCGACTCGGCCTTCGCGAGCAGTGCCCGAATCTTGCCCAGCAGCGAAGACTCCACCCCGCCGGCCTCGACCATCCCAGCGCTGCCGGTCTCACAGGGCACCGGCATCAGCCGCGGCACCTCGGGAAGCCGGCTCAGCAGTTCGAACAGTTCAACGACGGCCCGTCCCAGCACCACCGGATCGCTCTTCTCCCGCGCGGCCGCACCGTCGACGTAGGCGTCGTCGTCACCCCACCACGCCGTAGCCGATGCCTCCGCAAGCTGCTCGGCCCAGCGATTGGGCAACCGCCTCGCCGGATACTCGCGGTGCTCCGCGGCGACCAGATCGGCGGCGATCCGCGCGTGCCGCACGGCCAGCTCCCGGCGTGCGACACGCACCACATCCATTGGCTGCCAGCCACGGTGCCACAGATCGTGCACCACCACTCCACCCACCTGGAGCACCGCACGGCCGATACCGCGCCGGGCGAACAGCGCAGCGGCTCGCTCAAGCGCCGCTGCGCGACGCCCGGCGTCTCCAGCCGGCACAGCACACAACCGTGCCATCGCCTCATCCAGGAGATCCGCGACAGTCCGCGCACCACCCGGCCGAGGAACGGGCCCGCCACTACCCAGGCAGAACGGATCACCGCACTCGCAGGAAGCGAACCCGAAAGCCGCCCCTTGCCCCGCCCCGCTCCGCCCTCTCGCGTCCCGCTGCTTCTTCTTGGCCCGCCGACGCTCCTGGTTGCGCTTACCCAACCCAGTTCCCCAAGCCCTCTATCGCTGTCCCACTGCCGATACCGAGCGTAGCGGCAAACCGGAGCACACCACCTGCCGACAACGGAACAGAGCACCAGCGCGAGCGATCACCGGACCTACTGGCGGACGCTCT
>NZ_JBWXUE010000017.1:0-175866 GCF_057158765.1 Kitasatospora sp. NEAU-69
TCGGCGCGCTCGTGGCGGCCCGACATGACGTCGGCGAGCGGTACGCAGCCGCCGAGGTCGGCCGCCTCCCGGTGCAGTGCGGCCTCGGTGACCTCCTTGATCACCGGGGCGATCGCCCGCAGCGTGATCTGGGCACGGCGGTGGTCGGTCAGCCGCAACCGCAGTGCGGCTCCGGTGAAACTGACGGCGAACGCGAACAGGTCGCCGGCCACCGCCTGTTCGGCGCCCACGCCGCCGGCCGCGTACGCTACGCCGGCCGCGACGGCCTGACAACAGGGCGTCCGCTTCGCTGCCACCAGCTCCGCGAAGCGGTCCAGGGCGGCGCCGCCCAGCGCGAGTTGCGCCGTGTCCAGCATCTGCCGTCCGGTCCGGGTGGCGGCCAGCCGCAGCTCGCGGTTGAGCTTGCTGGCGTGCAGCCGTTGGTCGATCTCGACGACGGTGTCCCAGTCCCCTTTGGTGGCGGCCCGGTTGGCGATGGCGAGTGCGGTGGCGTCGGCCGGGCCGACCGAGTGGCGCAGGAGGTCGGTGAGTAGTGCGGGCATGCTGTGCTGGTCGACCTGCCCGGCCTGTCGGAAGCCCTCCAGGCTGTGGGAGAGGGTGTAGAGGCCGCTGGGGAACGCGGAGTCGGTGAGTTGGAGGCTGACCAGCAGTGCGTCGAGGGTGGCGGTCATGCGAGGTAGAAGAGGTGGTTGAGCGGCAGGGTTTCGGCCGGCGCGATGGTGGCCGGTTCGCCGTCCAGCGTCACCTGGTACGTCTCCGGGTCGACCTCGATCCGGGGCAGCGCGTCGTTGCGCACCATGTGCTGCTTGCCCACCGTCCGGCAGTGCCGAACCGGCAGCACCCGGCTCTCCAGGCCGAGTTCGGTCGGCACCCCGCGGTCGATGGCGGCCTGGGACATGAAGGAGACGCGGGTGGCCTGTCGGGCGCGGCCGTAGGCGCCGTACATCGGGCGGTAGTAGATCGGCTGGGTGGTGGGCAGCGAGGCGTTGGGGTCGCCCATCAGCGCCCAGTTGACCATGCCGCCCTTGATGACCAACTTGGGTTTGGCGGCGAAGGAGTTGATCGGCCACAGCACGATGTCGGCGAGTTTGCCGGGCTCGAGTGAGCCGATGTAGTCGGCGGTACCGGCGGCGATCGCCGGGTTGATGGTCAGCTTGGCCAGGTAGCGCAACACCCGGAAGTTGTCGTGGCGTTCGCTGTCGCCGCCCAGCTTGCCGCGCTGGTCCTTGCAGTGGTGGGCGGTCTGGAACGCCCTCGCGAAGGACTCGCCGATGCGGCCCATGGCCTGGGAGTCGGAGGAGAAGATGCTGATCACGCCCTCGTCGTGCAGCACGGTCTCGGCGGCCACCGTCTCCGCGCGCACCCGCGAATCGGCGAAGGAGACGTCCTCGGGGATGTGGTGGCTCAGGTGGTGGCAGACCATCACCATGTCGAGGAGCTCGTCGATCGAGTTCACCGTGTACGGCAGCGTCGGATTGGTCGAGGAGGGCAGGACGTTGGGCTCGCCGGCGATCCGCATGATGTCGGGGGCGTGACCACCGCCGGCGCCCTCGGTGTGGAAGGTGTGGATGGTCCGGCCATCGATCGCCGACACCGTGTCCTCGTAGAAACCCGACTCGTTCAGGGTGTCGGTGTGGATGGCGACCTGCACGTCGTACTCGTCGGCGACCCGCAACGCGGTGTCGATCGCCGCCGGCGTGGTGCCCCAGTCCTCGTGCACCTTCAGACCGCACACACCCGCCTCGACCTGCTCACGCAGCGCCTCGGGCAGTGAGGCGTTGCCCTTGCCGAGCAGGCCCACGTTGACCGGCAGGTCCTCCACCGCCTGGTACATCCGCCCGATGTTCCACGGCCCTGGCGTGCAGGTCGTGCCGTTGGTGCCATCGGTGGGCCCGGTGCCACCACCGATCAGCGTCGTGATGCCGTTGGTCAGGCCCTCCTGGACCTGCTGCGGGGCGATGAAATGGATGTGCGTGTCGATACCACCGGCCGTCGCGATCAGATGCTCACCCGAGATCACCTCCGTGCCAGGGCCGATCACCAGCTTCGGATGCACACCACTCTGCAACCGCGGGTTCCCGGCCTTGCCGACCGCCGTGATGAAACCGTCCCTCACACCGATGTCACCCTTGACGACACCCAGCACCGCATCCAGCACCACCACATTGGTGATCACCAGATCCAGCGCACCCTGCCCACTGGTCGCGGCCGGGTCCTGGGCCATGCCGTCCCGGATGACCTTGCCGCCGCCGTAGACGGCCTCGTCGCCGTAGTGGCCCTGGTTGAAGTCGTGTTCGACCTCCACCACCAGGTTGGTGTCGGCGAGGTGGAAGCGGTCACCGACGGTCGGACCGAACAGGTCGGTGTACTGCCTGCGAGGGATCATCGCCATCAGAGCTCGCCCCCCGCACAGGTGTCGTCGTCGAGCCGGGCGCCGAGAAAGCCGCGCTCGACCGCGCGCCGCAGCGCCTTGGCGCGGGTGTCGGTGGAGCCGAGGCCGCCGTCGACCAGCGCGCTGAAGCCGACCAGCCGCCGGTTGCCGGCGTAGGCGGCCAGCTCGACCTCGCGGGTGTCGCCGGGCTCGAACCGGACCGCGGTGCCGGCCGGCAGGTCCAGGTGCATGCCGTAGGACCGGTTGCGGTCGAACGTCAGCGCGCGGTTGACCTCGAAGAAGTGGTAGTGCGACCCGACCTGGACGGCGCGGTCGCCGGTGTTGCTCACCGACAGTCTGACCTTGGCCCGGCCGGCGTTGATCTCCACCGGATCGTCTCCGTACAGGTAGGCGGGTCTGCCTGACATGGCGTCATCTCTCTTCGAGCCGCCGCGGGGGGTGCGGCGGCCGGGTCAGTGGTGCGGGTGCACGTGCTGCGGGTGGGTGTGGCCGGCGGTGTGGGGGTGGGGATGGGTGTGCGGACGGGGGTGGGCCGGCTGAGCCCCGTGCGAGTGCGGGAAGCCGTGGCCGTGTTCGGCGTCGAGTCCGGCCTCGATGCCGTTCTCGCCGTGGTTCAGCCGCTCCAGCGCGACGGTCACCCGGGCCTGGAGCACGCCGGTGATCGCGCGCCGGGTCAGCAGCGGGCCGCCGTCCTCGGCGCCCGCCACCGCCGCGGGCTGGCCGAAGGCGGCGGGCACCAGCACGATCTCGCGGGCACCGAGCCGGCGGCAGCGTTCGACGCCCTCGGCGACGTCCGGGTCGCCGCCCTCGAAGGCGACCTCCACCCAGCGGTGCGTGCGGTACTGGCGGACCAGCCGGGCGATCCGGAACAGCTCCGCGTCCTCGAACGGGCCGGCGGCGGGTGCGGTCACCAGGACGGCGGCCTGCTCGGGGTCGTCCCCGGCGGCGCGTCCGGCGGCGGCCCGCAGCCAGCCGATCAGGTGCCCGGCGCTGCCGAACGGCTCGGCGAGCGCGATCCGCCCGGCGCTGGCCGGGGTGGAGAGCCAGTTGAGCGTCCGCGCCGCGTCGGCGATCAGCCGGGGATCGCGCCCGAGCGTCATCGGCACCACGCAGACCGGGCGGTTCGCGAAGGCGAGCGCCTCGGTCACGGCGGTGGCGAGCTCGCGGCCGACGCCGACCGCCCGGAAGGCCGGACCGCCTTCGCTCAGCGAGCGCAGCCGGCTCGCGGCGCCGCTCTCGTGTCCGCCGACCAGGACCACGGTTGCGGCCGTACCGGGCGCAGGCATGGCTCAGGCACCGACCGGGTCATGGCAGGAGACGAGCTTGGTGCCGTCCACGAAGGCGGCCTCGATCTGCAGCAGCGAGAGCATCTCCCGCACGCCGGGCATGACCTCCTCGGAACTGACGGCCTTCTTGCCGATCTCCATGCACTCGGCGACGGTCCTGCCGTCCCGGGCCGACTCCAGGATCGCCTCGCTGATCAGCGCGACGGCCTCGCTGTAGTTCAGCTTCACGCCGCGATCGCGGCGCCGGCGCGCCAGGTCGGCCACCACGTAGACGTAGAGCTTGTCGATCTCCCGCGGAGCGAGATTCATGGGGCACTCCTTTTCGGGACAGCTATTCCGCTATGTGGAATTCAGTTTCCGACTGGGAGAAACGTAGAGCGCGCCAGGGGGTGCGTCAACACGTTGTTGAAAGCCTTGGCCAACTCTTGAAAGGCTTGGCGAACTCTTTAGCCGCAGGTGAGGCGGGTGATCGCGCGCATACACTGCTCGCCATGCCCTGGATCGACGCCCTCCGCGACACCGCCCGCAAGGGACTGCACCTGGACCGGACGCTGACCAACCCGAAGCGCGCGCTGCGCGGCGCGCTCGCGGTCGCCCTGGTGCTGTTCCCCACCCTCGCGCTGGGTGGTCCGCGCGAGGCCACCTCGGCGGCGATGGGCGCGTTCATCGCCGGCACCGCGACGTTCCAGCGCAGCTTCCGGCCGCGGCCCTCGCTCGCCGTGGCAGCAGGCATCGGACTGGGTGTCAGCACCTTCACCGGCTACCTCGCGGTCTCGGTGCCCGGCCTCTTCCCGGTGGTGCTCGCGGTCTGGGCGCTGCTGGCCGGGCTCGCCTGGGCGGCCGGGCCGACCGGCGGGGTGGTCGCGGCCACCACCGTCTCGGTGATGCTGGTGGTCGTCCAGTTGCCGGTCAGCGTGCCGACCGCGCTCGCCCACGCGCTGCTCTGCGCGGCCGGCGGCGCCGTCCAGGCCGCGCTGATCGCGCTCTGGCCGATCGACAGCTGGCGCGCGCAGCGTGACGCGCTCGCCGACGCCTACGCCGCACTGGCCGACTACGCGCGCGGGCTGCGCGAGGACCCGACCATGCCGGTCGATCCCGAACCACTGATGCTGGCCCGGCACGCCTCCGAACTGACCCCGTGGCAGGACCGCCACCGCCCGCCGGAGCTGCGCGGACTGCGCGGCCTCGCCGAGCAGATGCGCCCGGCGCTGACCGCGCTCGCGGACCCGCGCGGCGGCGCCCCCGAGACCGGCCCCGAGCGGGACCGCGCCTGTGAGCTGCTGGGCGCCGCGGCCGAGACGCTGGACGCGCTGGCGCAGGCGATCCGCGCCGGCGAGCCGCTGCACCTGCCCCGCTCGGCGCCGGCCCTCACGCTGGTGCCGCGCACCGACGAGCCGATGCTGCACGGCCCTGCCGGGGCCGCGGCCCGGCGGCTGACCACGCTGCTCGGCCGGGCCGTGGACACGCTGGACCGCTCGGCGCAGGACACCGTCGCCGCCCCGCTGGTGGGCGCCGGCGGCGCGCTGCTGCGGCCCTCGCTCTTCAGCATGCTGCCGCTGCTGCTGCGCGCCGTGCGGCGCCAGCTGAACCTGCGCTCCGCCGTGCTGCGGCACGCGGTGCGGCTGGCGCTGGTGGTGACGGTGGCTCACCTGCTCGCCGAGCTGGCCGGTCTGCACCGCGGCTACTGGGCGCCGCTGACCGCCGCGATGGTGATCCGGCCGGACTTCGCGCAGACCTTCAGCCGCGGCGTCGCCCGGCTGGCCGGCACCGTGGTCGGAGTCCTCGTCGCGACCGGTCTGGTCGAGCTGCTGCACCCGGGACCGTGGTGGTCGGCCGGGCTCGGGGTGGTCTGCATCGCCGGCGCCTACCTGACCAACCGGACGGGCTACGCGCTGATGACGGCGTGCGTCTCCGGCTACGTGGTGCTGCTGCTCGGCCTGCAGGGCGGTCACCCGTTCAGCACGGCCGTCGAGCGGGTGGGGCTGACGTTGCTCGGCGGCGCCGTCGCGCTGCTGACCTTCGCGCTCTTCCCGAGCTGGGCCTCGAACCGGCTGGACGACCTGCTGGCCGACTGGATCGCGCGCAGCGGGGTCTACTGCGCCTCGGTGCTGACGGTCTTCGGCGCCCCGGCCGCGCACCCGGGCACCGAGGTGCGCAGTGAGATGCACAGTCAGATGCGCAGCGCGCTGCTGGACGCCCGGGAGGCGCGCTCGGAGCTCTTGCAGGCGATCCAGCGGGCCGAGGTCGAGCCGGTGCGCGAGGCCGCGCCGTGCCTGGCCGCCAAGCAGTTGGACAAGGCGCGGGCGGCGGTCGGCCTGCTCGGCCGGGTGGGCCTGCTGATGGAGGCCCAGCTGCCCGGCCCGGACGCCGCGCCGGTGCCCGGGGCGGACGCCTTCGCTGCGGTGCTGGTGGACGCGACGGCGGTCGCGGCGGCCGCGGTGCGGGCCGGTCGGCCGGTCGACTTCGGCCGGCTGCGGGCGGCGCAGCAGGCGTGGGACGAGCAGCTGCGCGAGTCGGCGCGGGCGGGCGGCGCGGTCGCGGACCGGGCCGAGGCGCTGCGGGCCGCCGCGCGGCTGCTGGCGCAGGCGGTCGGGGACCTGGAGCGCGCGCTGCACCGGGGGAAGACGGCGCAGCGGGTCGCGAGCGCAGTGCTTGTCTGAGGTGCGGGGCGCTCGTCTGACGCGCGGGGCGCGCGGGCAGCAGCCGGGCGCGTGGGCGGCAATCGGGAGCCCGTTCGAGGTTTAGGTCGGGTGGCTGCCGGTTCGCGGCTGCGGTCGCGTCAAGATGCTGTCAAGCGCGGTGGCCTGCGCGTCATCCCCGCGTCAAGGCCGGGTGTGATCATCGCGCGGCGGGCTTCCACTGGAGCTGCGAGCGGCGAGCGGGACCTGCCGCTCGTCCGCCCCACGACCGGAAGGACGCGATCCGCCATGACGGACACCCAGCTCACCGCGCTCACCGCCCCTGCGAGCCCGACCACCGTGGTCGAGCCGTTCACCCCCGCGGCGCTGCCGCCGCGCCGCCCGCTGGCCGACGCGCTGCGCACCGGCGTGCTGCGCCGTACCGCGTCCGCCGAGCAGGCCCGCGCCGCCGGTGCGGACGCGGACGGCGAGGCCGGCGACGAGCCCGCCGCACCGGCCCCCATGCACTGCCGGATCGCGCTGCAGTACGTCGACTGAGATGACTACTCCAGTGCTCCACCACGTCCCGGTCCGGATCGTCGGGGCGACCCGGGTGCTCCGGCTCTTCCGGCAGCGTGACGGCAGCCGCTGCGCCGTCGCGTTCAGCTCGCCCGAGGCGCTGCACGAGCTGCTCGGCGCCGACCAGCAGGCGATCGAGCTGACCGAGCCGGCCCTGCGCGAGCTCGTCGAACCGCTCGGGGTGCACGAGCTGGTGCTCGACCCGAAGCTGGTCGCCCCGGCCCCGCCCGCGACCACGGCGGTGCCCGCTTCGCTGCCGGAGCGCCGGGCAGCGGTCGCGCTGCACGGCATCCCGTCCCGTCCACGATCGACCGGGAGTACCGCACCATGACCATGCTCGTCACCCGGGGCACGCAGTCCGTGCAGCTTGCGCAGCCCGTTCAATCCACGCAGCCCACGCAGCCCGTGCAGCCGCTCGGCGCCCCGTGGCCCGGGTCCGCGCTCGCCGGGCCGGACGGCGAGGTGACGGTCGGCGGGGTCGGCCTGGCGGAGGCCGCCGACCGCTTCGGCACCCCGCTCTACGTGCTCGACGAGGCCGAGGTCCGGGCCCGCGCCCGGGCGTACCGCAGCGCGCTGCCGCAGGCCGAGGTGCTGTACGCGGCCAAGGCGTTCCTGTGCAGCGCGGTGGCCGACTGGATCGCCCAGGAGGGTCTGGGCCTGGACGTCTGCTCGGCGGGCGAGCTGCGGCTCGCCACCGCGGCCGGGTTCCCCGCGCAGCGGATCCTGCTGCACGGTAACGCCAAGAGCCCGGAGGAGCTGCGGCTGGCCCGGCGGCTGCGGGTCGGCCGGATCGTGATCGACGGTTTCGCCGAGATCCCGCGGCTGGCGGCGCTGGCGACCGCGGACACCCCGCAGCAGGTGCTGGTCCGGGTGGTGCCCGGCATCGCGGCCGGGCACCACGCGGCGGTCCGCACGGCGGTCAGCGGGCAGAAGTTCGGCCTCGGCATCGACACCGGCGAGGCGGCCGAGGCGATCGCCCGGGTGCTCGCGCAGCCCGAGCTGCGGCTGGCCGGCCTGCACTGCCACCTCGGCTCGCAGATCACCGAGGTCGAGCCGTTCCTGCTGGCGGTGGACCGGCTGGTCGAGCTGCTCGCCGCGATCCGCGACCGGCACGGGGTCGAGCCGCCGGAGCTGGACCTGGGCGGCGGGCACGGCGTGCGCTACCTGCCCGGTGACCCGGAGTTCGACCTGGCCGACTTCTCGCGCCGGGTGACCACCCGCTTGGCCGAACGCTGCGCGGCGCACGGGCTCGCGGTGCCGCGCCTGCTGGTCGAGCCGGGCCGGGCGGTCAGCGCGCCGGCCCAGGTCGCGCTGTACCGGGTGCTGTCGGTAAAGCGCACGGCGGGCGGCCGGATCTTCGCCGCCGTGGACGGCGGGATGAGCGACAACCCGCGCCCGGCGCTGTACGGCTCGGCGTACCAGGTGCGGCTCGTCGGCCGGACCAGCGCCGCGGCGCCGGTCGCGGTGGACGTGGTCGGCAGGCACTGCGAGGCGGGTGACGTGCTGGCCCGCGGCGTCGAGCTGCCGGGCGACCTGCGGGCGGGTGACCTGCTGGCCGTCCCGGCGGCGGGTGCGTACCAGCTCTCGATGGCCTCCGGCTACAACCTGGTCGGCCGCCCGGCGGTCGTCGCGGTCGCGGACGGCCGGGCCCGGCTGCTGATCCGGCGTGAGACGGTCGAGGACTTCCAGGCCCGCGAGGTCGGCCGGTAGGGCCGCTGCGGTCGAGGGATCCGGGGGGGCGTGCGACGGTGGTGGACCGGCGCTCGGCGGGGGCGCACAACCGGCCGGGACCAGGGCCCCATGCGAACGGGACAACGGCCGCAGCACCGTTGACCTCACCCCGCTCACAGGAGGCCATGCGATGACTACCCCCACCCCGGCCCGGCTCACCAAGTTCCTCGACCGGCTGCGGATCCCCCGGGTGGTGAGCCCTCACCCGGGGGACCGGGAAGGGCAGCTGACGGTCGAGCTGAGCTCCGCCGCCCGGCGGCTGCACGCCCAACTACCGCCCACCCCGCTCTGGACGTACCAGGGCGAGTTCCCCGGCCCGACCATCGAGGTGCGGCGCGGCCGGCGGCTGCGGATCACCTGGGTCAACCGGATCGACACCCCGTTCCCGGTGCTGGACGGCAACGTGCCGGTCGGCTCGCCGCCCGCCGAGAACGAGCCCGGGATCGACCCGGCGCTCGTCAACAAGGCGGTCGCCGACCTGCCCGCCTGGACCGTCACCCATCTGCACGGCGCGCGGACCGGCGGCGGCAACGACGGCTGGACCGAGAACGCCGTGCTGCCCGGCGCGTCCCAGCTCTCCGAGTACCCGAACGACCAGGCGGCCACCGCGCTCTGGTACCACGACCACGCGATGGGCATCACCCGTCTCAACGTGCAGGCCGGTCTCGCCGGGATGTACCTGGTGCGGGACGAGGAGGAGGACCGGCTCGGCCTGCCGGCCGGCCCCTACGAGGTCCCGCTGCTGATCTGCGACCGCAACCTGGCGCTCGGCCCGGACGGCGAGTTCACCGGCGAGCTGCTGCACAAGACCGCCGGGGCGCTGCCGTTCTTCGGCCCGTACACGCTGGTCAACGGCGTGATCTGGCCGTACCAGGAGGTGCGGCCGCGCTGGTACCGCTACCGGGTGCTGAACGCCTCCAACGGGCGCACCTACCGGCTGCACCTGGTGGACGAGCTCGGCGAGCGGGTGCCGGACGCGGTCTGGCAGATCGGCACCGACGCCGGACTGCTCGGCGCGCCGCTCCCGCTGCCGGACGGCGGCCTCGCGCTGCTACCCGCCGAACGGGCCGACCTGCTGATCGACTTCGGGGCACTGGCCGGCCGCACGCTGCGCCTGGTGGACTCGGCGCCGGAGCCGTACGCGGCCGTGCCGCTCGCCGCCGGCGCGCCGGTCGCGGCGGCCGATCCGGAGCACCGGCTGCCCGAACCGGACGTGCTGCAGTTCCGGGTGCTGGACGAGCCGGCCGACGACGGCTTCACGCTGCCGTCCCGGCTCGCGCCATCGTACGTCCGGCTGGCGCACGACAGCCTGCCCGCGCACACGCACCGGATGCTGGTGCTGGCGCCGAACAGGCAGAACAGCTTCCGGCTCTGGGAGATGGCGGAGGTCCCGGACGCCCCGCCGGTGACCGCGGCGGCCGACGGCATCGTGCAGCTGCGCGGTGCGGACGGGCGGCTGCGGACTTACCGGCGGCTCGCCCAGGAGTTCGACGAGACGCTCAACTGGCACGTCCGCCAGGACGGCTGGGAGCAGTGGACGATCCTCAACCTGACCGTCGCGCTGCACCCGGTGCACCTGCACCTGATCCGGTTCCAGGCGCTGAGCCGGGAGGCGTGGGACGTCGGCGGGTTCCAGCAGCCGGTCGGCGGCACCGGTCCCGGCACGCCGGTGACGTACCGCTCGGACCTGCCGGTCGCGCGGAGCGACCAGGGCTGGAAGGACGTCATCCAGCTGCCGCCCGGTCAACTGGTCAGGATCGCCGGACAGTTCACCGGTGCGACCGGCCGGTTCATGTACCACTGCCACCTGCTGGAGCACGAGGACGACGGCATGATGCGCCCGTTCACCGTCTCGCCGGGCGCGGTGCTCGACCTGCCGGGCGGGATGCCGATGTCGATGCCGATGCCGGACACGCACGCCGGGATGTGAGGCGCTCGGTGGGATCCGGTCAGGGTGGGATCTCGTCGGGTGGGATCCGGTCGGGCGGGCTCAGGCCTTCTGCGGGGATTCGATGCTGCAACTGCGCATCGGCCATGCGCACTGCACGTCGCCCGCGCCGGGAGCCGGGCGGACGCCGACGTCCGGGGTCTGGGCCAGGTTCTCGGAGACGGGCTCGACGCCGAGGGCCTCAGCGGGGCTGTGCATCCGGCACTGGCCCTTCGGCCAGCTGCAGGGCGGCGAGGTCGAGCTCGGAGACTGCGCTGCCTGCGCCGCCGCGGCCTGGGGCTCGGTGGACGAGCTGCTGGTCTGGGCTGTCATCGGTGTCCTCCTTCGTTCTGGACCGCGGTCCAGGTGAGCGGACCGTGGGCCGATGGTTCGACTATCGCGGCTCACCGGTCCCGGTCGCATGAGCTGGTGGTCCCGGATTCGCCCGGGACCACCGTGGTCGGGCGGTCGTCACGCAGTGGGTCAGGTGGTGCTCAGGTGCTGCTCAGGCGGTGGTGCTCCTGGGCAGCACGGCGCGCACCACCGCGCCGTGCGCGTCGTTGCCGACCGTGAAACTCCCGCCGAGCTCCTCGGCGCGTTCGGCCATTGAGCGCAGTCCCACCCCCGCCGAGCCGACGTGCGCGGGGAACCCGCCGCCGTCGTCGCTGGCCTCCACCCAGACCTGGTCGGCCGCCACCCGCAGCGCCAGCCGCGCCCGGGCCGCACCGGAGTGCCGCAGTACGTTGTTCAGCGCCTCGCCGCTGATCCGGTACAGCGCGACCTCCACGGCGGCCGGCAGCGGCGGCAGCGGGTCGGGGTCGAGCTCGACGGTGACCTGCAACCGGTGCCCGTCCAGCCGCCCGGCCAGTTCGCGCAGCGCGCCGGTCAGGCCGACCCGGCCGAGCTCGGCGGGCGCCAGGCCGTCGGTGATCCGGCGCAGCTCGTCGATCGCGCTGCCGATGCCGGCCGAGGCGCTGCACAGCGAGGCGGCGGCGGAGGAGTCGGCCGGCAGCCCGCTGCGCGCGGCGTCGATCTGCAGCCGCAGACCGGAGAGCGCCGGGCCCAGGCCGTCGTGCAGGTCGTGCCGCAGCCGCTTGCGCTCCTCCTCGCGGGCCAGCACGATCTGCTTCCGGCTCGCCTGGAGCTCCTCGTAGAGCCGCAGCGAGGCGATCGCGGGCGCCGACTGGTCGGCCAGGAACCGCAGCACGTCGCGGTCCTGGCGGTCCAGCACGACCTCGCCGGAGCGCGGCGGGGCGTGCAGCTCGCCGACGGCCTTGCCCTCGAAGCTGATCGGGAAGACCTCGGCGAGCGGGCCGGGCTCGCCGAGCACGGCGAGCTCGCGCGGCCCGCGCTGCATGGTCGCCACCACCCGGGCGCCGGGCAGTCCCAGGCCCCGGACGACCGTGCGGCAGAGCAGCGGCGGCGCCTCGGCCGGGCCGACGGCCTGGCTGAGGCGCTCGGCGAGGTCGCGCGCCACCTGGTACGGGCGGGCCCGGTCGCCGTAGTAGAAGCGCTCCACCGCCCGGCTGACGCCGAGCGAGGTCGGGCGCAGCAGCGCGCCGACGAAGAGCGCGCAGCCGGCCATCAGCTGCGCGTCCACCGTGTTGGCGCGCAGCAGCAGTTTGGGCAGCGTGAAGGCGAGCGCGAAGTAGCCGAAGATCAGCAGCCCGGTCAGGGTGAAGCTGGTCAGCACCCGCCGGCTGGCCCGGTCGAGCTGCCAGGAGCGGTCCCGGGTGAAGGCGGCGACGATCGCGAACGGCCACATCGCCGCGATCAGCGCGTTGAAGACGAAGAACCCGGTCGTGGCGTACCAGTTCAGGTGGTAGCCGATCAGGCTGAGGCTCATCCAGACCAGGTACGGCAGCAGCACCGCCCACTGCGCCACGCGGGGGTCGGCCGAGCGGCGCCAGCGGACGGCCGCGATCAGCAGGTTGACCAGCACGATCGCCGGCGCGATCCAGCCGATCCGCGGGTAGAGCGCGGCGTCGATCCGCGCGTAGACGTGCGTCCACCAGCCGTGCTGGAGCGGGTTCGGCATGCCGTCCCAGCTGAGCTGCTCGGCGGTGTCGTGGTACGCCTGGGTCGCGCTCCAGGCGAGCAGGACCGCGGAGTACGCGCGCCCCCAGAAACCGGGCAGCCGGCCGTCGGGGAACCAGAGCGGGATCGTGTACATCGTGAAGAGGAAGAGCGTACTGGCGGCCAGCAGCACGGTCGCGCCGAGCGCGGCACCGACCGGGCCGGTGTCGGCGATCGCGAGCACGAAGAGCAGGAACCTGGCCAGGCAGTCCAGGAAGCCGGTGGCCAGCAGCAGCCGGCCCAGCGTCTGGCCGGAGCGGCGGGCCAGGATGAACAGCCCGGACAGGGCCAGGCCGAAGTCCATCAGGACGTCCGCCCAGTCGAACGGGATGTCGCGGTTGTGCAGCGGGTCGTCCAGATGGGTGAGCGCCAGCACCACCCAGCCGAGCCCGCAGAGCAGCGTGAGTCCGCAGACGCCGTAGGCACCGGCGGGCGCGGTCGTGCGGGGCGGACAGCCGGCGGGATCGGTGCTCGCGCCGGGGCCCTCGGTCACCGTGCTGGTCGCGATGCGCATCCTGCCTCCTCGGGTCCCCCAGCTTGGGAGTGCAGCTTGGGAGTGCGCCCAATCCTCGGTCGCCGCCGGTCCCGGTCGCATGAGGCCGGGGTCCCGAACCCGGCCCGGCTGCGCTGGCTGCCGGAGTCGTCAGCTGCTGGAGTCGCCCAGGCCCATGTCCCGGGCGCGGGCGACCGCCTCGGCCCGGGTGGCGACGTTGAGCTTCTCGAAGATGTGCGTCACGTGGTTGCGAACGGTCTTCTCGGCGACCACCAGTTGGCGGGCGATCCGGTGGTTGTCCAGGCCGCGGGCGACCAGGTCGAGCACCTCGGCCTCACGGCTGGTCAGGGTCGGGAAGAGCTGGCCGGCCTCGCGCAGCCGGCTGCCCGCGAGCAGCGCGGTGATCCGGGTGGCGACATCGGCGCCGAAGACCGCGCCGCCGGCGGCGACCGTGCGCACCGCGTGCAGCACCTCCTCGCGCCCCGCGCCCTTGACCAGGTAGCCGCGGGCGCCGGCCTGGAGCGCGGCGAGCAGGCTGCCGTCGTCATCGGCCATGGTCAGCATCAGCACCGGCAGGTCGGGCCACTTCTCGGCGAGGCGGCGGGTGGCGTCCAGCCCGGAGCCGTCCGGCAGCGAGAGGTCCATGATCACCAGATCCGGGCCGTGCTGCTCGACGGCCGCGGGCACCTGGCCGGCGGTCTCCGCCTCGGCGACCACGGCCACGCCGCGATCGCTCTCCAGCGCGGCCCGCAGGCCCGCGCGGAAGAGCGGGTGATCGTCCACGAGCAGGACCCGCACGACGCTGTCCGCCACCTTCGGCCGCTGCTCATCCGGCTGCTGCACATCCACCGGCTGCTGCTCATCCACGTTGCGGACACTATCAGTAGCGAAAGAGTGACTAAACGTTTGTCCGGACCGGCCGGTGCCGGTGTCCCGCGATCAGGTCATCAGCAGGACCGGCTTGACGACCAGCCCGGAGCGGGCGTCCCCGGCCGCCTGTTCGATCTGCTCGAAGGGGTAGCAGCGGACCAGTTCGCCGATCGGCAGCCGGCCGGTCCGGATCAGCTCGACCAGCGCCGGCAGGAACTGCTGCGGCCGGGCGGCGCCCTGGTTGATCCCGACGATGCGCGGGCCACGGTCGAGCAACTGCGGCACGTCCAGGCCGATTTCGGTGCCCTTGGGTGGCGCGCCGACCACGCCGAGCATGCCGCCGACGGCGAGCGCGGCGACCGCCTGGCGCAGCGCGCGCACGTCGCCGCTGGTCTCCAGCACCCGGTCCACGCCCTGGCCCCCGGTCAGCTCGGCGAGCGCGGCGGCGGCGTCCGGCTCGCGGGCGTCGATCACGTCGGTGGCGCCGAGCCGGCGGGCCAGCTCCAGCCGGGCCGGGTGCAGGTCGATCGCGATGATCCGGGTCGCCGCGGTGAGCCGGGCGGCCAGCACCGCGCAGAGGCCGACCGCGCCCGCGCCGAAGACCGCGAGGCTCTGGCCCGGCTCGGGGCGCAGCACGTTCAGCACCGCGCCCGCACCCGTCTGCACGCCGCAGCCGAGCGGTGCGAGCAACTCGGCGGGCAGGTCGGCGCGGACCGGCACCACGCTGCGCTCGGAGGCGAGGGCGAGGGTGGCGAACGAGGACTGGCCGAAGAACTTGCCGTGCAGCGGCTGCCCGGCGGCGTCCCAGAGCACCGCGGAGCCGTCCAGCCGGCTGCCGCCGAAAAGGTTGAGCGCGGGCCAGTGCGCGCACTGCACCGGGCGGGCGTCGTGGCAGGCCGGGCAGTTGCCGCAGGAGTCGAAGCTGAGCAGCACCCGCTCGCCCGGGGCGGTCGTGGTGACCGCGCTGCCGACGGCGGCCACGGTGCCGACGGCCTCGTGGCCGAGCACGCCGGGCAGCGGGAACGGGGTGTGGCCGGCCCGCACGCTCAGGTCGGTGTGGCAGATGCCGACGGCGGTGACCTCGACCAGGACTTCGTGCGGGCGGGGTGCGGCGATCCGGACCGGCTCGATGGTGAACGGCCGGCCGGCGGCGCGGGCGACGGCGGCGACGGCGGTGGCGGACGTGGCGGTGGTGAATGGTGCGGAGGTGGCGGCGGGCATGGGGTGCTCCTCGGTGCGTCAGTCGAGCAGGCCGCCGCGGTGGACGGTGCGCAGTGCCTGGGCGGCGATGGTCAGCGTCGGGTTCACGGCGGCGGAGGACGGGAAGAACCCGGCGTCCACCACGTAGAGGTTGCGCAGCTGGTGGCTGCGGCAGAACGGGTCGAGCACCGAGCGCGCCTCGTCGGTCCCGGCCACCGTGGTGCCGCACTGGTGGCCGGTCGCGTCGATGCCCATCCGGTGCGCCAGCACCAGCGGGTAGCCGGCCCGGTGCAGCATCCGCCGGGCCGCGCGCAGCAGCCCGCGGTGGGCGCGGGAGTTGGTGGCGACCCGGTGCAGCGTGATCTGCCCGTCCGGCGCGAGGGTGACCCGGTTGCGCGGGTCGGGCAGGTCCTCGGACATCACCCACCAGTCCAGACTGTGCGCCGAGAGCTCGGCCCGCAGCCGGTACGGGTAGTGGGCCGGCAGCATCTCGGCGCGGACCTTGCCCATCAGCTGCAGGTTGCCGAGCGGCCAGGGGGTGTGCGGTCCGGCCTGGTAGAAGTCGTTCACGCAGAGCGTCTTCTGGAACATGACCGGGTTGCGGCGGCGCGGATCGACGGCCAGCAGCACGCTGTTGTTGTGCAGCATCAGGTTGCGGCCGACCAGCCCGGAGCCGTTCGCGAGCCCGTCCGGGTACCGGGAGTCGGCCGAACGCAGCAGCAGTGCGGCCGAGTTGATCGCCCCGGCGCTCACCACCACGCGCCCGGCCCGGACCGTGACCGGCTGCCCGTCGCGCAGCGCGTGCACGGCGGTGACGCACCGGCCGGCCGGATCGCTCTCCAGCCGGGTCACGTAGGTGTGGGTGAGCAGCCGGACGTTGCCGCGGCGCAGGGCCGGGCGCAGCGCCCGGGTCTCCGCGTCGTTCTTCGCGCCGACCCGGCACGGGAACGCGTCGCAGGTGCCGCAGCGCCGGCAGGGCCGGTCAGGACCGAGGTCGATGCCGAGCTCCAGCGCGGCGGGGTGCAGGCCCTGAGCGCGCAACCGCCGCTCCAGGTCCGCGACATAGGGCTCGTGCGGCACCGGCGGGTGTGGGAACGCGGTGGCCCGGGGCGGCGCGGTCGGGTCGCCGGGCTGCCCGTGCACCCGGTACAGGCGCTCCGCCTCGGCGTAGTACGGCTCCAGCTCCCGGTAGTCGAACGGCCAGCCGGGGGAGGTGCCGTCGCGGTGCTCGACCGTGCCGAAGTCCGCCTCGCGCAGCCGGGGCAGGCTCGCGCCGTAGACCTTGGTGGTGCCGCCGACGTAGTAGTGGGCGGCTGAGGTGAAGCGCCGTCCGGCCGGCGTGCGCCAGGGCTCGGCGTTGTGGTAGCGCTGCTCGGTGAAGACCGCCTGCGGCGACCAGTTCTGTGGCTCGCGGGGCAGGAAGCCGCCGCGCTCCAGCACCAGCACCCGGGCGCCGCTGCCGGCCAGCGCCCAGGCGGTGGTGGCGCCGCCGGCGCCGGAGCCGATGATCACGATGTCCGCCTCGTAGTCGTCCTGCCGCGCGAGGACGACGGGGCTCGCGCCGGGGTCCCAGATCCCGGTCATCGGCCTGCTCCGGCCGTGTCCGCGGGGGCCGTGGAGTCTGCGGGGGTGAAGAGGCGTGCCGGGGTGTCGTCGTGGAACGGTTGCCTGGCCGGGCAGTTGACGAGTTCGAGCTGCATGCCCCAGGGCGTGGTCAGGTAGACCCAGCGGGTGCCCTTGATCGGCCCGGAGCCCACAGTGTCCACCTCGCCGAGCACCCGCACGCCCGGGTAGCCCGTCAGCCGGTCGAGCTCGGCGTCGATGTCGTCGGCCCAGAGCGCGAGGTGGTGGCCGCCCCAGTCGCTGTTCATCGGCAGCGCCCGGCGCTGGTCGGGGGTCTGGTACTCGAAGAGCTCCAGGTTGAGGGTCGGGCCCAGGCGCAGCATCGCGAGGTGCACCACGGCCCGGGGGTGGACGCCGAGCTGCCGGGACATCCAGTCGCCGGGGGCGCTCAGCGGGCCGGTGCTGTAGGCGAGTTCGGCGCCGAGCGCGTCGGTGAAGAAGGCGATCGCCTGCTCCAGATCGGGCACGGTGTAGGCGACGTGGTGGACGGTGTACGGCTTCATGATGACCTCTCGGGTCGGTGGGGAACGGGCAGATCCGGTCGGCGTGGCGGGAGTTGTGCGCTGACGGCGTGCGGTGTGACGGTGAGGCAGAGCAGCTCGGCGCCGAGCGGTCCGGCGTGCAGCCGCACCAGCTCGCCGCGCGGCGCGAGCAGCAGGTCGCCCTCGGTCAGCGCCTTTTCGTGCGGGGGGAGTTCGCCACCGACCAGCACGACGGGCCCGCGCAGCACGTACCAGGCCGCCTCGGTCGCCTCGCGGCCCGCCAGGTCGAAGCGGGCGCCCGGGCTGAGCCGGACGTGGTCGATCGCCTCGGTCTCGCTGTGCAGCATGCCGCGCCGGGCCAGGCAGCGGATCCGGATCCGCTCGGTGTGCGGGCCGACCAGGACGGCCGCCCCGGCGGTGCCGGTGACGATCACGGCTCCTCCTCCTGTGCGGGGTGCGCGGGGACGGCCAGCACGGCGTGCACGTACTCCAGTCCGTCGAGGCCGGCGGTCAGCGTGCACTCGGTGCCCAGCGGGAGGGTGAGCGCGGTGCCCGGGGCGAGCGGCACCCGCACCGCGTCGGTGCCGGCGCGGCCACCGCCCGCGGTGACGAAGACGGTGTGCTCGACGCCGTCGGCGGTCAGCCGCACGCGCTCGGCGGCGGGTTGGCGGACCAGCTCGATCCGGCGCAGCGGGCCGCTGAGCACCCCGCGCGGGTCGAGCGGGCCGACCCGGCGCAGGTTGGTGACCACGGTGCTGCGGGCCGGGGGGTGGGTGTCCGACGGGTGGGTGTCCGACGGGTGGGTGTCCGACGGGTTGGAGGACAGCGCGGTCATCTCGATCACCAGCCATTCCAGTGGTTCGGTACCGGTGTTGCGCAGGCCGTGCCGGGTGCCGAGGCCGGTCAGCACCGCGTCACCGGCCGTGACGCGGTACGGGCGACCGTTCAGGGTGACCTCGCCACGGCCGGAGAGGAGCAGGTAGACCTCCTCGGTCCGGGTGTGCAGGTGTTCGCCGCTGACCGCGCCCGGCGGCAGGCAGGCCCACTCGACCGCCTCCCAGCCGCCGTACAGTCCGCTGCGCCGAGCCAGGCAGGTCCAGTGCGTCAGCCCCTCGGTGCCGTGCACGCCGTACACGTCGGCCCGTTCCCGGGTGCTGGCGACGATCAGACCGCTGCGCATGATGACTGTTCCTTTCCGGTCTCTAGGCGGCGATCTGACGAGGCGTCAGTGCGCGCGCCGCGGCGCGCAGTTCGGCGGACGCCCGGTTCAGCTCGCGCGGTGTCAGGTCGTCGACGAAGATCCCGGCGCCGATGCCGACGGGCAGCGGCAGGCGCTGCCGGCCGTCCCGGTGGCGGATCGTGTCGGTGAGCGCGTCATTCAGCAGCTCGGGGTCCAGCAGCCGGTGCCAGAGCGGGAGTTGCAGACGGGACATCAGGGCGAGCACCCGCGCGCAGTCCACCGGGTTGAGCAGTCCGCGCCGGGTGGCGAGCACCGTGGTCAGCGCCATGTCTATGCAGACCGACTCGCCGTGCAGCAGTTCGGGCAGGGCCCGCATCTCCAGGGTCGGGCTGAACGAGTGCCCGTAGTCCATCGGGCGTTCCAGCGTCTTCTCCCACAGGTTGGGTTGCAGCTCGCTGAGCATGCCGTGCACGGCCCGGGTGAGCACCTCGGCAGAGGCAGGGTGCTGGAACCGGTCGGCACGCAGCTGTTCGCCGTGCCGGTCGAGCAGTTCGAAGAGCCCGCGGTCCTTGATCAGAGCGATCTTCAGGATCTCCGCCAGCCCGTTGCCGATGTGCCGCTCGTCCACGGTGGCGAGGAACGTCGGGTCGAGCAGCGTCTCGACCGCCGGGTGGTAGGTGCCCAGGCGGTTCTTGTGCCGGCCGAAGTTCACGCCGGTCTTCGCGCCGACACCGGCGTCCACCAGCCCGATCAGCGTGGTCGGCACCCGGACGAACGGCGTGCTGCGCCGGTAGAGGCTGCACGCCAGGCCGACCACGTCGGTCAGCACGCCGCCGCCGATCGCGATCACCGGCTCGCCGCGCCGGGCCAGCCCGAAGCGGTCCAGCTGTTCGGTGACCTGGAAGACCGAGTCCATGGTCTTCACCTGTTCGTGGGCGAGCAGCACGCAGAGCTGGTAGTCCAGCCGCTGCGCCTGGCAGTAGGCGTGGATCCGCTCGCCGTAGAGCTCGTGCACCTTCGACTCCACCACCAGCAGCCGGCGGCGCCGACCGGGCCGGGCGGGCACGCCCGCGGCGGCCATCGCCGGGTTGTCGGGGTTGAGCACCTCGGGGACGAAGCGCACGTGGTAGTTGACGGGCAGTGCGGTGCTGACCGTCCAGGAGGTGACCGGGGTGCCGGTGGTGAAGAGGCCGTGCCGGTCGGTGGTGGAGCCAGGGCCGGGGCCGGTCCGGTTGATCGTCTGCTGGGATGACACGTCGGGTCTCCGTTCGTTCGGTCGTTCGGTCGTTCTTTCGTTTGGTCGTTCTTTCGTCGTGGTCTCGTGCACCCCACGGTCCCCGTCCCGCCGTCCCGGTTGCGCGGGAGTCCGGTCCCGACTTATCCGCCGACCAGAGCCGGGGCGTTCGTCCGGGCCTGGTCACGGTGGGCCGGGCGGCCGGGCCGGGTGGTGTGCGGAGCGGATGCGATGGCCGGGACCGGGGTGAGGAGTGAGCCGCCGGGCGCGTGCGGGTGGCCGAGCGCCGCCAGCAGGACCAGTTCCGTCGTGGCTGCTGGGGCCGTCGGGCGGGTCGGCAGCCCGGCGCGGGCGAGCAGGTGCAGGTGGGCGGCCGCGTCGGCGGCGTCCAGCAGTCCGAGCCGCTCGGCCAGCCGGGCGGCGAGCAGCAGCCCTGCGGCGCTGCCGGGCCCGGTCGCGGTCGCGCGCCCGTCGGGCCCGAGCTCCCCGTAGCGGAGCACGGCGCCGGGCCCGCGTCCGAGCGGGTCGAAGGCCAGCACGCCGGCCTGGGCCTCCACGCACAGTGCGATGAAGGAGGCGAGCACGGCGGGGTCGTAGCGTCCGTCGGTGCGCAGCCGGTCGGCCACCGAGGCGTAGTGGTACGGGCAGATCGCGAGCACGTCGCGCAGCAGTGGGTACAGCCCGGCGTGCTGCGGGCCGGTGAGCAGATCGGGGCGGCACCAGACCAGCGCGGGTGCCGCGGCCGCCGGCGTGGGCAGGGGCGCGGCGGCCTCGCACATCGCCGCGAGCGTGGTCGGCACGAACAGCACCCGGGCGGGCCCGGCCGAGGCGAGCGCCGCGTCGGCGCTGCGCCGGTCGCCGACCACGACCACCACGGTGTCGGCAGCGGGCTCACCGCTGAGCCGGGGCCGGGTCAGCACCGCTGCGACCTGGTTCAGGGCTGCCGCCACCTCGGCCGCCCGCCCGGCCGGCGCACCCGCCGACAGCAGCAGGAACCGCGCCGCGCCCAGCCCCCGGGCGGCCTCGGCCAGCCCGGCCCGGGTGGCTCGTACCAGCACGCGGTACTGGTACGGGCCGAGCTGGACGGCCCGGTCGAACCGGTCGCCCCAGTCGAGTGGGCTGAGCGGGGCGAGCGGGTCGAGCGGCTCGAGAAGATCGAGCTCGGCGGAGGTGGTGGACCGGACCATCGGGAACCCTCCCGGGGCGGCGGTTGACTGCGTCGTCCCACCGTCGCCGGGACGCCGTCCCGGCCGCATGAGCCGTCCGACCCGACCCGGTCACGGGTGCCGAGGCCCGAGGCCGTCGCTGAGCACCCGCTGAGGCCCCGCTGAGCACCCGCTGAACACGTCCCGATCACCCGCTGAACGCTCGTTGATCGCTCGTTGATCATGGACTTCTACGGTCGGTCCATCGGCAAGATCCGCACTGCTCAGAAGGACTCACATGATCGACCCGGCCGTGTCGTCGCGCCGCGACACACCCTGGATCGGCGACGATCCGCGCTTCACCGAGTTGCGTGCCGCCTACCGCAGGTTCGTGATCCCGGTGACGGCGGCGTTCCTGCTCTGGTTCCTGGCCTACGTGCTCTGCTCGGCCTATGCCCGCGGCCCCATGGCGACCAAGGTCCTCGGGAACGTCAACATCGCCCTGGTCTTCGGACTGCTGCAGTTCGTGTCGACCTTCGGCATCGCCCTTGCCTACGGCCGGTTCGCCGCGCGGCGGCTCGACCCGCTGGCCGAGGCCCTGCGGAGCGCGGCGCTGTCCCACCGGATCGCCCCGGCCCCGACCCCGGCCGGCCACGGCGGCGGCGACCAGGAACTGACGGAGAACCAGGCATGACACAGCACCTCCCGCTCGCCGCGGCAGCGGCGAAGTCGGCATCCAACAAGGGCCTGACCATCGGCCTGTTCGTCGCCCTGGTGGCGGTGACCCTCGGCATCACCCTCTGGGCGCGGCGGAGCACCCGGGGCACCGGCGGGTTCTACACCGGCGGCGGCCAGTTCTCCGCGTTGCAGAACGGGATCGCGATCTCGGGCGACTACCTGTCGGCGGCCTCCTTCCTCGGCATCGCCGGGATCATCGCGCTCTCCGGGTACGACGGCTTCCTCTACTCGATCGGCTTCCTGGTCGCCTGGCTGCTCGCGCTCCTGCTGGTCGCCGAACTGCTGCGCAACACCGGGCGGTTCACCATGGCCGACGTGCTGGCCGCGCGCCTGCGCAGTGGGCCGATGCGGACCGCCGCGGGCGTGTCGACCATCGTGGTCTCGATCTTCTACCTGATCGCGCAGATGGTCGGCGCGGCGACGATCGTGGGGCAGTTGCTCGACGTCAAGGGTGCCTCCGCGCAGATCTGGACCATCGTCGGGGTCGGTGCCCTGATGATCGTCTACGTCGTGGTCGGCGGGATGAAGGGCACCACCTGGGTGCAGATCGTCAAGACGGTGATGCTGATCGCCGGCGCGGCCACGATGACCCTGTGGGTGCTGGCGAAGTACGGCTTCGACGTCAGCCACCTGCTCGGGGACGCCGCGACCGCGTCCAAGAAGGGCGACGCGTTCCTGCGGCCCGGCCTGAAGTACGGGGCGACCGACGGCTGGTCGAAGCTCGACCTGGTCAGCCTCGGCGTCGCCCTGGTGCTGGGCACCGCGGCGCTGCCGCACGTGCTGGTCCGCTTCTACACCGTCCCGACCGGCCGCGACGCACGCAAGTCGGTGAACTGGGCGATCGGCATCATCGGGGTCTTCTACCTGATGACCCTGGTGCTCGGCTTCGGCGCGGCCGCGCTGGTCGGCACGGCGACGATCAAGGAGAAGGATCCGTCCGGCAACACCGCCGCCACCCTGCTGGCCGAGCACCTCGGCGGCGGCGCGGGCACCACCGGCGGCTCCCTGATGCTCGCCTTCATCGCGGCGGTCGCGTTCGCCACCATTCTGGCGGTCGTCGCCGGGCTCACCCTGACGTCCTCCTCGTCGTTCGCCCATGACCTGTACGCCAGCGTCATCCGCAAGGGCAAGGCCACCGAGCGGCAGGAGCTGATCACGGCGAAGCTCGCCGCCGTGGTGATCGGCGCGGTCGCGGTCGCCCTGTCGATCTTCGCCAGGGACCTCAACGTGGCCTTCCTGGTGGCCCTGGCCTTCGCCATCGCGGCTTCGGCCAACCTGCCGGCGATCCTGCTGACCCTGTTCTGGCGGCGCTTCACCACCTTCGGCGCCAAGTGCGGCATCTACGCGGGCCTGGTCAGCGCGATCGGCCTGGTGCTGCTCTCCCCGATCTGCTGGGGCGGCGCGACCAGCACGGTGCCCGCCGTGAAGCTGACGGCCACGCAGGCGAAGGACTGCGGGGTGGCGGCGTCCAGCAAGCAGGTCGGCAACGCCACGGCGCTGATCTCCTGCACCACCAGCGCACCGATCCCGCTGCAGAACCCGGGCGTCGTCTCGATCCCGATCGGGTTCGCGGCCGCGGTCCTCGGCTCCCTGGTCGGCAGCCGCCGGCGTCGTGACGAGGAGTCGGACCTGCAGGGCTTCGAGGAGTTCGAGGTCCGCGCGCTCACCGGGGTGGGGCAGTAGACCGTGGAACCTGGCTCCAACCTCGACGAGTTCCTCTCCGACCTCGCGCGCTACGCCGCCGCGGAGGTGCTGACCGCCCAGCTCACCGCGGACACCCTGCGCAAGTACCTGAAGGCCGGGCTGATCGTTCCCGACGACCTGTGCGCCGGTGACGCCGACGGCTACTCGCAGCGTCTGCTGCACGCCGGACGGACGCACTCCGTGGTCGCCCTGACCTGGCTGCCCGGGCAGTCCACCCCGATCCACGACCATGTCGCCTGGTGCGTGTCGGGTGTGCTGGAGGGCATCGAGGTGGACGAGGCGTTCCGGCTGTGGCGGCTCCCGCGCTCCGGTCGCAGGGTGCTGGTGCCGGCCGGCCGGACCACCTGCTCGACCGGCCGGGTGCAGCTCCTGGTGCCGCCCGACGAGGACATCCACCGGGTGTCGAACGGCGGCACCGGTCGCGCGGTCTCGCTGCACGTCTACGGCGCCGACATCTCGCTGAACGGGGGCAGCTCGATCAACCGGGTCTTCGGGCAGAACATCGTGTCCCTCCCGCCGGACGGAGCCCGCCTGGTGAGCTGGCGGCACCCGGAGGCGCTGGCTCCGTGACCGACTCGCCGCACACCGACCGACGGGCCGTCCTCTCCGGGCGGCCCGTCGGCCGTTTGGTGGCCGTGCGGATGCAGCGACAGGTGCAGCAGCCCCCGCGGCCTTCGGTGCGGGGGCTGGCGTCGTGCCGGTGCCGGGTGGGCGGCTCGGCTGTGGGTGGGGAGCTCGCGGCGGGCGGTGGAGCGTTCCTGCTGCGGTAACTCCAGCGAATGGGTGATTCTTGATCTTCGTGGGGCCACGCCGACTGAAAAAGATCGTTTGCGACCTGACTTTCCGTAGTCTCTGCTCCGCGACACTCAGTCCTAGTCGCCAATCCGCCTACTCTCTCCGAGAGTTGAACAGGAGCGCAGCCATGAGCATCGGACGCAGGACAGTCACCCTCGCCGCCGCGGCCGTCGCGTTTGCCGGCATGACGCTGTCCGCCGCACCGGCGCACGCCGCTAGCGTGATCATCAAGTCGGTCCAGAACTACGCGGACGACACCAACCTCGACGCCTACTACGGAGGTCAGGTACTGACCCGGGACTCCAGCCTGAGCTACCAGCAGTGGGCCTTCAACCGGGTCGGCAGCACCCAGGAGGGTACCCCTATCGTCACGATCACCAGCATCACCTACCCGAGCCTCTGCATCCAGGACGCGGGCAGCGGAGCCCCCGTGACCCAGCAGCCCTGTGACAGCACCAAGCTCTCGCAGCGCTGGGTGGTCGACTTCGGCCAGGAGGAGACCACCATCGCCAGTTCGAAGAACAAGGACGAAGTCCTCCAGGGCAATGGCCTCGACCAGCCCGTGACGCTGGCGCCGGCCGTCCTCGGCGCGCCGAACCAGATCTGGACCCTGTACGACAAGTAATCAGCACCTGATGTCCCGGTCCGGGTGGCGGATGCGCCGCCCGGACCGGCTGTGCGCCGTCAGGTGACGGTGGCCCGCTCGCGGAAGCGGTCCTGGCGGTGCTCGCCCGCCAGGACGGCCGCGTGCAGCTGCCGCATCGCGGCCAGTACGTCGTGGTGCGAGACGTACAGCGCGTTCACGCCGAAGCGCAGCAGGTCGGGGTCCCGCATGTCGGCGATCACGCCACGGGCGGAGAGCGCCTGCACCAGCGCGTACGCGTCGGGGTGGCGCAGCGAGACCTGGCTGCCGCGCCGGTCCGGTTCGCGCGGGGTGACCGGGGTGAGGCCGTGCGCGGCGAGCAGCCGGTCGGCGCAGTCCAGCAGGAACCCGGTCAGTGACAGGCTCTTGGCCCGCACCTGGTCCATCCCGACGCCGTCGAACGCCGTCAGCGCGGCCTCCAGCGCGAGCAGCGAGAGCATCGGCGGGGTGCCGATCCGGGCCCGCCCGATACCGGCCGCCGGGGCGTAGGTCCCGCTCAGGCCGAACGGCTCGGCGTGCCCGTTCCAGCCGGTCAGCGGGTGGTCGAAGGCCGCCTGGTGGCGCTCGGCGACGTAGAGGAAGGCCGGGGCGCCGGGCCCGCCGGAGAGGAACTTGTAGCCGCAGCCGACGGCGAGGTCGACGCCCGTCTCGTCCAGCCGCAGCGGCAGCGCGCCCGCCACGTGGCACAGGTCCCAGAGCATCAGCGCGCCGGCCTGCTGGACGGCGCGGGTGGTGGCGGCGATGTCGTGCAGCTCGCCGGTGCGGTAGTCCACGGGGGAGTAGCCGGCCACCGCGACCCGGTGGCCCTCGGCGGCGAGGAACCGGGGCAGCTCGCCGGGCGGCACCCGGCGGACCTCCAGGTCGAGCAGCCGGGCCACCGAGTCGGCGATGTACTGGTCGGTGGGGAAGTGCGCCGGGTCGGTCAGCAGCAGCGGACGCCCGGGGCGCAGCCGGGCGGCGGCGGCCAGCGCGTTGAACAACTGGACGCTGGTGGAGTCGCCGACCACGGTCTGGTCCGGGCCGGCGCCGATCAGCCGCCCGATCGCGTTGCCGACCCGCAGCGGGGCCTGCCACCAGGACTCCTCGTTCCAGGAGCGGATCAGGCCGGTGCCCCACTGCCGGTGCACCGCGTCCGCGACGGCGGGCGGGACGGCGGCCGGCAGCGCTCCGAGCGAGTTGCCGTCCAGGTAGACGACGCCTTCGGGCAGCAGGAAGCGCTCGCGCACCGGCGCCAGCGGGTCGGCGGCGTCGAGCTCGCCGGCGCGCGCGGTGAGCTCGGCGAGAGCGTCGGCGTCGGCGCCGGCGCCGGTGTCCTGAGCGTCGCGGGCGTGCGCGGCGTCGCTCGGTGGGCTGTACGTCATCAGGGGTGCCTCGTCTCCTCGGTCTGCGGCCGCGACAGCCGGGCCAGCACCTCGACTATGGACCCGGCGGCCGGCGAGCCGGGCTCGATCAGCGTGTAGTGGCCGGTGTCGGCCAGCTCGACCAGCTCGGCGTCCCGGTGCGCGGCCAGGTAGTCGCTGAACTGCCCGTGCGGCAGCTCCTCGTCGACGGAGCCGTGCAGCAGCACGGTCGGCACACCGGTGCTGCCGTGCGCGCGGAGCAGCGTGAGCGGGTCGACGAGCGGCAGCTGCTGCGCCACCTGCTCCGGGCCGCCGAGCAGTTGGAGGCCGGCGCCGTCGCTCAGGTGGTCGCGGATGGTGGCCGCGAGGTCGGTGATCGGCGCCAGGGCCAGCACGGCGGTCGGCAACTCGGTGGTGTACCACGGCGAGTCGGCGGGCAGCAGCGCGCGGGCGGCGGCCCAGAGCGCGAGGTGGCCGCCGGAGCAGTGACCGGCCAGCACGTAGGGCCGCCCCTGCGGCAGGGTGTCCACGATGCGGGCGACGTCGTCGAAGGTGGCGGGGTAGCCGCCGGCGCCGCCGGAGCGGCGGAAGCCGGGCAGCAGGACGGTGAAGCCCTGCTTGGCCAGGTACGCGGCGAACGGGGTCAGGTGCATCCGGTCGTAGCGCCAGTAGCCGCCGTGCAGCAGCAGCACCAGCGGCGCGTCCGGATCCTCGGCCGGCCAGAGGTCGTAGACCTGGTGCGGGTGCTCGCCGTACTTGCGGTGGACGGGCGCGAGCACCGGCCGCAGGCTCAGCACCCGGCGCTCCTCTTCGAGCGCCTCGGCGGACGGCGTCCTGACGGCGGGGGCGGCGGTGGCGGCGTCGGTTTCGGTTGCGGTGGTCTCAGACATGGCTGCGCGCCGTCCAGAGCTCGGGGAAGATCGAACGGGCGGTGCGCTTCTCCAGCCAGCCCAGCCCGCTGGAGCCGCCGCTGCCCACCTTCGCGCCCATCGCGCGGCGGACCGCCATCACGTGGTCGCTGCGCCAGCGCAGCACCAGCTCGGCGACGTCGGTGAGCCCCTCGGCGAGCGCGACCAGCGGGCCGTGCTGCGGCCCGGCGTAGATCTGCCGCCAGACCTCCTCGACGCCCGGGTCGCTCCGGTAGGCCTCGGTGGCCTCGCGCTCCATGACGTGCTGCGGAACGGGCAGGCCGCGCCGGTACAGGTACTTCAACACCTCGTCGTAGAGCGACGGCTGGCTCAGCGCCTCGGTGAGCTTCGCGTACACCGCGGGGTGCCCGCGGTGCGGCTGCACCATCGAGCGGGACTTCTCGCCGAGCAGGAACTCCAACTCGCGGTACATCGCCGACTGGAACCCCGACGCCTCGCCGAACGCCGCCCGGAACGAGTTGAACTGAGCCGGCGTCAGTGCGGCGATCGGCCGCCAGGAGTCGTTCAGCGCCTGCAGTGAGCCGAGGCTGCGGCGCAGCGCGGCGAGCGCCTGATCGACGTCGTCATGGACCAGGGCGTCCCGGGCGGCTCGCCATTCATGGGCGATCAGGGTGAACCAGAGCTCCATCACCTGGGTGGTGACCAGGAACGCCATCTCCGAGGGCGAGTCGGTCAGCGGCTTCTGCAGCGAGGTCAGCACCGAGGCGTGGACGTAGTCCTCGTACGGCGTGGTGCCCTCGAACTCCAGCAAGGAGTCGTCGAGCTGGGAGGTCGCGAGGTCGGTGGCGGTCGGCGGGAGTGCGATGTCGGTCATGGGGTCTCCTCGAAAAGGGGTGGCGGCGCTGGTGTGGTCAGGCATCGAAGTCCAGTCCGATCTCGTCCGACTCCGGGCGCGCCCGGCAGGGCAGCGTGTAGCCGGCCGCCAACTCGGTGCTGCCCAGGGCGTACTGGCGGTCCATCGTGACCGCGCCGTGGACCACCCGGGCGCGGCAGGTGCCGCACAGGCCGTCGCGACAGGAGTACGGGGTCTCCGGGCGGGCGCGCAGCACGGCGTCCAGCACGGTCCGGTCGGCCGGCTCCATCGTGGTCACCGTGGTCCGGCCGGCCAGCCGTGCGGTGATCCGGCTCGATCCGGCCCGTCCGTCCGGGCGTCGGTCCGCCTGCGCCGCGGGCTCGTTGTCGGTCGCGAAGAGCTCGAAGCGGACCTGGTCCGGCTCGGCGCCCCACCGGGTGAGCGCGGTGCGGACCGTCTCGACCAGGCCGAACGGCCCGCAGAGGTAGAAGTGCGTCTGCTCGTCGGGCTCGGCGCCCAGCAGCGCGAGCAGCTTCGGCAGCCGCTCGCCGTCGATCCGGCCGGAGAGCAGCTCGGCCTCGCGGGTCTCCTGGGTCAGCACGTGCAGGACGTTGAACCGCTGGACGTTGGCGTCCTTGAGATCGGCCAACTCCTCGGCCAGCAGCACCGAGTTCGCGGTCCGGTTCGCGTAGACCAGCGAGACCCGGCAGTGCGGGTCGGCCCGCAGCGCGGCCGAGGCCATGCTCAGCAGCGGGGTGATGCCGCTGCCGCCGGCGATCAGCACGTGGTGCGCGCCGGGCTGCTCGGTCAGCCGGAAGTCACCGGTCGGCGGGGCGAGTTCGAGCTTGTCACCGGCGGCCAGCCGGGTCGTCGCGTACTCCGCGAAGCCGCCGGGGCCGAGCCGCTTGACCACCAGGCGCAGGCCGCCGGCCGCCCCGGGCGGCGGGCAGATCGAGTAGCTGCGGCGCAACTCCCGCCCGTCCGAGGTGTGTCGGACGGTGAGGTGCTGGCCGGCCCGGTAGCCGAAGGTCGCGGCCAGCGGCTGCGGCACGTCCAGGGTGATCGCAACGGCCTCCTCGGTGAGCCGGGCCACCTCGGCGACCGGCAGCCGGTGCCAGCCGCCGGCGCGGACCTTGGGCACTGCTCCTTCAGTAGTGGTGATCATGACTGACCGTCACATCGCTTTCAGCTGGGCGAAGTTCTCCTGGCAGGCCGTGCACACCAGGACGGCCTGGCAGCGGGTCGCGCCGAACGGACTCTGCGGACGGGTCGCCACCGAGCCGCAGTTGGGGCACGGCCGGCCGAAGCCGAGCCGCACCACCAGCGGCTCCCCGGCCGGGACCGGCGGCGCGATGCCCTGCTCGGCGAGCTTGCGGTGGCCCTCGGCGCTGATCCAGTCCGTGCTCCAGGCCGGGCTGAGCACCTGCCGCACCCGCCCCTCGGGGTGGCCGCAGTCCGCCAGCGCCGCCCCGAGCGCGGCTTCGATCGCCGGCATGGCCGGGCAGCCCAGGTAGGTCGGGGTGATGACGACCTCGACGACGCCGTCCGCCGCGACCTGCACGGCGCGGATCACGCCCAGATCGGCGAGCGTGACCATCGGAAGCTCCGGATCGGGCACGGTCGCCACCCGCTCGTGGACCTGCTCGACGCTTGCGGCGCCCACCAGTCCCGTGCCGGTCACCAGGTGCCTCCCGGGTACTGGCGGTGGACGGACTGGAGCTCGGCCAGCAGCGGGCCGAAGGCCTCGGTGTGCAGCCCAGAGCGCCCGCCGGTGGCCTGCCAGGAGACGACCGGGACGGCCAGCTCGGCCTCGGCGAGCACCGCCGCCACCTCCTTGCTCCAACTCGCCTGCAGAGCGGCCAGGTCGGGCGCGGTGCCGTCCTCGACGAGCCGTCGGACCAGCTCGTCCGACTCGAACAGCTCGGCCGTGTACGGCCAGACCTCCGCGAGGCCGGCCTGCATCCGGCGCCGGCTCTCGGCCGTGCCGCGGCCGAGCCGGACCGTCCACTGCGCCGCGTGCATCTGGTGGTACTCCAGCTCCTTGACCGCCCGCTCGGCGAACGCGGCGAGCCCGGCGTCGGTGGAGGCCGACAGCGCGGCGCAGAGCAGCCGGCCGTAGTGCGCGTACACCAGCTGGCGGGCGATCGTCAGCGCGAAGTCGCCGTTCGGGAGTTCGACCAACAGCGCGTTGCGGAACCGGCGTTCGGTGCGCTGGTAGGCGAGGTCGTCGTCGCTGCGCGCGGTGCCGTCCAGCCGGCCGCTGTGCGTGAGCAGGGTGCGGGCGTGGCCGAGCAGGTCCAGCGCGATGTTGGCGAGCGCCAGGTCCTCTTCGATGGTGGGCGCGTTGGTCACCCAGGCGCAGAGCCGCTGACTGAGGATCAGCGCGTCGTCGCCGAGCCGCAGGGCGTACTCGGCACGGTCGGTGTCGTTCGTCACGGCCGCGTCACTCGTCATGGCTGCCGGCCTCGTTGAGCGCGGTGTAGTACTCCGGGTAGCGGTACGGCTTGTCCGACGCGCTGCTGAAGTACGCGTCCTTCTCGCTCGGCGAGGAGGCGTGCACGCCGTCGGAGCGCATCACCCAGATGGACACCGCGTCGCCCCTGCGGGTGTACAGGTCACGGGCGTTGGCGAGTGCCATGTCGGCGTCGATGCCGTGCACCGACCCCACGTGCTGGTGCGACAGACCGCGGCGCGGCCTGATGAACACCTCCCACGGGACCTGCGCCCGTGCGGCCGGCTGGGTCATGACTTCTGCTCCTTCTGTTCCTGCTCGCGCTGCTGCTCGTGCTCGTGGTGCTGCTCGCGCGCTGCGTACGCATCGACGGCGTCCCGTACCCAGGCGCCGTTCCGGTGGGCCGCGACCCGGTGGCCCAGCCGCTGCCGGGCGCACTGCGAGTCGTCGGCGAGTGCGTCGCGGAACTGCTGCCAGTCGATCGGGCCGAAGTCGTGGTGCCCGCGCTCCTCGTTCCAGCGGATCCCCGGATCGGGCAGCGTCAGGCCGAGCTGCGCCGCCTGCGGCACGACGTTGTCGACGAAGCGCTGGCGCAGCTCGTCGTTGGTGTGCCGCTTGATGCCCCAGGCCATCGAGCGCCGGGTGACCGCCGCGCCCATCGCGGCGGTGCGGGCGTCCGCGCCGCCCGCCACGGTGTCCGGCGGGCCGAACATCAGCGCCACGGCCGGCAGCCACCAGCGGTTGACGGCGTCCTGCGCCATCTCCTTCTGCTCCGCGGTGCCCTCGCAGAGCGACTTGAGCATGTCGTAGCCCTGGCGGACGTGGAACGCCTCCTCCTGGCAGACCCGCCGCATGGCCCGGGCGTACGGGCCGTACGAGGTGTGGCAGAGCGGGACCTGGTTGACCACGGCGGCGCCGTCCGTCAGCCAGGCGATCGCGCCGGTGTCGGCCCAGGTGAGCGCGGGGTAGTTGAAGGTGGCCGCGTAGCGCTGCTGGCCGCGGTGCAGGGCGTCCAGCAGTTCGGCGCGGGCCACGCCGAGCGTCTCGGCGGCCGAGTAGAGGTAGAGCCCGTGCCCGGCCTCGTCCTGCACCTTGGCGAGCAGCGCGGCCTTGCGGTGCAGCGACGGGGCCCGGGTGAGCCAGGCGCCCTCGGGTTGCATGCCGATGATCTCGGAGTGTGCGTGCTGGGCGATCTGACGGATCAGCATCCGGCGGTAGCCGTCGGGCATCCAGTCCCGGGGCTCGATCCGTTCGTCGGCGGCCAGCAGTGCCTCGAAGTGCTCCTCGTGGCGCACCTCGCTCTCTTGGAGCACCTGGTCCACTCCTTCGTCTGGGAGGTTCGTCTCGAAAGCGGGAAGGCCTTCAGAAGTAAGGAGGGCCGGTGGGGGTCGTTCGATCCCGCCGGTTCGCCGGTGCCGCCGTGACGAAGAACACGCAGGTGGTCAGGGATGGTTCGGCCGCCCGGGCTCCTCTGTACAGGGCGGGAGAAACCCTCAGAGAAGCAGTGGAAGGGACAGCCATGAGTACTGTTCGGGAGATGCTCGTCGAACTGACCGGCACGCCGGAGTTCGCCGAGGAGATCGCAGACGACGCCGACCTCAGCGCCAGCGGCATCGACTCAGGCGACCTGGTGCGCCTGATCCTGCTGATCGAGCAGCGCACCGGCGTCGAGGTCAGCGCGCTGGACATGGACGAGCTCAACACCATCGCCGACTACGAGCGCTTCGTCGCCGCCCGCTCGGCCGCCGGTGCGGCCGCCGGTGCCGACGCCGGTGCGCAGCCTGGCGGCGCGTGATGTGGCTGACCCAGCTGCTCGAACGCAACCGCCAGTGCTTCCCGGACCGGGCGGCCCTGGTTGACGAGCAACGCGCGGTCACCTGGGCCCAGTTGGACGACCGGACCATCCGGCTCGCACACGGGTTCGCCGGCCTGGGCGTCCGGCGCGGGGACCGCGTCGCGGTGCTCTCGCTGGACCGGATCGAGGTGCTGGAGACGTACTTCGCGCTCGCCCGGCTCGGTGCGGTCTTCGTCCCGCTCAACCACAGCCTCATCCCGGCCGAGGTGGCCGGGATCGTCGAGCGGACCGGCGCGGTCGCGGTGGTCGGCGAGGCCGCGCTGCTCCAGCGGCACCCGGACCTGCCGGTCCGACTGCGGATCGCGCTGGACGAGCCGGAGTTCGCGGCGCTGGGCGAGGGCGGCGGGCAGGACAAGCCGCTGCTGGAGGTTCCCGACGACCTGCCGATCGCCATCCTGCACACCTCGGCGACCACCGGCCAGGCCAAGGGCGTCACCGTCGACTCGGCGTCGTTCCGGGCGATCGCGCTCGGCTGGCTGGCCGTGGCCGCGCCCGCCGACGAGATGGTGCTGGTCAGCTGCTGCCCGCTCTACCACGGCAGCATGGTGGTCTCGCTGACCTACCTGGCCGCCGGCGCGACGCTGGTGCTGATCCCGGGCTTCAAGCCGCAGACGGCGCTGGCCGCGATCGAGGCCAACCGGGCCACCCACGTCTGGCTGGTCCCGCAGATGCTCCGGTTCATGCTCCAGGCCAAGTCGATGGCGGGCACCGACCTCTCCTCGCTGCGCGAGATCCTCTACGGCGCGGCGCCGATGCCGATGGACATCTACGCCGAGGCCGTCGAGCGGCTCGGCTGCGGGTTCCGGCAGGTGTACGGGATGACCGAGGTGGGCGGCCCGTTCGTCACGCTCGGTCCGGCCGAGCACCCGCCGGCGGACCGGCTGCCCGAGATGCTCCCGGCCGGCCGGGTGATCCCCGGGATGTCCGTGCGGGTGCTGGACGACGCCGGTACGGAGCTCGAACAGGGCGCCGTCGGCGAGGTCTGCGTGCGCGGACCCGGTGTGATGCACGGCTACTGGGGCAACCCGGAGGCCACCGCGGAGATCACCGTGGACGGCTGGACCCGCACCGGTGACCTGGGGTTCCTCGACCGGGACGGCTTCATCCACCTGGTGGACCGGTCCAAGGACCTGATCATCCGGGCCGGCCAGAACGTCTACCCGACCGAGATCGAGCGGGCCCTGCTGACCCACCCGGCGGTGCGCGACGCCGCGGTGATCGGCGTGCCCGACCCGGACTACGGCGAGGTCCCACTGGCGTACGTGGCGCTCGACGGCGAGGCCGGGCAGGCCGAGCTGCTGCGCCACCTCACCGCGCGGCTGGCGCCCTACAAGCGCCCGCGGCGGATCGAGTTCATCGACGAGGTGCCGCGCAACCCGGCCGGCAAGATCCTCAAGAAGCTGCTGCGCGCCTGACCAGCGCCGGCACCGGCTGCGGCGCTGGGCCGAACCCCTGGGCCGAACCCGCTACGGGCTCCCACCTGTTGACCAGGTGGGAGCCCGTAGCGGTTCAGCGGGGGTCTGCGGGTCTCACGACTTGGCGTTGACCAGGACGGCCATGTTGCCCGCAGGGTGCTGGTTGTCGTGCAGCAGCTGGTGGGCCTTGCCGATCTCGTCGAAGCCGAGGGTCAGCGACAGGCAGGGGTCGATCAGGCCCTGGCCGATCAGTTCGGTGACCTCGCGGGCCTCGCGGGCGTTGGAGACGTGCGAGCCCTGGAAGCGCTTCTGGCGCATCCAGAGGAACCGCAGGTCCACGTCGCCGTTGTAGCCGGTGGTGCCGCCGCAGATGACCACCATGCCGGCGTTGTCGCACATGTAGATCGAGGTGGGGATGGTGTCCTCGCCGGAGTGCTCCAGGACGATCCGCGGTGCCCGCCGCTCGCCGAGCACCTCCCAGAAGGCGCGGCCGAACTTGCGGACGCCCTGGAGCCACTGGGCCATCGCCGCGTCGTCCTCGGTGTCGGGCAGCCGGCCCCAGTGGTCGAAGTCGCGGCGGTTGATGTAGCCCTTGGCGCCGAGCTTGACGCAGTAGTCGCCGCGCTCGTCGCTGGAGACGACCGCGATCGGGATGCCGCCGGCCTGGCGCACCAGCTGGATGGCCATGCAGCCCAGGCCGCCCGCGCCGCCCCAGATCAGCACCGGGTCGCCGGGACGCACGGTGTGCGGCTCCCAGCCGAAGAGCTGGCGGTAGGCGGTCGCCGCGGTGGCCATGTAGCAGGCCGCCTCGGCCCAGGAGAGCCGCTTCGGCTTGGGGTGGCACTGGTACTCGTCCACCACGGTGAACTGCGCGAAGGAGCCGTAGTTCTCCTCGTACCCGTAGACGCTCTGCGAGGCGGAGGTGCACGGGTCGCCGCCGAGCCGGATGTCCTGGGCCTGCTCGTCCCACTGGTTGGCCAGGATCACCACCTCGTCGCCGAGCTTGACATGGCGCACGCCCTCGCCGACCGCCCAGACCACGCCGGAGGCGTCGGAGCCGCCGATGTGGAAGTCCTCGGGCTCGCCGCGCTTCTGGCGGGTCGCGATCACGTCCACCGGGTCGCCGAGCGAGGCCCAGACGTTGTTGTAGTTGACGCCGGCGGCCATCACCTTGAGCAGCACCTGGCCGGGGCCGACCGGCGGCACGTCCACGACTTCGGTGCGGAAGGCGTCGATCGGCTGGCCGTAGCGCTCGGGGCGGATCAGCGAGGCGTACATGCGCTTGGGGATCTCACCCAGCGGGGGTGCGTCGCCGAGTTCGTAGAGGTCCTTGGTCATGGGTTCTGCTTCCTTTCCTGATGTGTCGGTAGGTGCTCAGTGGGTGGTCGGACGCAGCGCGGTCGCCAGGACGGCGCCGATCAGGGCCATCGGCTCCGGCTCGGTCATCTCGTAGTGGCTGCACGGCACCGAGTGGTTGTCGATCGCGCCGTCCACGTACGGCCGCCAGGTGTCGGCCTTGCCCAGCGCGAGCGCCGGGTCGGCCGCCACCGCGGCGGCGGGCAGGCCGAGCGAGTCCTGGGCGCCGGTGGCGGTGAAGAAGAGGACGTCGCCGCGGTAGACCTCGGGGTGGAACCCGGGCGCGATCCGCAGGCTGTTGCGCATCACCTCGGCGATCGCGGCCGCTTCGGTGGCGGTCACCGTCGCGGCGTCGCCGTGCTCCGCCAGCAGCCGCAGCACCTCGGCGACCTCGGTCGGCTCGCCCGGCAGCTCGACCTGAGCCAGGCGCGGCAGCAGCGCGGCCACCTTGCGCTCGTCCTCGGCCGGGTCGGGGGTCTGCCCGGCGAGCACCGGCGCGTCCAGCATCGCGAGCAACTCGACCTGCTCGCCGCCCTGTTGCAGTGCGGCGGCCATCGCCTGCGCCACCACGCCGCCGTACGACCAGCCCAACAGCCGGTACGGGCCCTGCGGTTGGACGCTTCGCAGCTGCGTGAGGTAGCTCTGCACCATCTGCCGCGCGTCGGCGGACGGCGCGACGGTGCCGTCCAGTCCGGGCGCCTGGAGGCCGTACACCGGCTGCTGCGGGTCGAGATGGGCCAGCAGGCCGGCGTACCGCCAGGTGACGCCGCTGACCGGGGCGATGCAGAACAGCGGGGTCCGGGCGCCCTCGCTGCGCAGCGGCAGCACGGGAGCGAAGGCGAGCTGCCCGGCGCCGCGGCCAGTGATGTCGCCAGTGCCGTCGCCGGTCGCGTCGTCGGCGTCGCGGTCGGGGTTCGCGTGGGCCAGCAGGCCGGCGATCGTCCGGGTCGCGAGCAGGTCGGCGGCGGGGACGTCCAGGGTGCCGGCGGTGCGCATCCGGTTGGTCAGCAGCACGGCCTGCATCGAGTCGCCGCGCAGGTCGAAGAAGTTGTCGTGCACGCCGATGCCGTCGATCGCGAGCGCCGCCTCCCAGTGCTCGGTCACCGCGTGTTCCAGCGGGGTGCGCGGCGCGGTGTACTCGTTGGCGAGGTCCGGGCGGCGGGCCCGGTTGCCGCGGCCGGCCGCCTGCGGCGGCTCGGCGGCGCCCTCGCCGCCACCCTCGCCGCCGTCCTGGTCGGCGCTGCGCGGCCGGGCGGCCGGGGCGTCGATCCAGTGCCGGCGGCGGTCGAAGGCGTAGCCCGGCAGCGGCACCCGGCGCGGCGCGGCCGGGTCGCCGGGCGGCGCCAGGTCCACGGTCACGCCGGCGGTCCAGAGCCGGCCGAGCGCCTCGGCGAAGACTTGACCGTCCGGGCTGTCGGCCTTGGCGTGCCGCATGGTCGCGATCGTCACCGGCTCGTCGGCCGCCTGGGTACCGTCGGGCGTCTCGGTGAGCCGGGCCCGGGCCAGCTTCGCGAGCACGTCGCCGGGGCCGACCTCGACCAGCAGCGGATTGCCGTGCCGGTACAGCGCGTTGATGCCGTCGGCGAACCGCACCGTGCGGCGGGTGTGGTCGAGCCAGTGCCGGGGGCTGGTCGCCTGCTCGTCGGTGATCCAGTCGCCGGTGACGTTGGTGACGAACGGGATCCGCGGCGGGCGCAGCGTGACCGTGCCGAGCGCCTCGGCGAAGGCGGGCAGCACCGGGTCGAGCACGTGCGAGTGGGCGGCGGCGGGCATCCGCAGCCGGCGGAACGTCACGCCGTCGGCCTGCAGCCGGTCCTCCAGCGCCGCGACGGCCTCCTGCCGGCCGGCGACCGTGCAGGCGGTGGGGCTGTTGACGGCGGCCAGCGCGACGTCGTCGGTGAGGTACCCGCGCAGCTCGTCCTCGCCGAGCGCCACGCCGACGGTGGCGCCGCCGGCCGAGGAGATCAGCCGGATCCGCTCGGCGCAGAGCGGCAGCATCTCCTCCAGCGTCAGCACGCCGGAGAGCGCGGCCGCGGTGTACTCGCCGAGCGAGTGGCCGATCAGCGCAGTGGGCCGCACCCCGTGCGCGATCAGGGTCTCGGCCATCGCGTACTCGGTGACGACCAGCGCGAGGAACGCGTCCACGCTGCCCGGTTCGGTGTGCTCGTAGAGCGCCGTGCGCAGGTCGCGGCCGAGGACGGGGCGCAGGATCTCGGCGCACCGGTCGATGGCGTCCCGGTAGACCGGGTGGTCGCGGTGGAGCTGCGCGCCCATGCCGACGTACTGGGTGCCGCCGCCGGGGAGCAGGAACGCGACCGCCGGTTCGCCGCCACCGTCCGCGGCACTGTTGCGGATCGCCGGGTGGGCGGGCAGCGGGTGCTGCAACTGCCGGGTGGCGCTCGCGGTGCTGTCGGCGACGACCGTCGCCCGGTACGGCATGGCGGGGCGGAAGGTGCGCAGCGCGTGGGCGACGTCCGGCAGCGCCAGCTCCGGGTGCTCGGCGAGGTGGCGGCCGAGCCGCTCGGCCTGCCCGCGCAGCGCGGCCGGGGTCCGGGCGGAGAGCGGCAGCGCCTGCCACTGCGGCAGCGGCTCGGCTTGGGAGGGGGCCTGCGGCTCGGGCGCCGGGGCCTCTTCGAGGATCACGTGCGCGTTGGTCCCGCCGACGCCGAAGGCGCTCACCCCGGCGCGGCGCGGCTGCGGACCGCTCGGCCACTCCTCCAGCGCGGTGGGCACCCGGAACGGGCTCGCGGCGAAGTCGATCAGCGGGTTCGGCGCGGTGTGGTGCAGCGTCGGCGGGATCTGGCGGTGCTCCAGGGCCAGCACGGTCTTGATGAAGCCGGCCATCCCGGCGGCGGCGCCGAGGTGACCGATGTTGGTCTTGACCGAGCCGAGCGCGCAGTACTGCCGCCGGTCGCTGCTCTCCCGGAACGCCCGGGTCAGCGCGGCGACCTCGATCGGGTCGCCGATCCGGGTGGCGGTGCCGTGCGCCTCCACGTACGAGAGCGAGTCGGCGTCGACACCGGCCGCGGCCTGGGCCGCGAGCAGGACCTCGGTCTGGCCCTCGGGACTCGGGGCGGTGAAGCCGACCTTGCGGCGGCCGTCGTTGTTGATCGCCGAGCCCCTGACGACGGCCCGGATCCGGTCGCCGTCGGCCAGCGCGTCCTCCAGCCGCTTGAGCACCACGACGCCGACGCCGTCGCCCGAGGACGTCCCGGCGGCGTCCGCGGCGAACGCGCGGCACCGGCCGTCGGGGGAGAACGGGCCGTCCGGCACGTGCCGGTAGCCCAGCATCGCCGAGGGGTTCAGCGAGGCCGCGCCGGCCAGGGCGAGGTCGCACTTGTAGTCGAGCAGGTCCTGGCAGGCGGTGTGGATCGCGACCAGCGCGGTCGAGCAGGCCGTCTGGAGTGACAGGCTGGGGCCGGTCAGGCCGAGTTCGTAGGAGACCCGGGTGGCCAGCGTGCCGAGCGAGTTGGCGGTCGCGGCGTGCACCAGTGCGACGGAGGCGGTCTGGCCGGCGAAGCGGGGGTGCACGTGCGCCGGGTAGTAGCGGCTGTCGCCGGCGCCCGCGTACACGCCGACCTGCTGCTCGCCGAGGTCACCGGCGTAGCCGGCGTCCTCCAGCGCGTGGTAGGCGCTCTCCAGCAGCAGGCGCTGCTGCGGATCCACGATCTCCGCCTCGGCGGGGCTGTAGCCGAAGAACGCGGAGTCGAAGCGGTCGATGCCCTCGACCACGGAGGCCATCCGGACCAGGTCGGGGTCGTCCAGGCCGGCCGGGTCGCCGCCGGCGGCCAGGAACTCCTCGTCGGTGATCGGCCGGATCGACTCGCGGCCGGCGGCGAGGTTCGCCCAGAACTCCTCCGGCGTGTCGGCGCCGGGGAACCGGGCCGCCATGCCGATGACGGCGATCGCCGGCTCGGCCTCGTAGTCGGTGTCGTTCCCTGCGGTGTCAGCCATCGTTCTGGGTCCTCTTGTTCGTGGCGGGGCGGCGGGCGGCCCGGGCGGCGCGCTGGCGCTCCGCCTGCTGCCGGGCGCGGTCCAGGCCGTTGGCCGGCGCGGTGGTGGCCGGTGCGACGGGCGCGGGCTCGGCCGGGGCCTGCGGTGTCGGCGACGCGGCGGACGTCGTTGGGGACGTCGCGGTGCCCGTGCTCGCCAGGTGGCGGGCCAGCGCCCGGACGCTGGGGTGGCTGAACAGGTCCACCACGCTCAGCTCGCAGCCCAGCTCCTGGTTGACCGTGGTCTGAGCGGTCACCAGCAGCAGCGAGTGGCCGCCGAGGTCGAAGAAGTTCTCCTCGACGCCCACTTCGTCGCGCTCCAGCACCCGGCACCAGATCGCGGACAACGCCTGCTCCAGCCGGCGCAGCTCGGCCGCGCCGTCGGCCTGCGCCGCGGGTTCGTCCGTGGCCGAGGAGCCGGCGGCGCGCAGCACCCAGCCGTCGGCCGAGCCGGCGGCGTCGGCCGCCGCGCGGCAGAGCGCGCCGAGGTCGGTGCCCTCCTCCAGCGCCACCCGGCCGGCGAGCCGGTGCAGCGGCCGCGCCGGGGCCGGCACCTGGCTGCGGACCCAGGGCGCGGTGCGGTCGGTGCCGATCAGCACGTGCGCCTCGGCCAGGCCGCGGACCAGGTCGAACGAGCGCAGCGCCGCGGCCGGCTCCAGCACCCGGTAGCCGCGCGCCTCGGTGAGCGCCTTCAGGCCGTAGCCCGCGCTCATGCCGAGCTCGTCCCACATGCTCCAGGCGAGCGCCTGGGCGTCCAGGCCGGTGCCGCGCTGGTGGACGGCCAGGGCGTCCAGGAAGGCGTTCGCGGCGGCGTACGCGCCGCTCATCGAGCCGCCGAAGAAGCCGTTGACCGAGGAGAACGAGACGAACGAGGCCGCCGCGTGCTCCCGGGCCAGCCGGTGCAGCACCCAGCCACCGGTGATCTTGGCGGCCAGCGCGGCGCGCCACTGCGGCAGGTCGTAGCCCGCCACCGGCCGCTGGTCGAAGCCGCCGGCCAGGTGCAGAACGCCGGCCAGCGGCGCGGACCAGGCGTCGGACGCCTTCGCCACGGCAGCCAGGACCTGCTCCGGGTCGGTGACGTCGGCGGCCTCGTAGCGGACCTCGCCCAGCGCCCGCAGTCGGCGGTAGGTCTCGATCCGGCGGGCCGGCTCGCCGCCGGCCGCGAGCAGCTCGTCCCAGTGGTGCTCCTCGGGCAGGTCGGTGCGGCCGAGCAGCAGCAGCCGGGTGCCGGGGGTCTTGAGCAGGTGCTCGGCGAGCCGCCCGGCGACGCCGCCGAGGCCACCGCTGAGCAGCTGGAAGCCGTCCGGTGCGGCGGGCGCGGTGCGCGGCAGCGGGTCGGGCAGCGGGGCCAGCCGGCGCACCCAGCGCGCGCCCTCGCGGTAGGCGATCTCGGCGGCGGTCGGCGCGGCCGAGGTCTCGGCAAGCAAGAGTTCGACGCCGCTGCGCAGGCCGATGTCGCTGCGCAGGTCGCCGGGGGCCAGGTCCAGGTGGCCGGTGCGCAGCCAGGGCAGTTCCTCGCGCAGGCTCTTCAGCAGGCCGCCGGCGGCGGCGTGCGCGTAGCCGGGCCGGTCCTCGGGCAGCACGGCCTGCTCCCCGACGGTGACCAGGTAGAGCGCCGTCCGCTGCTCCGGCAGGCGCCGGGTCTGGAGCGCCTGGGCGAGGCAGAGCAGGCTGTCCGTGCTGTCGGACTGTGCCTCCAGCAGCTCTTCGACGCTCGTCGGTTCGGGTGACGGGCCGTCGAGCGCGCCGAGTACGTCGAGCGCGCCGAGGTGGAGCACGGTGTCCAGCGGCCGTTCGTCCGCCGCGAGGCCTGCCAGCAGCTGCTCGTAGTCCGCCGTCGCGGTCGGCCGGAGCCGGTAGCGGGCGGCGTCGGTGCGGTCGAACGTGGGCCCCGCCGTGACCACGGTGGCCAGGCCGCCGCGCTCGCGCAGCCGGGCGGCGAGCGTGTCGGCCAGCTCGGCGGCCGCGGCGCTGCGGCCGGCCAGCAGCAGCGTGTGCGTGCCCGCTGCGGCCGGGCGCTCGGCCCGGTCGGCGCGCTGCCAGACCGGGCGCAGGAACCAGTCCGGCACGGTGGCCGCGGTGCCCAGCAGCAGTTCGGCGCGCTGGACGGCCTCGTCGAACTCGCCCGCCTCGAAGCGCTTGCGCAGCTGGGTGCGCTGGATCTTGCCGATCTCGGTCTTGGGGATCGTCGCCGCCTCGACCGGCACCAGGTAGGCGGGGCTCACGCCGATCTCCCGGGTGACCTTGCCGCGGATCGCCCGCAGTGCCTCGGCGACGTCCTGGCCGTCCGCCAGGTGGACGAAGAGCGCGAGTTCGTCGGTGCCCGCCGCCGGGTCGTTGCGCACGGCGCAGGCGGCGGTGAAACTGCGGACCACGAAGGGGAGTTCCTCGACGCAGGACTCGATCTCGTGGCTGTAGTGGTTGACGCCGTTGACGATGATGACGTCCTTGGCGCGGCCGGTGATGTACAGCTCACCGGCCCGCAGGAAGGCCAGGTCGCCGGTCTCGAACCAGCCCTCGGCGGTGAACGACTCGGCGTTCGCCTTCGGGTTGTCGTGGTAGCCCGCCGTCACCGAGGTGCCGCGCACCTGGAGCCGGCCGACCGCACCTTCGGCCACCACCCGCTCCTGCTCGTCCACGATCCGCATCGCGAAGCCGGGGTAGGGCAGGCCGCAGCTGACGAAGGTGTCCTCCCCGGCCGCGGGCTCGGCGGAGAGCTCGGCGTCGGTGACCACCGAGGAGGTCTCCGACATGCCCCAGCCCGGGTGCATGACGGTCTGCGGCAGGCCGAAGGGCTTGAGCACCTCCAGGAAGCGGCGGGCCGCGCGGGCCACCACCACCTCACCGGCGTTCGTCACCAGGCGCATCGGGGAGAGGTCCCAGCTGCGGTCGGTCATCCGGTGGGCGTGCTCGCCGACCAGGCCGAAGGCGAAGTTCGGTGCCCAGGTGACGCTGACCCGGTGCCGGTCCGCGAGGTCCAGCCAGCGCAGCGGGTCCTGCAGGATCCAGGAGGTCGGCGCGTGCACCTGGCGGCAGCCGAGGAAGACGTCGCGCAGGTGGAACATCACCACGCCGGTGACGTGGTCGAGCGGGATCCAGTTGAGCGAGACGTCCTGCTCGGTCAGCGAGTTCATCGCGGCCGTGGCGGCGGCGCGGGTCAGCACGTTGCGGTGGCTGAGCCGGACCGCCTTCGGCAGGCCGGTGCTGCCGGAGGTCAGCAGCATCAGGATCACGTCGTCCGGCTGTGCCGGGTGCCAGTCGGCGTCGGCCGGGCCCTCGCGCAGCTCGTCCACCGTGCTCAGCCGCAGCTCGGGCCAGCCGCGCCGCTCGGCCAGGGCGCGCAGGCCCGGCTCGGTGGCGGTGGAGGTGACGATCCGGGGCCGGTCCAGCATCTGCCAGACGCCCTCCAGCTTGGCCACCGGGGCGGAGTCGGTCGCGTACGAGGCCGGGACGGTCAGCGGGACCGCGACGATGCCGCCGAGCACGCAGCCCCAGAGCGCGGCCAGGAAGTCCTCGGTGTCCTCGCACTGGAGGATCACCTGGTCTCCGGCGCGCAGGCCGAGCGCGCGCAGGCCGCCGAGCGTGCGGCAGGCCTCCTCGATCAGCGAGGCGTAGCTGCGGCGCGTCTCGCTGCCGTCGGCGCGGGCGTGCACCACCTCGGCGTGCTCGCCACCGCGCGCGGCCCGGCGCAGCGCGTCGGCCCAGTTCTGCACCGGCAGTTCGGGCAGCGGCGGACCCTCGCTGAGCGCGGGGACGGTCGCCTCGGCCGCGACGGCGGGCGCGTCGGGCGCGGCGGCCGATCGGGCGCTGGCCGGGCCGACGTAGCGCCGGCCGAGCTGCTCCGGGATCTCCTCCAGCGCGGCGGTCGCCGACCGGACGCCGGGCAGCGCGGCGAGCGCACGCTGCCACTGCTCGGCCGACTCGGCGTCGATCAGCGGGAGTTGACCGAGCGCGACGGTGTCGAGGGTGCCGTCCGGGTGCCGCGGCAGGTCCGAGACGGCGATCACCCGGGCCGGCCGGCCCAGTGCCTTGGCCGCCTGCTCGACGGCGGCCGCCCGGGTCGGCACGGCGAGCACGGTCGGCCGGCCGTCGCCGCCGGGGGCCGGCGGCAGCGCCAGGGCGTCACCGATGCCACCCTGGGCGAGCAACTCGGCTTCGAGGAGCGCCGGTTCGAAGGGGAGCTCGTCCGACTGCGCGGCCGGGGCCTCGGTACCGGTCACGGTGGCGGGCAGCGCGTCGAGGCGCAGCGCGTCGAGGCGTAGTGCGGGGTCGGCGGCGACCGCGGTCAGTAGCGCGTGCAGCGCCTCGGCCAGCGCGGCCACGGTCCGCTGCTCGAACAGGTCCACGCTGTATTCGAGATGGCAGCTCAGACCGGCCGCCGAACCGTCGGCGGCGCGCTGCTCCCGCACGTCGAGGAAGAGGTCGAACTTCGCCGTCCCGGTTCCGCTGGGCTTCAGCACCGCCCGGTTGTCGCCGAGCTGCAGCACCGCCTCGGTGTTGTTCTGCAGCGCCAGCATCACCTGGAACAGCGGGTGCCGGGCCGGGTGCCGGGCCGGGTTGAGCTGCTCGACCAGCAGGTCGAACGGCAGGTCCTGGTGGTCGTAGGCGGCCAGGTCGAAGTCCCGGACCCGGCCCAGAAGTTCGCTGAACTCCGGATTGCCCGAGGTGTCGGTGCGCAGCACCAGCGTGTTGGCGACCAGGCCGACCAGGTCGTCGAGCGCCGGGTCCACCCGCCCGGCCACCGGGGTGCCGATCGCCAGGTCGGTGCCGGCGCCGGAGCGGGTGAGCAGCGCGGCGAGCGCGCTCTGCAGCACCATGAAGAGGCTGGCGCCGTGCTGTTCGGCCAGGCGCAGCAGCGCGCGGTGCAGGTCGGCGTCGAGGTCGAGGGCCAGTGCGGCGCCGCGCCGGCTCGGCCGCTGCGGCCGGGGCCGGTCGGCCGGGAGCGCGAGATCCTCCGGCAGGCCGCTCAGTGCCGAGCTCCAGAAAGTGAGTTGACGATCGATCAGGCCGTCGGCCGGGCGCGGCTCGGCGAGCAGGTCGCGCTGCCAGAGCGCGTAGTCGGCGTACTGCACCGGCAGTTCCGGCCACTGCGGCGCCCGGCCTTCGAGGCGGGCCGCGTAGGCGGCGGACAGGTCGTCGGCGAGCGGGCGCAGCGACCAGCCGTCGGCCGCGACGTGGTGCAGCACCAGGACCAGGGCCCGGGCCTCGGTCCGGTTGCCGTACAGGCCCGCCCACCAGGGGGTGTCGCGGGTGAGGTCGAAGGAGTGCCGCCGGGCCGCCGTGACGTGCGCCTCGACCTCCTGTGCCGGGCAGTCCACGATCCGCAGTTCGGGGTGCGCGGTGCCCGGCGCGCAGACCTGCTGGCGGGGCGTTCCGTCGGTCTGCGGCAGCAGCGTGCGCAGGCTCTCGTGCCGGTCGGCGACGTCGCCGAGCGCGGCCCGCAGCGCGTCCTCGTCGACCTGCCGGGTCAGCCGCACCACCAGCGGGATGTTGTACGTCGGCGCAGTGGTGTCCAGCTGGTTGAGGAACCACATGCTGCGCTGGGAGTAGGAGAGCGGCAGCTGCTCGGGCCGCTCGACCGGGCGCACCGGCGTGCGGGCGGGGCGGGCCGAGCGCAGTCGGTCGGCCAGCCCGGCGGGGGTCGGCTGCTGGAACAGGTCGCCGATCGAGACCTCCACGCCGAGCGCGGACCGGGCCTGGACGGCCACCCGGGCGGCGGTCAGCGAGTGGCCGCCGAGGGCGAAGAGGCTGTCGCGGGGGCCGACCCGGGGCAGCCCGAGCGCCTGCGCGAAGAGCTCGCAGAGGATCCGCTCCTGCTCGGTCGCCGGCTGCTCGTTGGTGGCCGCCGGCGTCTCGGGGGCGGGCAGCGCGGCGCGGTCGAGCTTGCCGTTGGCGGTCACCGGCAGCCGCTCCAGCACGCAGAAGGCGCTCGGGACCATGTACTCGGGCAGCGTGACGGCCAGGTGGGCGCGCCAGCCGTCCGGGTCGGCCGGGTGGCCGGGGGCGGGGACCACGTAACCGACCAGGCGCGGGTCGTCGGCGCGGTCCTCGCGGACCAGCACGACCGCGTCGGCGATGCCGTCGTGCGCGGTGAGCACGGCCTCGATCTCGCCGAGCTCGATCCGCAGGCCGCGCAGCTTCACCTGGTGGTCGGTGCGGCCGAGGAACTCGATCGCGCCGTCCGGGAGTTGCCGGGCGAGGTCGCCGGTGCGGTACATCCGGCTGCCGGCCGGGCCGAACGGGTCGGCGACGAAACGCTCCGCGGTCAGCGCCGATCGGCCCAGGTACCCGGTGGCGAGCTGGTCCCCGGCCAGGTACAACTCACCGGCCGCGCCGGGCGGGACGGGCTGCAGCGCGGCGTCGAGCAGGTAGGTGCGGGTGTTCCAGACCGGCCGTCCGATCGGCACGGTGGCGCCGCGCGGCGCCGTGGCCTCGGAGGTCTCGGAGGTCTCGAAGAGCCGGTGGGCCCAGGAGGTGACGTCCACCGCGGCTTCGGTGGGTCCGTACAGGTTGTGCACCGGCGTCCGCAGCAAAATGGTTGCCCGGTCGGCCAGTTCGGTGGGCAGTGCCTCGCCGCTGCACAGGATCCGGCGCAGCGCGGTGGGCTCGGCGGCCGCCGGCTCCAGCAGGTAGGCGCGCAGCATCGAGGGCACGAAGTGGACCGTGGTGACGGCCTCCCGGCGGATCAGCTCGGCCAGGTACGCCGGGTCCTTGTGCCCGCCAGGCCGGGCCAGCACCAGGGCGCAGCCCGTGATCAGCGGCCAGAAGAACTCCCAGACCGAGACGTCGAATCCGCAGCTGGTCTTCTGCAGCACCCGGTCGTCGGGGCCGAGCCGGTACTCGGCCTGGGTCCACAGCAGCCGGTTGCAGATCGCGCCGTGCGGGACGGCGACGCCCTTCGGACGGCCGGTGGAGCCCGAGGTGTGGATGACGTACGCGGTGTCCTGCGGGGTCGGCCGGGCCGTCGACAGGTCGCCGGCCGGCAGCGCCGCCAACTCCTCGGCGGTGGCGGGGTCGTCGAGCAGCACGGTGGCAGGACCGGTGGCAGACCCGGCGGCAGGCCCGGTGGCCGGGCTTGCCGGCCCGGTCAGTGCGGCGGCGCCGGCGTGGTCGGCGACCAGGGCCACCGGCGCGGCGTCGTCGAGGATCGCCGCGAGCCGTCCGGCCGGCTGGTCGAGGTCCAGCGGGGCATACGCGGCGCCGGACTTGAGCACCGCGAGCAGCGCGACCACGAGCTCGACCGAGCGCGGCAGGGCGACCGCCACGATCCGCCCCGGACCGGCGCCCCGGGCCACCAGCAGCCGGGCCAGCCGGTTCGCGTCGCTGTTGAGCTGCTCGAAGTCCAGCCGCGCGCCGTCGAAGAGCACGGCGGTGGCCTGCGGAGTCCGGGCGACCTGCGCCTCGACCAGCTCCGGCAGCGTCACGGCGGGCAGCGGGTGCGCGGTCTCGTTCGCCGCGGCCCACGCGCGCAGCTCCTCGGGCCCGAGCAGGCCCGCCCGGCCGATCGGCGCGTCGGGCCGGCTGGTCAGCGCGTCCAGCAGCCGCAGGAAGCGCTCCAGGTGGTCCGCGGTCTCGGCCGCGGTGTACGCGGCGGGGTTGGTGTCGAACTCCACCGCCAGTTCGGTCGGCGTCGCACCGAGCACCACATTGATCGTCAGATCGTCCACCGGGCCCGCGCAGAGGTGGTGCATCACGCCGGGCGCGCCGGCGAAGTCCAGCCGGCCGACGAACGGTTTGACGTTGACCAGCGGACCGTAGAGGCGGTCGGCGCCGCCCGCCAGGCCCAGGTCACGCCGGATCTCCTCGTACCGGTAGCGCCGGTGCGGCTTGCCGGCCCGCAGCTCGCCGACCACCGCGGTGACCGCCTCGGTGAGCGAGAGCCCCGGGTGCAGCCGCAGCGGCAGGGGGACGATGTTCACCAGCATCGCGGGCACCCGGGCGTTGCCGGGGCCGCGGTTGCTCACCGGCACCCCGAGCACGACGTCGGCGGCGCCGGTGCGGCGATGGGTGTAGAGCGCCACGGCGGCGATCAGCAGCTCACCGGCGCTGGCCGCCGCACGCTTGCCGACCTCGGCCAGCCGCTGGGCCAAGTCCTCAGGCAGCACGGCCCGTTCGCGGTGGAAGGTGCCGGTGGCCGGGGCCGGAGCCGAGGAGAGACAGACCGGCTCGGCGCGTTCGGCGAGCCGGTCGCGCCAGTGGGCCTGGTCGCGCAGCCGCTGCTCGCCGGCCTGGTAGGCGTCCTCGGCGTGCAGCACGTCGGCCAGCGAGCCGAACGGGTTCGCCGTGGGCCGCTCGCCCGCGACGAGCGCGCCGTACAACTCGGCGACCCGGCGGGCGAGGAGGGAGAAGGAGTGCCCGTCCAGCGCGATGTGGTGCACCCGCTGGTACCAGAGGTGCCGGTCGGGGGCCAGGGTGATCAGCGCCTCGGCGAACAGCGGCGGGCGGGCCAGGTCGCAGGGCCGCGCCAGGTCCTCGCGCATCCAGCGCTGGGCCGCCGCCCATGGGTCGTCCGCTCCGGACAGGTCGGGCGTGTGCAGCGGCCAGTGCGGCGCCGCGCCGAGGCTCTGCCGTGGCTGCCCGTCCTCGTCGGTGAAGCCTGCCCGGAGTGCCTCGGTCTCCGTGACGGCCTGGCGCAGCGCCTGCTCGAACCGCTCCCGGTCCACCGGCCCCTGGATCTCGACGAATTCGGCCGTGTTGTAGACCGGGCTGGCCGGGTCGAGTTGCTGCCCGTACCAGACCCCGCGCTGCGCTCCGGTCAGCCCCAGCGGCGGGTGCCGGTGGGTGCTGTGGGCCGCGCTCTCGGCGCTCTGCGCGGGCTGGGCGGCCTGCGCGACGTCGGCCGCCTCGGTGGGCTCGGCGGCCTTGGCGGCGGGGGATACGTCTCGGTCTTGGAGCACGGTGCATCGTCCTAGGTCGAAGGGGGTCGACGACTTGCGCGGCAACTTGCGCGGCAACGCACGCAGGAGTGAACTGCCGTCCGCAGCCGGACGATTGGGTGGTCCGGGGCGGTCGGCACCGGGATCCGGGCCGTCGGCTGGTGGGGTCTGGGCAGAAGGCGGCTTCGATGGCGGCGGCGCCGCGACCGGCAGCACAGCACAGGGGAATGGAGCCGCGCCGATAAATCCGGTCGCGGCGGCTCCGTGTCCTCATCTAACCTGCGGGAACCCCCGGTATCAAGTACTCGAAATGTGCCACGGGCAGTGCGTCTTCCCAGCTCAGGGCCGTCTGATGAGGTGTTTTCGGGGGGCCGGCAAGGATGCTTCGTGTCCGGATCAAGATTGCGGTGGGACCGAGGAGTTCACGAGGCTCCCTCGAGGTCGCACGAGGACCGCTTGAGAGGCCTTGAAAACGCGGCGCGGATCCGGCTTCACTGAGGCAGCGATGTGCACCGCACCGCTGAGGGGTTATCCGACGTGTGATCGCACGCGTGCCCCGACAAGTGACTTGCCTGTCCGCCTGTGCCGTCAACTCCCGGGCTCAGCTCATCCGTTCGTTCATCGGAGGCCGCTCCCGGTCGAGCGTGAATACGATGAGAGGTCTGTGGGATGCAACGCACGCTGTGCCTGCCGAACGCCCGAACGCCGAACGAGTCGAGCAGCTTCTCGATGCCGGCGCTGCTGACGCGCGCCCAGGCCGGAGATCGCCGGGCGATGGACGATCTGCTGCTGCACATCGCCCCGTTCGTCGCCCGGCTCTGTGTGCCGATCGCGCGTGGGCACAGCTCCGACGCCGCGCAGGAGGCGATGCTGGCGATCTACCGCGGGATCCCGGGGCTGCGCGAGCCGGGCGCCTTCTACAGCTGGGTGCGGTCGGTCACCGTGCGGGAGGCGATCCGCACGTCGAAGGCGATCGAGAGTCGGGCCGACGACCTGCCGGATCTGGAGCAGGACGCCAATCCACTGGTCGCGGTGCACATTTCGGATGTGATGGAGCGACTGCCCGACCAGCACCGCCAGATCCTCACGCTGCGCGCCGTCTACGGCATGAGCGAGCGGGAGCTGGCGGCCACCCTTTCGCTGCCGGTCGGCACGGTGCGTTCGCGACTGCACCGCGCGCGGCGGAACTTCCAGAACGCGTGGCACTAGGGCGGCACTTGAACGCCGCTGGTAAGCACGCGGTAACGGGTGGTCGTGGTGGGCCTGCAGTGCAAGGATTTTCCTGAGACGCTCTGACTAAACATCAGATTTTATGCAATCTGACACTTTGTTTTCTGGCATATACCAGTACGCTGTAACCGGCTGCGGGAGTGACCATGCGTCCACTCCACGGGGGATTCAGCCTTGAGCACGCCATTGAGGCGTGTCACGACCTGTGATCCATTCCAGCCTGGGGGGCATCGTTGACGATCGCCACGGCAGTTCACTTCAACGTCCTAGGTCCGCTGGGGGTCTGGTCGCAGGGGCGACCAGTGAACCTCGGCTCGGCGCGACAGCGGGCGGTATTGTCCACGCTGCTGCTGACGCCCAATCAAATCGTCACGACGGAGCAGCTCGCCGAGGCCGTTTGGCCGCGGAATCCGCCGACCGAGGCGATGGCAAACTTGCACGTTTATGTGTCGAATCTTCGCCGAATACTGGAGCCGAATCGGCCACCGCGGTCCCGGGACACGTTCCTGCGGCGAGAAACGGCCGGATATCTCCTTGCGGTCGAGCCGGAACACATTGACGCTGTCCGATTCGAGCGGCTGCTACGGGACGGCCGGCAGCTGCTGCAGGCCGGTCTGCATCAGAAGGCGAGCCGCACGCTGGAGAGCGCGCTGGCGCTGTGGCGGGGAACGGCCCACCCGGAGGTCGGCGACTACGTGCTCGGTGCGCAGCTGGCCGGCCGGTTCGAGGAGTTGCGGCTGCTGGCGATGGAGAGCCTCTGGGAGGCCGAGCTGGCGCAGGAGCACGACTTCTCGCTGATCGCGGCGGAGCTGCCGACCCTGAGCATGAAGTTCCCGACCCGCGAGCGGTTCAGCTGGCTGCTGATGAAGGCGCTGTACCGGTCGGGCCGGCGGGCCGAGGCCATCGACGCTTACAACCGCACCCGCAAGACCCTTGCCGAGGAGTACGGCGTGGACCCCGGGCCCGAGCTGCAGCAGCTGTTCGGCTCGATCCTGCGCGGGGAGCCGATCGTCGGCTGGTGCTGAGTCCCGAGCTGTCCGTCTGCCCCTCCGCCTCCTTGTAGTGCTCTTTTGTTTGCAGTAGTGCTCTTTTGTTTGCGTCGGCGTGGCCGGTTGTACTCCTGCATCCGCACTCCTGCATCCGCGCCATTTCATTCGCTCACGACCCGCCCCCTTCTCCTGATTTCCGCCGACGCGATCGCGCCGGTGCTGCCGCCGGTCGTGCAGCGCCGGGCGGGGCGTCGGCGTCGGTGTCGGCGTCGTGCGCCGCGCTCGAACGATCAGCACGAGCGCATGGTTGTCATGTGCCTGACATCAGTGGTTCGTGATCGAGCCACTGAATGGCCGGTAACCGTGTCACCGATCGAGCCGCCGGTCGCGTTCCCGGCCGCGCCGCCGGTCGGGCCACCGATCAAGAGAGTGGATCGGGTACCGCGCATTGCTCAGAAGTCTTTAAGTCACCGCCAAGAAAGTGCGCAGAGGGCTGCAAGAGAGCGCCAAGACCGCCCTGGCAGGGTGCTGAAGGTTGACCGGGTGACCGGGAGAAATGGCGGCGGGACCGCCGCTCCCCGGCAAGGCGGCACAGCCGAACGCACTGACTGGACGGGGGAGGGTTCGATGGAACGCGGACAAGAGCTGGGCCCGGGCGCCCGGGCGGTCTTCGTCTTCCCGGGCCAGGGATCGCAGTGGCACGGGATGGCACTCGGCCTGCTGGACTCCTCGGACGTGTTCCGGGAGCAGCTGGACGCATGCGCCGAAGCCCTGCGGCCGCACGTCCCGTGGTCGCTGCCGGCCGTGCTGCGCGGTGCGGCGGGGGCGCCTGCCCTGGACGCGGTCGACGTCGTTCAGCCGGTCCTCTTCTCGGTGATGGTCTCGCTCGCCGCGCTCTGGCGCAGCTGCGGAGTGCAGCCCGCGGCCGTGGTGGGGGCGAGCCTCGGCGAGATCGCGGCGGCCCAGGTGGCCGGCGCGCTCAGCCTGCCGGACGCCGCCGAGGTCGTGGCGCGGTGGAGCCAGGCTCAGGCCCGGGCCGGCGCGGCCGCGCCCGGTGACATCGCCTCGGTCGTGCTGACCCGCGCGCAGCTGGCGCCGCGACTGGCCCGCTGGGACGGCCGGTTGAGCATCGCCGGGGCCAACGCGCCACGCTCGGTCCTGGTCTCCGGTGACCGGCACGCGCTGCACGAGCTGCTCGGCGAACTCGCCGCCGAGGGGGTGCGGGCCACCAAGCTCAGCAACGGATCCGCCGCGCACTCCCCGAACCTGGCGGTGGACCGGGACGAACTGGTGCAGGCGCTCAGCGGGATCGTGCCGGCCTCGTCCGGCGTCCCCTTCTACTCCTCGCTGACCGGCGGGCAGTTCGACACCGCCGAGCTGGACGGCGGGTACTGGCAGCGGAACATCACCCAGGAGATCCGGTTCGAGCAGGCCACCCGCGCACTGCTGGCCGACGGGCACCGGGTCTTCCTGGAGGTGAGCCCGCACCCCGTGCTGCTCGCCGGCGTGCAGGAGACCGTGGAGGACGCGGGTCTGGGGGATCGGACGGCCGTGGTCGGCTCGCTGCGGCGGCACCAGGGCGGCCTGGACCGGTTCGTCGCCTCGCTGGCCGAACTGCAGGTCCGCGGCGTGGCGGTGGACTGGGCAGCCGCCGCGGGGCTGGTCGCGGCGCCGGGCGATCCGGTGGACGCGACGGGTGCGGCTGCGGCGCTGGACGCGGCAGAGCTGGGCGCGACGGCCGTGGACGCGGTGGCGGGCGACCGGCCGGCACCCGTCCGGACACCGCTGGGAGACCGGCTGGCCGACTGGGACGAGGCCGAACAGCTCCGGTTCCTCACCGAGTTGGTGCAGGCGCAGGTGCTCGCGCTGCGCGGGTCCGAGGCCGTGCCCGGCTTTCTGGCCGACCGGCCGTTCCGCGACCTCGACTTCGACTCGGCGACCGCTGTGGAACTGCGCAACCGCCTGGTCACCGCGACCGGTCTGCGGCTGCCCGTCACGCTGCTCTTCGACCACCCCACCGGCAGCGCGCTGGTCGGCCGGCTGCGGGCGGCCCTGCTCGGCCTCGCATCGGCGGCGCCGGACGTGACCGCCCGGGCGGCGGAGGACGAGCCGATCGCGATCGTCGGGATGTCCTGCCGGTTCCCCGGTGGCGCCGACTCGCCGGAGGGCCTGTGGCGGCTGGTCGCGGACGAGCGTGACGCGATCGGGCCGTTCCCGGCCGACCGTGGCTGGGACGTCGAGGGGCTCTACGACCCCGACCCGGGCCGCAGCGGGCACGCGTACACGCGGTCGGGCGGCTTCGTCGAGGGCGTGGACCGGTTCGACGCCGGCTTCTTCGGGATCTCGCCGCGCGAGGCGCTGGCGATGGATCCGCAGCAGCGGTTGCTGCTGGAGACGGCCTGGGAGGCGTTCGAGCGGGCCGGGATCGATCCGGCCGAGCAGCGGGGCAGCCGGACCGGCGTCTTCGTCGGCGCGATGACCCAGGACTACGGGCCGCGCATGCACGAGGCGAGCGGAGACGTCGAGGGCCATGTGCTGACCGGCAGCACGGTGAGCGTGATGTCGGGCCGGCTGTCGTACGTGTTCGGCCTGGAGGGGCCGGCGGTGACGGTGGACACGGCGTGTTCGTCGTCGCTGGTGGCGCTGCATCTGGCGGGTCAGTCGCTGCGCCGGGGTGAGTGCTCGATGGCGCTGGTGGGTGGCGCGGCGGTGATGGCGGCGCCGGGGATGTTCGTGGAGTTCAGCCGTCAGCGCGGGTTGGCGCCGGACGGCCGGTGCAAGGCGTTCGCGGCGTCGGCGGACGGCACGGGCTGGGGCGAGGGCGTCGGCGTGCTGGTGCTGGAGCGGCTCTCGGACGCGCGGCGCAACGGGCATCGGGTGCTCGCGGTGGTGCGGGGTTCGGCGGTCAACCAGGACGGCGCGAGCAACGGTCTCACGGCGCCGAACGGCCCGTCGCAGGAGCGCGTGATCTGGCAGGCCCTGGCCGACGCCGGGCTCGCCACGGCGGATGTGGACGTGGTGGAGGCGCACGGGACGGGCACCAGGCTGGGTGACCCGATCGAGGCGCAGGCGCTGCTCGCGACGTACGGGCAGGATCGGCCGGCCGAACGGCCGCTCTGGCTGGGCTCGTTGAAGTCGAACGTCGGCCACATGCAGGCGGCGGCGGGCGTCGGCGGCGTGATCAAGATGGTGATGGCGATGCGCGAGGGCGTGCTGCCGCGCACGCTGCACGTGGACGAGCCCACGCCGCACGTGGACTGGTCGGCGGGTGCGGTCGAGTTGCTGACCGAGTCGCGGGAGTGGCTGCCGGGGGAGCGGACGCGCCGGGCGGGCGTCTCCTCGTTCGGGGTCAGTGGCACGAACGCGCACGTGATCCTGGAAGAGGCGCCGGCCGTTGAGCCCGCTGCCGAGCCCACTGAGCCTGCCGAGACCGCTGACGTGTCTGCGACTGACGGCGCTGCGACGGCGTGGGTGTTGTCGGCGCGGACGGAGGCGGCGCTGCGGGCGCAGGCCGGGCGGCTGCGCGAGGCGGTGCTGGCGCACCCGGAGTGGGCGACCGGCGAGGTCAGCTGGACGCTCGCGTCGGCACGGGGTGTGCTGGAGCGGCGTGCGGTGGTGGTCGGCGGCGAGCGGGAGGAGCTGCTGACCGGGCTGGAATCCCTGGCTGGTGGGGTTGCGGCCTCGCAGGTGGTGACGGGCGGCGGCACGTTCGGTCGGCCGGTGTTCGTCTTCCCCGGGCAGGGCTCGCAGTGGGTCGGGATGGCAGTGGAGTTGCTGGACGGCTCGCCCGTCTTCGCCGAGTCGATCGCCGCCTGCGAGAAGGCGCTCGCGCCTTTCGTGGACTGGTCGTTGACCGAGGTGCTGCGCAGTGGCGAGGCGCTAATTCGGGTGGACGTGGTGCAGCCCGCACTCTTCGCCATGATGGTTTCGCTGGCTGAGGTGTGGCGTTCGCTGGGCGTCGAGCCGGCCGCCGTGATCGGCCATTCGCAGGGGGAGATCGCGGCTGCCGTGGTGGCCGGTGGGCTGTCCTTGGAGGATGGCGCGCGGGTGGTGGCGCTGCGCAGTAAGGCGTTGCTGCGGATCGCGGGCGGCGGCGGCATGGTGTCGTTGCCGCTGGCTGCCGGTGAGGTCGAGGAGTTGCTGGGCCCGTGGCAGGGTCGTATCTCGGTGGCGGCGTTGAACGGTCCGCGTTCCACGGTGGTGGCCGGTGAGGCCGTGGCGCTGGACGAGCTGCTCGCGAGCTGTGAGCAGCGGGAGATCCGGGCGCGTCGGATCGATGTGGACTACGCCTCGCACTCGGCTCATGTCGAGGCGATCGAGGCTGAGTTGATCGAGGCTCTCGCCCCGATCGCACCCCGGATCGAGTCGGTGCCGTTCTACTCCACGGTCACGGGTGGCTGGTTGGACACTGCCGAGCTGGACGCGGGCTACTGGTACGCGAACCTGCGCCGCCCGGTGGGCCTGGAGAGCGCGGTCCGCGAGCTGGCGGCTCAGGGATACGGCGCGTTCGTCGAGTGCAGCCCGCACCCCGTGCTGACGTTGAGCATCGAGGAGACCCTGGAGGCAGCCGAGGCACCAGTGCTGGTGACCGGCACGCTGCGCCGTGACGAGGGTGGCTGGGCCCGTCTGCTGACCTCCGCTGCTCAACTCCACGCCCACGGCGTCCCGGTGGACTGGCGGGTGCTCTTCGCCGCCGATGCCGGCGCCACCGGTGGTCTCCTGGATCTGCCCACCTATGCGTTCCAGGGTGAGCGGTTCTGGCTGGAGCCGTCGGTGCAGGGTGCGGATGTGCGGTCGGTGGGTCTGGAGGTGGCGGATCATCCGCTGCTGGGCGCGGGTGTGGTGCTGGCGGACGGTGACGGGATGGTCTTCACCGGCCGGTTGTCGTTGGCCACGCACGCCTGGCTGGCGGATCACGCGGTCTGGGGCACGGTGCTGGTGCCGGGCACCGGCTTCGTCGAGCTCGCCTTGCACGCCGGGCGTCAGCTGGGTGCGGGCGTGGTCGAGGAGTTGACGCTCCAGGCGCCGTTGGTGCTGCCCGAGCAGGGTGGGGTCCGGGTGCAGGTCCGGGTCGGCGCGCCCGACGAGGACGGACGGCGTCCGCTCAGCATCCACTCCCAGCCCGACACCACCCCAACGACCGCCTACCCCTCAACGACCGGCGAGCAGAGCTGGATTCGGCACGCGACCGGCTTCCTGACACCGGACGGCGACGACGTGGCGCCCGCCGGGCACAGCGCGGGGGACGCCGCGTGGCAGCCCCGGGAGGCCACGCCCGTCCCGGTCCAGGCTCACTACGAGCGCCTGGCCGAGGCCGGGTTCGGCTACGGTCCGGCGTTCCAGGGGCTGCACGCCGCCTGGCGGCGCGGGGACGAGCTCTTCGCGGAGGTCCGGCTGTCGCCCGAGCAGTACCCGGACGCCGCACGCTTCGGTCTGCACCCCGCGCTGCTGGACGCCGCGCTGCACGCGGCGCTGCTCGAAGGCGCGGAGCAGGTCCGGCTGCCGTTCTCCTGGACCGGCGTGACACTGCACAGCGCTGCCCGCGCCACCCCCCTGGCCGATGCCGCCGTCACCGCGCTGCGCGTCCACCTGGCGCCGACCGGGCCCGACACCATGGCCATCACGGCGACCGACGAAGCCGGCCGCCCGGTCGTCTCGATCGACGCGCTGACGCTGCGTCCGGTCACGGCCGAGCAGTTCAGCGCCTCGGTCCGGCGCTTCCCCGCCCCGCTGTACCAGGTGGACTGGACGCCGCTGCCGGGCACGTCCGGCGGCCGGCCGGAGCTCTCGGCGGCCTCGATCGCGCTGGTCGGCCCGGCCGAGCGGCTGCCGTACCCGGACGCGACCGCTGTGCCCGGCTTCGCGGATCTCGCGGAGCTGGCCGCCGCCGTCGCCGCCGGTGCTCCGGCGCCGCAGCTCGTCCTGGCACCCTGTCTGCCGGACGCCGCGTCGCAGTCTGCCGCCGGGCCGGCCGAGGCCGTCCACGCCGCGACCGGGCGGGCGCTGGCCCTGGTCCAGTCGTGGCTGGCCGATGAACGCTTCGGTTCGGCCAGGCTGGTGCTGCTGACCCGTGGCGCCGTGGCCGCCGATCCGGACGAGGACGTCGCGGACCTGGTGCACGCGCCGCTCTGGGGCCTGGTCCGGTCCGCCCAGTCGGAGAACCCGGGGCGGCTGGTGCTCGCCGATCTCGACGATCAGGTCGCCTCCTACCGCGCGTTGCTCCAGGCGCTCGTCACAGCGCCGGCCGAGACCCAGCTGGCCGTACGGGCCGGGCGGGTCTCCGCCGCCCGGCTGGCCGTCGCCACGGCGGTCGCCACGGCCGTCGCCACACCCGACAGCGCGCCCGGCACCGAGCTCGGCGCACCGATGTTCGGCGAGCAGGGGACGGTGCTGATCACCGGCGGCACCGGCGCGCTCGGCGGCCTGCTGGCCCGCCACCTGGTCGGCACCCACGGTGTGCGGCACCTGCTGTTGCTCAGCCGACGCGGACTCGCCGCCGACGGTGCGCCCGAGCTGCGCGACGAACTGACCGCGCTCGGCGCGCGGGTGACCGTGGCGGCCTGCGACGCCGCCGACCGCGACGCGCTCGCGGGCGTGCTCGCCGGGATACCCGCCGACCAGCCGCTGGCCGGCGTCGTCCACACGGCCGGCGTGCTGGACGACGGCGTGGTCGCCGCGCTGACCCCCGAGCGCCTGGCGACCGTGCTGCGCCCGAAGGCGGACGCGGCCTGGAACCTCCACGAGCTGACCCGGGCAAGCGAGTTGCGCGCCTTCGTGCTGTTCTCCTCGGCCGCCGGCGTGCTCGGCCAGGCCGGTCAGGCGAGCTACGCGGCGGCGAACGCCTTCCTGGACGCGCTGGCGCAGCGCCGCCGCGCCGAGGGCCGGGCGGGCCTCTCGCTCGCCTGGGGCCTGTGGGCGCAGGCGAGCGGCATGACCCGGCACCTTGCCGAGGCGGACCTGCGCCGACTGAGCCGCACCGGCCTCGCCCCGATGCCCACCGACCAGGGGCTCGCGCTGTTCGACGCCGCGCAGGCGGCCGGTCGCGCCGTGCTGGTGCCCGCGCGGCTGGACACGGTCGCGCTGCGGGCGCAGGCCGAGTTGCCGCCGCTGCTCCGGGGGCTGATCCGAACGACCACGCGCCGAGCGGCAGTCGAGGCCGTGCCGCGAAGCTTGGAACAGCGCTTCGCGGACCTGCCGCCCGCCGAGCGCAGCCGGGCGCTGCTCGACCTGGTCCGCACCCAGGTGGCCGACGTGCTCGGCTACGCCACGGCGGACCGGGTGGACCCCGACCGGGGCTTCCTCGACCTCGGCATCGACTCGCTCACCGCGCTCGAACTGCGCAACCGGCTCGGCGCCGAGACCGGTCGGCGGCTGCCCGCGACGCTCATCTTCGACTATCCCAGCCCGGCCGCCGTGGCCCGGCACCTGGAGGCCGAGGCCTTCCCCACGGCCGCCACCGGTCCGGGGCCGGAGCCCGACACCGACGAGGCGGAGTTCCGTGGCGCGCTCGCCGCGATCCCGCTGGCCCGGTTCCAGGAGGCGGGGCTGGTCCGGACGCTGCTCCAACTCGCCGAGTCCGTCGGCGATTCCACGGCTCCGGACGAAACCGAGCACGGCAGCTCGCTGGACACGATGGATCTGGACAGCCTGATTCGCGTTGCCCTCGGCGACAACTGATCACTACTCAGCAGAGGTTCGGAGTTTTCGATGACCGCATCCAGCGAAGACGTCGTCAGGGCGCTGCGGGCCTCCCTCAAGGAGGCCGAGCTCCTGCGGCAGCAGAACCGCAAGCTGACCGCAGCGGTGTCCGAGCCGATCGCGATCGTCGGCATGGCCTGCCGGTACCCGGGGAACGTCAAGTCACCCGAGGATCTCTGGCAGTTGGTGGCCGACGAGCGTGATGCGATCTCCGACTTCCCGACCGATCGCGGCTGGGACCCGGACCTCTATGACCCGGACCCCGAAGCGGCGGGCAAGAGCTACACCCGGTCCGGCGGGTTCCTGCACGAGGCGGCGCTGTTCGACCCGGACTTCTTCGGCATCTCGCCGCGCGAGGCCATGGCGATGCACCCGCAGCAGCGGCTGCTGCTGGAGGCCTCCTGGGAGGTCTTCGAGCGGGCCGGGATCGATCCGGCCTCGGTGCGCGGCAGCCGGACCGGTGTGTTCGCGGGCGTGATGCACCAGGACTACGCGGCCCGGCTGCGCCGGCCGCCCGAGGACCTGGAGGGCTACCTGATGACGGGCAGCCTGGGCAGCGTGGTCTCCGGCCGGGTCGCCTACACGCTCGGCCTGGAGGGGCCGGCGGTGACGGTGGACACGGCGTGTTCCTCCTCGCTGGTCGCGCTGCACCTGGCAGGGCAGGCGCTGCGCCAGGGTGAGTGCACGCTGGCGCTGGCCGGCGGCGTCACGGTGATGACCGGGCCCGGTGGCTTCGTCGAGTTCAGCCGCCAGCGCGCCCTGTCGCCGGACGGCCGGTGCCGGCCGTTCGCCGCCGCGTCCGACGGCACGGGCTGGGCCGAGGGCGTCGGCGTGCTGCTGCTGGAGCGGCTCTCGGACGCGCAGCGCAACGGGCACTCGGTGCTCGCCGTGGTGCGCGGCTCCGCGATCAACCAGGACGGCAGCAGCAGCGGCTTCTCGGCGCCGAACGGTCCGGCCCAACAGCGGGTGATCCGGCAGGCGTTGACGAACGCCCGGCTGACCGGCGCCGATGTCGACGCGGTGGAGGCGCACGGGACGGGAACCAGACTGGGTGACCCGATCGAGGCGCAGGCGCTGCTCGCCACCTACGGGCATGAGCGCTCGGCCGAACGGCCGCTCTGGCTGGGCTCGTTGAAGTCGAACATCGGCCACTCGCAGGCGGCGGCGGGCGTCGGTGGCGTGATCAAGATGGTGATGGCGATGCGCGAGGGCGTGCTGCCGCGCACACTGCACGTGGACCGGCCGACCGAGCACGTGGACTGGTCCGCCGGCACGGTGTCACTGCTGACCGAGCGGCGCGAGTGGTCGGCCGGCGAGCGGCCGCGCCGGGCCGCGGTCTCCTCGTTCGGGATCAGCGGGACGAACGCGCACGTGATCCTGGAGGAGGCGCCGGCCGTTGAGCCGGCCGAGGCTGCTGAGCCTGGTGTGACCGCTGACGGCGCTGCGACGGCGTGGGTGTTGTCGGCGCGGACGGAGCCGGCGCTGCGCGCGCAGGCTGCGCGGCTGGCGGAGTACGTGCTGGCGCGTTCCGAGCTGGACATGCGGTCGGTCGGCCGGTCGCTCCTGTCGGGCCGCGCCGCGCTGGACGAGCGCGCGGTGGTGGTCGCCGGGGAGCGGGAGGAGCTGCTGGCGGGGCTGGCGGCGCTGGCCGGTGGGACCGTGGCGCCTCAGGCGGTTGCGGGCAGCGGTAGTGCGGGTCGGCCGGTGTTCGTGTTCCCGGGGCAGGGTTCGCAGTGGGTCGGGATGGCGGTGGAGCTGCTGGACGGCTCGCCGGTGTTCGCGGAGTCGATCGCTCGGTGCGAGGTAGCGCTGGCGCCGTTTGTGGACTGGTCGTTGGGCGAGGTGCTGCGCAGTGGTGAGGCGCTGGTCCGGGTGGACGTGGTACAGCCCGCGCTTTTCGCGGTGATGGTTTCGCTGGCTGAGGTGTGGCGTTCGCTGGGCGTGGAGCCGGCGGCGGTGGTCGGTCACTCGCAGGGGGAGATCGCGGCTGCGGTGGTGGCCGGTGGGCTGTCCTTGGAGGATGGCGCGCGGGTGGTGGCGCTGCGCAGTATGGCGTTGCTGCGGATCGCGGGCGCGGGCGGCATGGTGTCGTTGCCGTTGGCTGCCGGTGAGGTCGAGGAGTTGCTGGGCCCGTGGCAGGGTCGGATCTCGGTGGCGGCGTTGAACGGTCCGCGTTCCACGGTGGTGGCCGGTGAGGCGGCGGCGCTGGACGAGCTGCTCGCGAGCTGTGAGCAGCGGGAGATCCGGGCCCGCCGGATCGATGTGGACTACGCCTCGCACTCGTCCCATGTCGAGGCGATCGAGGCCGAGTTGGCCGAGGCGCTCGCCCCGATCACACCCTGCACCGGTTCGGTGCCGTTCTACTCCACCGTCACCGGCGGTTGGCTCGACACCACCGCGCTTGACGCCGGTTACTGGTACGCGAACCTGCGCCGCCCGGTCGGCCTGGAGAGCGCGGTCCGTGAGCTGGCGGCGCAGGGGCACGGCGCGTTCGTCGAGTGCAGCCCGCACCCGGTGCTGACGTTGAGCATCGAAGAGACCCTGGAGGCCGCCGAGGCACCAGTGCTGGTGACCGGCACCTTGCGCCGTGACGAGGGCGGCTGGGCCCGTCTGCTGACCTCCGCCGCCCAACTCCACACCCACGGCGTCCCGGTGGACTGGCAGGTGCTGTTCACGGGGGCCACCGGTTGCCTCTTGGACCTGCCCACCTACGCCTTCCAGCACCAGCACCTCTGGATCCAGGATGCGGCGGCCGACGGGGCCGAGCCGTACGCCGACCCGTCGAGCGCGCCCGACGCGGGCTTCTGGGCCGCCGTCGAGGAGCAGGACGCCGCCGCCCTGGCCGCCACGCTGCAGGTCGAGGACGAGGCGCAGCGGCTGTCGCTCGCCTCGCTGCTGCCCGTGCTCTCCTCCTGGCGCAAGCAGAGCCGTGACCGGTCCGCCGTGGACGGCTGGCGCTACCGGATCGCGTGGCGGCCGGTGGCCGAGCCCGCTGCCGCCGTGCTGTCCGGTCACTGGCTCGTGGTGGCCCCGGCCGGCGGCGGCGACCGTCCGTGGGTCGCGGCGGCCGCCCGCGCGCTCGGCGAACGCGGCGCCCAGGTCACCCTGGTGGAGCTGGCCGAGGCGGACGCGGACCGCGAGGTGCTGGCCTCCCGGCTGCGCGAGGTGCTCGCGGCCGCCACCGAAGACGGTCAACCGGTGGCACCGGCAGGCGTGTTGTCGTTCCTGGCGGCCGACGCCCGGCGGCTCCCGGGGCATCAGGCGCTGGCAACCGGTCTGGCCCTGACGCTGACCCTGGTCCAGGCGCTGAGCGAGCTGGAGCTGCGGACCCGGCTCTGGTGCGCGACGCACGGCGCGGTCTCGACCGGCCCGTCCGACGCGCCGGCCGATCCGGTGCAGGCGCAGCTCTGGGGACTGGGCCGGGTCGTCGCGCTCGAACAGCCGCAGCTCTGGGGCGGGTTGCTCGACCTGCCGGAGCAGCCCGACGACCGTGCGCTCGCGCAGACGGTCCGGGTGCTGGCGGGAGCAGGCGACCTCGGCAGTGACGAGGATCAACTGGCTTGCCGTCCAGGCGGATTGTTCGCCCGGCGGATGGTGCCCGCCGGGACCGGCGGCAGCCGTCCGGTCCGCAAGTGGCAGCCGAGCGGCACGGTGCTGGTCACCGGCGGCACCGGCAGCCTCGGCCCCCGGCTCGCCCGCTGGCTGGCCGGCAACGGCGCCGAGCACCTGGTGCTGGTCAGCCGATCGGGCCCGGATGCCCCGGGCGCGGACGAACTGACGGCCGAACTCACCGCGCTGGGCGCCCGGGTGACCATCGCCGCCTGCGACGTGGCCGACCGTGACTCCGTCGCCGCGCTGCTCGCGAAGCTGCGGGAGGCCGGCGACACCGTCCGCGCCGTGCTGCACACCGCCGCGTTCATCGAACTGACCTCGGTGACCGCCACCACGCTGGAGAGCCTCGACAGCGTGCTCGCCGCCAAGGTGGACGGCGCCGGGCACCTGGCCGACCTGCTCGACGCGGACGAGCTGGACGCCTTCGTCCTGTTCTCCTCGATCGCCGGGTTCTGGGGCAGTGGCGACCACGCCGCCTACGCGGCGGCGAACGCCGCGCTGGACGCGATGGCCGAGTCCGGCCGGGCGCGCGGACTGCCGATGACCTCGGTCGCCTGGGGCGTCTGGGAAGACGCCATGAAGACCTGGCAGAACCTGGGCACCATGGACGTCGCCGAGACCCGCCGCCGGGTCCGGGGGCAGGGCCTGCCGCTGATGCACCCCGAACTCGCCATCGCGGCACTGCAACAGGCGCTCGACCAGGACGACACCTTCGTGGCCGTGGCCGAGATCGACTGGGAGCGGTTCGTCCCGCTCTTCACCTCGATGCGCCCGAGCCCGCTCCTCGCCGAACTGCCGCAGGCCCGGCGGATCCTGCAGGAGGCCGCCGACGGGCGCAGCGAGGCCGGCACGCTCACCCGGTCCGAGCTGCGGCAGCGCCTGGACGGGCTCGCCGAGGCCGACCAGCACCGGGTGCTCACCGAGCTGATCGCCACACACGCGGTCGCGGTGCTGGGGCATGCCACACCGGAGGCGATCCGCCCCGAACGCGCCTTCAAGGACCTCGGGTTCGAGTCGCTGACGGCGGTCGAGCTGCGCAACCGGCTGGCCGCCGCGACCGGGCTCAGGCTGTCGGCAACGCTGGTCTTCGACTACCCGACGCCGCTCGTGCTCGCCGCCCAACTGCGCCGCCAGATCCTGGAGCTGGAGCAGCGCGAGGTGGACGGCGGCCGGAGCAGCGCGGCCGGCCGCCCGGCAGCGGCGGGCGGCCCGGAGGCGGACGACGAGGCGATCGCGATCGTCGGCATGGCCTGCCGGTTCCCCGGCGGCGTCACCAGCCCGGAGGAACTCTGGCAGCTGATCGCGGCGGGCGGTGACGCGGTCGGGGGCTTCCCGGCCGATCGCGGCTGGCAGCTGGACGAGCTGTTCGGCACCGACCCCGAGAGCCGGGGCCGTACTTCGGTGCGCGAGGGCGGGTTCCTCCAGGACGTGGACCGGTTCGACGCCGGTTTCTTCGGGATCTCGCCGCGTGAGGCGCTGGCGATGGATCCGCAGCAGCGGCTGCTGCTGGAGACCTCCTGGGAGGCGTTCGAGCGGGCCGGCATCGACCCGGCCACCCTGCGCGGCAGCCGGACCGGCGCGTTCATCGGAGCGATGTCGCACGGCTACGGCCTGCGTTCGCACGAGGCGCCGCCGGCCATCGAGGACTACGTGATCACCGGGAGCGTCACGAGCGTCATCTCGGGGCGGCTCGCCTACGCGTTCGGGCTGGAGGGCCCGGCGATCACGGTGGACACCGCCTGCTCGTCCTCGCTGGTCGCGCTGCACCTGGCAGGGCAGGCGCTGCGACACGGCGAGTGCACGATGGCGCTGGCCGGCGGAGCGGTCGTGATGCCGACGCCGGACGCGTTCATCGGCTTCAGCCGGATGGGCGCGCTCTCCGAGAGCGGGCGCTGCAAGGCGTTCTCCGACGACGCGGACGGCTTCGGCCTCGCCGAGGGCGCCGGCGTGCTGCTGCTGGAGCGGCTCTCGGACGCGCGGCGCAACGGGCACCCGGTGCTCGCGGTGGTGCGGGGTTCGGCGGTCAACCAGGACGGCGCGTCCAACGGGCTGGCCGCGCCGAACGGCCCGTCGCAGCAGCGGGTGATCCGCCAGGCCCTGGCCGACGCCCGGCTGACGGCCGCCGATGTGGACGTGGTCGAGGCGCACGGGACGGGCACCAGGCTCGGCGACCCGATCGAGGCGCAGGCGCTGCTCGCGACGTACGGGCAGGACCGGCCGGCCGAACGGCCGCTCTGGCTCGGCGCGTTGAAGTCGAACATCGGGCACACCCAGGCGGCGGCCGGGGTGGCGGGCGTGATCAAGATGGTGATGGCGATGCGCGAGGGTGTGCTGCCGGCCACCCTGCACGTCACCGAACCGACGACGCATGTGGACTGGTCCTCGGGCGGCCTTGAGCTGCTCACCGAGCGCCGGGACTGGCCGGCGCGGGAGCGGCCGCGCCGGGCGGGAGTGTCCGCCTTCGGGATCAGCGGAACGAACGCACACGTGATCCTGGAGGAGGCGCCGGCTGCGGAGCTTGCCGAGACTGCCGAGGCTGGTGTGACAGCTGACGGCGCTGTGGCGGCGTGGGTGCTGTCGGCGCGGACGGAGGCGGCGCTGCGGGCGCAGGCCGGGCGGCTGCGCGAGGCGGTGCTGGCGCACCCGGAGTGGGCGACCGGCGAGATCGGCCGGGTGCTGGTCACCGGTCGGTCGGTCTTCGATCAGCGTGCGGTGGTGGTCGGCGGGGAGCGGGAGGAGCTGCTGGCGGGGCTGGCGGCGCTGGCCGATGGGGTTGCGGCCTCGCAGGTGGTGACCGGCGGCGACACGTTCGGCCGGCCGGTGTTCGTGTTCCCGGGGCAGGGATCGCAGTGGGTCGGGATGGCGCTGGAGCTGCTGGACGGCTCGCCGGTGTTCGCCGACTCGATCGCGCGGTGTGAAGAGGCGCTGTCGCCGTTCGTGGACTGGTCGTTGGGCGAGGTGCTGCGCAGTGGTGAGGCGCTGGTCCGGGTGGATGTGGTGCAGCCCGCGCTCTTCGCGGTGATGGTTTCGCTGGCCGAGGTGTGGCGTTCGCTGGGCGTCGAGCCGGCCGCCGTGATCGGCCATTCGCAGGGGGAGATCGCGGCTGCGGTGGTGGCCGGTGGGCTGTCCTTGGAGGACGGCGCGCGGGTGGTGGCGCTGCGCAGCAAGGCGTTGCTGCGGATCGCGGGCGGCGGCGGCATGGTGTCACTGCCGCTGGCTGCCGGTGAGGTCGAGGAGTTGCTGGCTCCCTGGTCGGGTCGGATCTCGGTGGCGGCGTTGAACGGTCCGCGTTCCACAGTGGTGGCCGGTGAGGCGGCGGCGCTGGACGAGTTGCTCGCGAGCTGTGAGCAGCAGGAGATCCGGGCGCGCCGGATCGATGTGGACTACGCCTCGCACTCGGCCCATGTCGAGGCGATCGAAGCGGAGTTGGCCGAGGCTCTCGCCTCGGTCGCGCCTCGCAGCTGCGACGTGCCGTTCTACTCCACTGTCACGGGTGGCTGGTTGGATACCGCCGAGCTGAACGCGGGTTACTGGTACGCGAACCTGCGCCGCCCGGTGGGCCTGGAGAGCGCGGTGCGCGAACTGGCGGCCCAGGGGCACGGCGCGTTCGTCGAGTGCAGCCCGCACCCCGTGCTCACTCTCGGCATCGAGGAGACCCTCGACACCACGGACACCCCCGCACTCGTCACCGGCACGCTGCGCCGTGACGAGGGTGGCTGGGCCCGTCTGCTGACCTCCGCCGCTCAACTCCACACCCACGGCATCGCGGTGGACTGGCAGGTGCTGTTCACCGGCTCTACCGGTGGTCTCCTGGATCTGCCCACCTATGCGTTCCAGGGTGAGCGGTTCTGGTTGGAGCCGTCGGTGCAGGGTGCGGATGTGCGGTCGGTGGGTCTGGAGGTGGCGGATCATCCGCTGCTGGGTGCGGGTGTGATGCTGGCGGACGGTGACGGGATGGTCTTCACCGGCCGGTTGTCGTTGGCCACGCACGCCTGGTTGGCGGATCACGCTGTCTGGGGCACGGTGCTGGTGCCGGGTACCGGTTTCGTCGAGCTCGCGCTGCACGCCGGGCGTCAGCTGGGTGCGAGCGTGGTCGAGGAGTTGACGCTCCAGGCACCGCTGGTGCTGCCCGAGCAGGGCGGGGTCCGGGTGCAGGTCCGGGTCGGTGCGCCTGACGAGAACGGGCGGCGCGCGATCAGCGTCCACTCCCAGCCCGACACCACCACGACGGCCACCGGCCAGCCGTGGACCAGCCACGCGACCGGAACCGTCTCGGCGGCCGAGCCGCCAGCCGGCCGGCTCCCGGAGCCGACCTGGCCCCCGGCCGGTGCGGTGCCGGTCGAGACCGGCGGCCTCTACGAGCGACTCGTCGCGGACGGCCTGGTGTACGGGCCGGCGTTCCAGGGACTGCACGCCGCCTGGCGGCGTGGGGACGAGGTCTTCGCCGAGGTCCGGCTGCCGCAGGAGCAGTACCCGGACGCCGACCGCTTCGGCCTGCACCCCGCGCTGCTCGACGCCGCCCTGCACACCACACTGCTCGACGGCGCGGCGCAGGTCCGGCTGCCGTTCTCCTGGACGGGCGTCGCTCTGCACGCCACCGCCGCCACCGCGCTGCGGGTCCGCCTGGCACCGACCGGCCCGGACGAGATGGAACTGGCGGTCGCCGACCAGACCGGCGCACCCGTCGCCACCGTCGCCTCGCTGGTGGTGCGGCCGGTGAGCCGGGAGCAGCTCGGCGCCGCCGCCCGCGCCGGGCTGACGGATTCGCTCTTCCAGCTGTCCTGGCTCGACCCGGCCACCGACCCGGCCCCCGACTCAGCCGCCGCCCCGGCGGCCCCGGCGTCGGTCGCCAGCTGCGCCGTGCTCGGGGCCGATGGCCTCGGGCTCGGTGCGGCGCTGGAGCAGGCCGGGATCGCGGCGGTCGCGTACCCGGATCTCGCCGCGCTGGCCGAGGCCGCCGACAGCGGCACGCCGGTTCCGGCGGCCGTCCTGACGGCCTGGCTCCCGGACCCGACCGCCGAGGCCAACTCGGCTGCCGCAGCAGATGATTCAGTGCAGCGACTGCTGCCGCTGCTGCAGCAGTGGGTGGCGGACGAGCGGTTCGCCGCCGCGCGACTGGTCCTGGTGACCCGTGGCGCCGCGCCCGTCGCACCGCAGCCGGCGCGGCTGCAGACGACGGACCTCGGCGGCGCCGCCGCCTGGGGTGCGGTGCGCTCCGCGCAGGCCGAGCACCCGGACCGTCTCGTCCTGCTCGACCTCGACGGCCAAGGCGACGGCCACGGCGACGCGACCCGCGCGCTGCCGACCGTGCTGGCCGGCGCCGAGCCGCAGTACGCGGTGCGCGACGGCCGGTTGCTGGTGCCCCGGCTGGAGCGGCTGGAGCGGCCGCAGGCGACGGACCTCGGTGCCGCCGCTGCCCGGGGGCTGGACCCCGAGGGCACGGTGCTGATCACCGGCGGCACCGGCACGCTCGGCGCGCTGGTCGCCCGGCATCTGGTGGCGGCGCACGGAGTCCGGCACCTGCTGCTGGTCAGCCGGCGCGGCGCGCAGAGCGAGGGCGCCGCCGAACTCGTGGCCGAGCTCGCCGAATCGGGCGCCACGGCCACCGTGGCGGCGGCCGACGCCGCAGACCGCGAGGCGCTGGCGGCGCTGCTCGCGGGCATCCCGGCCGGACACCCGCTGACCGGCGTCGTCCACGCGGCCGGCGTGCTGGACGACGGCCTGCTCGGCGCGCTGACGCCCGAGCGGCTCCGTGCGGTGCTGCGGCCCAAGGTGGACGCGGCCTGGAACCTGCACGAGCTCACCCGGGAGGCGGATCCCGCGCTCTTCGTGCTCTTCTCCGCGGCGGGCGGCCTGCTCGGTGCCGCCGGCCAGACCAACTACGCTGCGGCGAACGCCTACTTGGACGGCCTGGCGGGCTACCGCCGCACGCTCGGACTCCCCGCGGTCTCCATGGCGTGGGGGCTCTGGGCCGCCGTCAGCGGCATGACCGGCGGGCTGGACGGCGCCGACCGCTCGCGGATGCGGCGTTCGGGGGTGCTCCCGCTCAGCACCGCGGACGGCCTCGCACTCTTCGACGCCGCGCTCGACCAGGACCGGCCGCTGGTGCTCCCGGTCCGGCTCGACCTCCCGGCCCTGCGCAGCAGCAGTGGCACCAGCAGCGGTAGCGCCAGCGGTGGCCTGGCGGAGCGGCCGCCGCTGCTGCGCAGCCTGCTTGGCGCCGCCCCGCGCCGGGCGGCCCGGCTCGGCGGCCCGGCCGAGCCCAGCCGCACGCTGTCGCTCGACGGCCTCTCGCCGGCCGAGCGGACCCAGGCAGTGCTCGACCTGGTCCGCGCCGAGACCGCGACCGTGCTCGGCTACGCCGGGTCGGAGGCGGTCGCCACCGGACGCGGCTTCCTCGAATCGGGCTTCGACTCGCTGCGGGCGGTCGAGCTGCGCAACCGGCTGACCGCGGCCACCGGCCTGCGCCTGCCGGCCACGCTGGCCTTCGACCACCCCACGCCGGCCGCCGTCGCCGCCCACCTGGGGGAGCGACTGCGTGAGCAGGCCGCCCGGCCCGCCGAGCCGCCGGCGCGCTCCGAAATCGCTGAACTCGCCCAACTGGCCCAACTCCCTGAACTGGCCGGTCTGGAAGCGACTGTGCGCTCCCTCGCGGCCGACGGACCGGCGCGCGAGCAGCTGGCAGCCCGGCTGCGCGGCCTGCTCGCCGAGCTGGACGGCCCGGCGGGCTCGTCCCAGTCGTCCCGCGCGGCCGGGGAGACACCGGAAACCCCTGACCAGGGCGAGGAGTTCGAGGACGCGACGCTCGACGAGCTGCTCGACATCGTCGACAGCGAACTGCGGAAGTCCTGACATGACCGACTCGGACACGTCGTTGCGGAAAGAGGCTGACAGCAAGATGACGAGTGACGCGAAGGTCATCGACGCCCTCAAGCGGCTGACCGTCGATCTGCGCCGGACCAGGCAGCGGCTGCAGGAGGTCGAGGAGGGCGGCCGCGAGCCGATCGCGATCACCGGCATGGCCTGCCGCTACCCCGGCGGCGTCACGTCGCCCGAGGATCTCTGGCAGCTGGTCGCGGACGGCCGGGACGCCATCTCGGAGTTCCCGACCGATCGCGGCTGGCCGGCCGATCTCTACGACGCCGATCCCTCCCGGCCCGGTTCGGTCTACGTCCGCGAAGGCGGATTCCTGCACGACGCGGCCGACTTCGACCCGGCGTTCTTCGGCATGAGCGCCCGGGAGGCGCTGGCCACCGACCCGCAGCAGCGGCTGCTGCTGGAGACCGCCTGGGAGGCGTTCGAGCGGGCCGGGATCGATCCGGCCACCCTGCGCGGCAGCCGGACCGGCGTCTTCGCGGGCGTCATCTACCAGGACTACGCCTCCCGACTGCACCGCGTGCCAGGCGAGTTCGAGGGCTACATCGGCAACGGCAGCACCGGCAGCGTCGCTTCGGGGCGGGTCGCCTACACACTCGGCCTGGAGGGGCCGGCCGTCAGCCTGGACACCGCGTGCTCGTCCTCGCTGGTCGCCGTGCACCAGGCCTGCCAGTCGCTGCGCTCGGGCGAGAGCTCGCTCGCGCTGGCCGGTGGCGTGACCGTGATGGCCTCCCCGATGGCCCTGATCGAGTTCAGCCGCCAGCGCGGACTGGCCCAGGACGCACGCTGCCGGGCGTTCGCGGCCCGGGCCGCCGGCACCGGCCTCGGCGAGGGCGTCGGCCTGCTGCTGCTGGAGCGGCTCTCGGACGCCCAGCGGAACGGACGGCGGATCCTCGCGGTGATCCGGGGCAGCGCGGTCAACCAGGACGGTGCCAGCAGCGGGCTGACGGTGCCGAACGGCCCCTCTCAGCAGCGGGTCGTCCGGCAGGCGCTGGAGAACGCGGGACTGAACGGTGGCGAGGTGGACGCCGTCGAGGCGCACGGCACCGGGACCACGCTCGGCGACCCGATCGAGGCGCAGGCGCTGCTCGCCACCTACGGGCAGCAGCACCAGGCCGAACGGCCGCTCTGGCTGGGCTCGGTGAAGTCCAACATCGGCCACGCGCAGGCCGCCGCGGGCGTCGCCGGGGTGATCAAGATGGTGATGGCGATGCGGCAGGGCGAGCTGCCGCGCACGCTGCACATCGACGCGCCCAACCCGCACGTGGACTGGGAGGCGGGCGCCGTCTCGCTGCTGACCGAGGCGCGGCCGTGGCCGGTGACCGGGCAGCCGCGCCGGGCCGGGGTCTCCTCCTTCGGCGTCAGCGGCACGAACGCGCACCTCATCCTGGAGCAGGCACCCGAGCAGGCGCCGGAGCAGGCGGCCGAGGTGGCCGCCGACCGCTGGCCCGCGGTGCCGTGGGTGCTCTCCGCTCGCACCGGGGCCGCGCTGCGTGAGCAGGCCGAGCGGCTGCTGGCCCACCTCGACAGGCAGCCGGAGCTCACGGCGGACGAGGTCGGCGCAGCCCTGGCGCGCACCCGCTCGACCTTCGAGCAGCGCGCTGTGCTGCTCGGTGCGGACCGCGCCGAGCTGCTCGCGGGCCTCGCCGAGGTCGCGGCGGGCGGCTCCCGGCCGGGCACGGTGCAGGGCGCCGCCCGCGCCGACGCCCGGGTGGTGTTCGTCCTCCCGGACGTCCCGGACCTCGCGGACCAGCCGGACCAGCACAGCCGTCAACTCGACTGGGCGGCAGCGCTGCTGGACTCCTCGCCGGTCTTCGCCCGCCGGCTGGCCGACTGTGACGAGGCGCTCGCCGCCGTGCTCGACTGGTCGGTGCTGGACGTGCTGCGCGGGGTGCCCGGTGCTCCCACGCCGGACCGGGCCGAGGTGGCCCGCCCGCTGCGCTGGGCGCTGCTGGTCTCACTCGCTGGGCTGTGGCAGGAGTACGGCGTGCGGCCCGCCGCCGTACTGGGCGACGGCGTCGGCGAGTTCGCCGGAGCCTGCGTGGTCGGCGCGCTCTCGCTCAAGGACGGCGCCCGCGCGGTGACGGCCGCCGAGCCGGGGCCGATCGACCTGAGCGCGGCCGAACTGCCGTACCGCACGACTGCGGCCGGTCTCGAAGCCCCGGTGCGCGAGCAGCTCGAACGTGGCGGCCACCCGGTCTTCCTGGAGATCACCACCGAGCCGGCCGAGCCTGTCGGTGCCACCTCCGCCACCGGGTCGGAACTCGCCCGGATCGCCGCGGCCGCAGGTCGCGAGGTGCTGACGATCGGCTCGCCGCTAGGGCCTGTCCGGGGCGGCGCCCACGGCGCGGCCGGCTTCCTCGCCGCGCTGGCCGAACTGCACGTCCACGGCGTGCCGGTGAACTGGTCCGCGGCCTTCCCGAGCGCGGGCCTGCGACCGGCCGAGCTGCCGACCTACGCGTTCCAGCGGCGGCGCTACTGGCTGGACGACGGACCGCAGGAACTCCCGGTGGCCGCCGCCGGCCTCTCCGCCGCCGGCCACCCGCTGCTCCATGCCGCCGTCGAACTCCCGGACAACGGTGGGATGCTGTTCGCTGGCCTGCTGTCGGTGCGCTCGCACCCGTGGCTCGCCGACCATGCGGTCGGCGGCCGGGTGCTGCTGCCCGGCACCGCCGCAGTCGAGCTGGCCCGCTGGGCGGGCGCCCGGCTCGGCTGCGCGCAGCTGGCCGAGCTGACCCTGCACACGCCGCTGGAGATTCCCGGCCCGGCCGCCGGAGCGGGTGAGGGCGTGGCGATCCGCCTGGTCGTCGGCGCGGCGGACCTGGCCGGCCACCGCAGCGTGGAGCTCTCCGCCCGCCCGGCGCAGGACGCCCACTCGCCGCAGGACGCCCACTCGGCGGACGACGGCGACCGGCCGTGGACCCGGCACGCCACCGGGACGGTCGCGCCGCTGCAGCCGACCGGCTCGTACGATCTGCTGAGCTGGCCGCCGCAGGGTGCGGAGCCGGTCGGGATCGACGGCTTCTACCAGGACCGCGCGGCGCACGGCATCGGCTACGGTCCGCTGTTCCAGGGGCTGCGGTCGGTCTGGCGGCGCGGCGACGAGGTCTTCGCCGAGGTCGCGCTGCCGCCCGCCGCGCAGCACGAGGCCGGCGGGTACGGCGTCCACCCGGCGCTGCTGGACGCGGCGCTCCAGGCCTACCTGGTCGCAGCACCGCAGACGGCACCGGACGGTGGCACGACCGGACCGGCCCTGGTGCCGTACGCCTGGCAGGGCGTCTCGGTGCGCAGCAGCGGCGCGACGGCGCTGCGGGTGCGGCTCGCGCCGACCGGGCCGCACGCCGTGTCCGTCGAGCTCGCCGATCCGGCCGGCGCGCCGGTCGCCTCGATCGCCGGTCTGCTCTCCCGCCCGCTGCGAGCCGACGGCGCCGCTCAAGCAGGGCAAGCCGGGCAGCCCGGCCCGTTGCTCCGCGTCCACTGGTCGCCGCTCGCGGCCGCCGGATCCGTCCGCACGGACCAGGACCGTCCGACCGTGGCAGTGCTCGGCGCCGAGGCCGCCGAGGGCGGCCTGAGCGTGCCCGGCGCCGCCCGGCACCGCGACCTCGACGCGCTCGCCGCCGCCGTGGCGGCCGGCGCCCCTCGGCCCGACGTCGTACTGGTCCCGCTGCTGTCGCCGCAGACCGGTGACGTGCCGTCGGCGGTCCTGGCCGCCACGGCGGAGGCGCTGCGCCTGGTGCGCTCCTGGCTCGCCGAACCACGGTTCGCCGGTGCGCGGTTGGTCGTGGTGACCCGTGGTGCGGTGGCCGCCGGACCGGCGGATGCCGCACCCGACCTGGCCGGCGCAGCGGTCCGGGGACTGCTGCGCACGGCGCAGTCGGAGCACCCGAAGCGGTTCGGCCTGCTCGATCTGGACCACCCGGCACCGGCCGAGGAGGCGCTGTCGGCGGCTCTGGAGCGCCTCGCCGACCAGCCGGTGATCCGTCAAAACACCGTTCTGATCCCCCAGTTGACGCAAGCCTCGGACACCGGCGAGGACCGCGCGGACCGCGGGGGCCGCGAACTCGACCCCGACGGCACGGTCCTGGTCACCGGCGGCACCGGAACGCTCGGCGGCCTGGTCGCCCGGCATCTGGTGGAGCGCGGCGCCCGGCACCTGCTGCTGACCAGTCGGCGCGGTGAACTCGCCCCCGGGGTACCGGAACTGGTCGCCGAGCTGACCGGGAGCGGAGCCGTCACGGTCACCGTCGCCGCGTGCGACGCAGCCGACCGCGACGCACTGGCCGCCCTGCTGGCGTCGGTGCCCGCCGAGCACCCGCTGACGGTCGTGGTCCACGCGGCCGGTGTGGTGGACGACAGCCTGCTGGAGTCGCTCACGCCGGAGCGGCTGGCGGCGGTGCTGCGGCCGAAGGCGGACGCGGCCTGGCACCTGCACGAGCTGACCCGGGGCCTGGAGCTCCACGAGTTCGTGCTGTTCTCCTCCGCCGCAGGCGTCTTCGGCTCGGCGGGGCAGGGCAACTACGCGGCGGCGAACGCGTTCCTCGACGCGCTGGCCGAGCGCCGCCGTGCCGATGGCCTGCCCGGACTCTCGCTGGCCTGGGGCCTGTGGGCCGAGCGCAGCGCGCTGACCGGCGGACTCGGCGCGGCCGACCTGGCCCGGATCGGCCGGGACGGCATCGGTGCGCTGGCCGGCCCGGACGCGCTCGAACTCTTCGACCAGGCACTGATGCTGGCCGAGGAGCCGGTGCTGGTCCCGCTGCAGCTGGACCTGCGGCAGCTGCGGGCTCGCGCCGAGCAGGGCCGGATCCCCGCCCTGCTAAGGCAGTTGGTCGGCGCCGAGTCACCCACCGCCGAAGCACCCACGGCCACTACCCAGGCACCCGGCACCACCACCGCCGAGCCACCCGCAGCGGCCCCCGACCCGAAGGCGGACTTCACCCGGCGACTGCGCGCGATGCCCGAGGCCGACCGGCGCCGGGCGCTGCTCGACCTGGTCCGCACGCACGCGGCCGTCGTGCTTGGCGAGTCCACGCCGGAGGACATCGAGCCGGACCGCGGCTTCGTCGATCTCGGCTTCGACTCGCTGGCCGACCTCGAACTCCACGAACGGCTGCACGAGGCCACCGGCCTGGAGCTGCCGACCACGCTGATCTTCGACTACCCGACCGCCACCGCCCTCGCCGAGCACCTCTGCGCCGAGTTCGCCGGCGTGCAGACCACCGAGGTCGGCCCGGCCCTCGCCGAACTCGACCGGATCGAGGCCTTCCTGGCCGACTTCGCGGCCGACGACGGCGCCCGGAGCGCGATCACGCACCGGCTGCGGGACCTGCTCTCGCGCTGGAGTGACGCCCCGGACGGCACCGACCACGCCGAACGCGCCGACCTCAGCTCGGCGACCGACGACGAACTCTTCGACGTACTCAACCAGTTGCGCACCGCGGACAGCGGCGCACCGTCGCACCCGCACCGGCTTTAGGAGCAGGCTCAAGTGGCAGCACAAGAAGACAAGCTTCGCGAGCACCTGCGCTGGGCAGCCGCCGAACTGGGCGAGGCACGGCGCAGGGTCGCCGAGTTGGAGACGGCCGACCACGAGCCGATCGCGATCATCGGCATGAGCTGCCGGTTCCCGGGCGGTGTGAACACGCCCGAGGAGCTGTGGCGGCTGCTCACCGACGGCCGGGACGCGGTCGGCGAGCCGCCCGCCGAACGCGGCTGGCAGATCGAGGAGTTCTACGACCCGGACGGCCTGCGGCCGGGCACCTCGTACGTCCGCGAGGGCGGCTTCCTGGACGGCGCGGACCGGTTCGACCCGGCCTTCTTCGACATCAGCCCGCGCGAGGCACTGGCCATGGACCCGCAGCAGCGGCTGCTGCTGGAGACCGCGTGGGAGGCGTTCGAGCGGGCCTCGATCGCGCCGGCCACGCTGCGCGGCTCGCGGGTCGGCGTCTTCGCCGGTCTGATGTACCACGACTACGCCGCCCGGCTGAGCTCGGTGGACGAGTCGGTGGCCGGCTTCCTCGGCAGCGGCAACGCCGGCAGCGTCGCGTCGGGGCGGATCGCCTACGTGCTCGGCCTGGAGGGGCCGGCGGTGACGGTGGACACAGCCTGCTCGTCCTCGCTGGTCGCGCTGCACCTGGCGGCGCAGGCGGTGCGGCGCGGCGACTGCGCGATGGCGCTGGCCGGTGGCGTCACGGTGATGGCCACCCCGAGCACCTTCGTCGAGTTCAGCCGCCAGGGCGGGCTCGCCCGGGACGGCCGCTGCAAGTCCTTCGCCGCCGCCGCCGACGGCACCGCCTGGGGCGAGGGCGCGGGCATGCTGCTGGTCGAGCGGCTCTCGGACGCCCGGCGCAAGGGCCACCCGGTGCTCGCCGTGCTGCGCGGCTCCTCGGTCAACCAGGACGGCGCGAGCAGCAGCCTCTCGGCGCCCAACGGACCCTCGCAGCAGCGGGTGATCCGCCAGGCGCTCGCCGACTCCGGACTCTCGCCCGACCTGGTCGACGCGGTGGAGGCGCACGGCACCGGCACCAAGCTCGGCGACCCGATCGAGGCGCAGGCGCTGCTCGCCACCTACGGACAGGACCGGCCGGCCGAACGGCCGCTCTGGCTCGGCTCGGTGAAGTCCAACATCGGCCACACCCAGGCGGCGGCCGGGGTGGCCGGCGTGATCAAGATGGTGCTGGCGATGCAGCACGGCGAGCTGCCGCGCACCCTGCACGTGGACGCGCCGAGCCCGCACGTGGACTGGACGGCCGGTGCGGTCGAGCTGCTCACCGAGCAGCAGGAGTGGCCGCGGACCGGCCGGCCGCGGCGCTCCGCCGTCTCCTCCTTCGGGGTCAGCGGCACCAACGCGCACGTGATCCTCGAAGAGGCACCTGCCGCCGAGCCTGCCGAGCCCGCCGATGTGGCTGTCGGCACGCCGGCTCCGGTCGCGGCCTGGGTGCTGTCGGCGCGGAGCGAGGAGGCGCTGCGGGCCCAGGCCGAGCGGCTGCGGGACGCGGTGCTGGCGCACCCGGACTGGTCGGCCGGCGGGGTCGGCCGGGTGCTGGCCTCCGGCCGGTCGACGTTCGAGCGGCGTGCGGTGCTGATCGGCGGGGAGCGGGAAGAGCTGCTGGCGGGGCTGGAATCCCTTGCCGTCGGCAGCGCGGCGCCACAGCTGGTGACGGGCACCGGCACGTTCGGCCGGCCGGTCTTCGTCTTCCCGGGGCAGGGTTCGCAGTGGGTCGGCATGGCGGTCGAGCTGCTGGACGGCTCGCCGGTCTTCGCCGAGTCGATCGCGGCCTGCGAGAAGGCGCTGGCGCCGTTCGTGGACTGGTCGCTGACCGAGGTGCTGCGCGGTGGCGAGCCGCTCGACCGGGTGGACGTCGTTCAGCCCGCGCTCTTCGCGATGATGGTCTCGCTCGCGGCGCTGTGGCGCTCGTTCGGCGTGCGGCCGGCGGCGGTGATCGGCCACTCGCAGGGCGAGATCGCGGCGGCGGTCGTCGCGGGCGGGCTCAGTCTGGAGGACGGCGCGCGGGTGGTGGCCCTGCGCAGCAGGGCGCTGCTGCGGATCGCGGGCCTGGGCGGCATGGTGTCGCTGCCGCTGGCCGCCGCTGAGGTCGAGGAGCTGGTGGCCCCCTGGCCGGGGCGGATCTCGGTCGCGGCGCTCAACGGTCCGCGCGCCACGGTGGTGGCCGGTGAGGTGGCGGCGCTGGACGAGCTGCTCGCGAGCTGTGAGCAGCGCGAGATCCGGGCCCGCCGGATCGACGTGGACTACGCCTCCCACTCCCCGCAGGTCGAGGCGATCGAAGCCGAACTCGCCGAGGCGCTCGCACCCGTCGCGCCGCGCAGCAGCGAGGTGCCGTTCTACTCCACGCTCACCGGCGAGCTGCTGGACACCGCCGGGCTCGATGGCGGCTACTGGTACCGCAACCTGCGCCGGACCGTGCGGTTCACCGACGCGACGCGCGCCGCGCTGGCCGCCGGACACGGCGCCTTCATCGAGGCCAGCCCGCACCCGGTGCTGACCGGCGCGGTCCAGGAGAGCGCCGAGGCCGCCGACCGGCGGGCCGTCGTGGTCGGCTCGCTGCGCCGCGAGGACGGCGGCCACCGCCGGCTCCTCACCTCGCTCGCCGAAGCGCACGTGCACGGCGTCGCGGTGGACTGGGCGCAGCTGTTCGCCGGGCCCGCCGACCTCGCGAGCCGCCAACTCGAACTGCCCACCTACCCGTTCCAGCGTCAGCGGTTCTGGCTGGACGAGACCGGCAGCGGCGGCGACGTGCGCTCGGCCGGGCTCTGCGCCGCCGACCACCCGCTGCTCGGCGCGCTGCTGCCGCTGGCCGGTGGCGACGGGCTGGTGCTCACCGGCCGCCTGTCGGTGCGCTCGCAGCCCTGGCTCGCGGACCACGCGGTGTGGGGCACGGTGCTGCTGCCGGGCACCGCGCTGGTGGAGCTGGCGATCCAGGCCGGCGACCAGGTCGGCTGCGCGCTGCTGGAGGAGCTGACGCTTCAGGCGCCGCTCGTCCTGCCGCCGGAGGGCGCCGTTCACCTGCAACTCACGGTGGGCTCCCCGGACGACGCCGGTCGGCGTTCGGTGACGATCCACTCGCGGCCCGAACAGGCCGCCCCGGACGGGCCGTGGACCGGCCACGCCACCGGCTTCCTCGCCCCGGACCCCGGCGCGGCCGGCCGACCCGCGCCGGACCTGGCACCGAACCTGACGCCGGAGTTGGCACCGGATCTGACACTGTGGCCGCCGGCCGGTGCCACCCCGGTGGACATCGAGGGGCTCTACCCCCGGCTGGCCGGGGACGGGCTGGGCTACGGCCCGGTGTTCCAGGGGCTGCACGCGCTCTGGCGGCGTGGCGAGGAGCTCTTCGCCGAGGTCCGGCTGCCGCGCGACCAGCACGAGGCCGCCGCCCGCTTCGGCCTGCACCCGGCCCTGCTGGACGCGGCCCTGCACGCCGGCGCCGCGACCGAGCCGGGCGGCCAGGTCCGGCTGCCGTTCGCCTGGAGCGGCGTGACGCTGCACGCCACCGGAGCGACCGCGCTGCGTGTGCGGCTGACCCCGACCGGTGCGGACGGCCTGGCGCTCGCGATCGCGGACCAGACCGGCGCGCCGCTGGCCTCGGTCGACTCGCTGGTCAGCCGTCCGGTGACGGAGGAACAGCTGCGCGCCGCCCGGACCGAGGGCAGCGACCCGCTGCTCCGGGTGGAGTGGACGGAGCTGTCGCCGCCCGCCGTCGCGCCGTCCGCCCCGGCGGCCCGCTGGGCTCTGCTCGGCGCCGCCGACCCGGGCGAGCAGGCCGATCTCGCCGCGCACGCCGACCTGGCCGCACATGCCGATCTCGCTGCGTTGGGCGCGGCGATCGCCGCAGGCGAACCCGCACCCGACGTGGTCCTGCTGAGCTGCGCCGCCACCCCCGACACTGCCGACCCGGCCGAGCCGGCCGATCTGGCCGAGGCCGTCCGGGCCGCCGCGCACCGCACCCTCGCGGTCGTCCAGGCCTGGCTGGCCGACGAGCGGTTCGCCGCCGCGACCCTGGTGCTGCTCACCCGAGGCGCCGTCGCCGCGACCGGTGGCGAGTCCGTCCGGGACCTGGTGCACGCCCCGCTCTGGGGCCTGCTGCGCTCCGCGCAGACCGAGCACCCGGACCGCTTCGTCCTGCTGGACCTGGACGACCGCACCCCGACCACGGCGGCCGCCACGATGACCGCTGTGACCGCCGCCATCGCCGCCGGTGAGCCGCAGATCGCCGTCCGCGCAGGCGGGTTGCTGGTGCCCCGGCTGGTCCGCTCGGCCGCCGGCCGCCTGCTGGAGCCCCCGGCCGGCGCCGCCGACTGGCGGCTGGACACCACCGGCAAGGGCACCCTGGAGAACCTCGCGCTGCTGCCGTACCCCGAGGCCGCGGCGCCGCTGCAACCCGGCCAGGTACGCCTCGCGGTCCGCGCGGCGGGGATGAACTTCCGCGACGTGCTGCTCGGGCTCGGCATGGTGAACCAGGACGTGATGGGCGGCGAGGCCGCCGGCGTCGTGCTGGAGGTCGCCCCCGACGTCACCGGCCTGGCGCCCGGCGACCGGGTGATGGGCATGGTGCCGGGCTCGTTCGGCCCGGTCGCGGTGGTGGACCGCCGGCTGATCGTCCCGCTGCCCGCGCACTGGACCTTCACCCAGGGCGCGACCGTCCCGATCGCCTTCCTGACCGCGTACTACGGGCTGGTCGACCTGGCCGCGCTGGCCCCCGGCGAGTCGGTGCTGATCCACTCGGCGACCGGCGGCGTGGGCATGGCCGCGATCCAGCTCGCCCGCCATCTGGGCGCCGAGGTGTACACCACCGCCAGCGAGGCCAAGTGGGACAGGCTGCGCTCGCTCGGCATCGGGCAGGACCGGATCGCCTCCTCCCGCTCGCTCGACTTCGAGCAGCGGATCCGCGCCGCCACCGGCGGCCGGGGCGTGGACGTGGTGCTGAACTCGCTCGCGAACGAGTTCGTCGATGCCTCGCTGCGGCTGCTGCCGTCCGGCGGCCGGTTCGTCGAGATGGGCAAGACCGACATCCGGGACGCCACCGAGGTGGGCGCCGACCACCCCGGCACCAGCTATCTCTGGTTCGACCTGATCGAGGCGGGGCACGAACGGATCGGCCGGATGATGGCCGAACTGATGCCGCTGTTCGAGAGCGGCGTGCTCCAGCCGCTGCCCGCGGCGACCTGGGACGTGCGGCGGGCGCTGGACGCGTTCCGCTTCATGAGCCAGGCCAGGCACGTCGGCAAGGTCGTGCTGACCATGCCGGCGGCCCTGGACCCGGCCGGCACGGTGCTGATCACCGGCGGCACCGGCGTGCTGGGCGCCCTGGTGGCCCGTCAGCTGGTCACCGAACACGGCGTGCGGCACCTGCTGCTGCTCGGGCGGCGCGGCCCGGCGGCCGCGGGCGCGACCGAGCTGGCGGCCGAACTCACCGCGCTCGGCGCCCGGGTGACCGTGACGGCCTGCGACACCGCGGACCGCGAGGCGCTCGCCGCCGTGCTGGCCGCGGTGCCCGCCGAGCACCCGCTGACCGGCGTGGTGCACGCGGCCGGCGTGCTGGACGACGCCGTGATCGCCTCGCTGACCCCCGCGCAGCTGGACGCGGTGCTGCGCCCCAAGGTGGACGCGGCCTGGCACCTGCACGAACTGACCCAGGATCTCGATCTGGGCGCCTTCGTGCTGTTCTCCTCCTCCGCCGCCACCCTCGGCGGCCCGGGGCAGGCCAACTACGCGGCGGCGAACGCCTTCCTGGACGCGCTCGCGCAGCACCGGCGGGCCGCGGGCCTGCCCGCGCTCTCGATCGCCTGGGGCCTGTGGGCGCGGGCGAGCGGCATGACCGCCCACCTCGACCAGGGCGACCTGACCCGGCTGCGCCGCTCCGGCATGAGCGCGCTCTCCGACGCCGAGGGCCTGGCGCTGTTCAGCACCGCGCTGCCGGCCGACCCGCCGCTGCTGGTCGCGATGGGGCTGGACGTGCAGGCGCTGCGCGGCGCGCTCGGCACCGGCCCGGCGCCCGCGCTGCTGCGCCGGCTGGTCGGCGCACCGGCCCGGCGGGCCGTGGCGGCGGCCGCGGCCGAGGGCGGCGAGTCGGGGCTGGCCCGTCGGCTGGCCGGGCTGCCGGAGACCGAACGCGGCCGGGTCCTGCTGGAGCTGGTGCGCGATCAGGCGGCCGTCGTGCTGGGGCACCCGACCAGCGAGGCGATCCAGCAGACACAGGCGTTCAAGCAGCTCGGCTTCGATTCGCTGACCGCCGTCGAGCTGCGCAACCGGCTGAACGCGGCGACCGGGCTGCGGCTGTCGGCGACGCTCGTCTTCGACTATCCGACGCCGGCCGTGCTGGCCGAGCACCTGCGGGCGGAGTTGGCACCCGGCCTCGGCGCCGCGAGCGGTGGCAGCGCGGGGGGCGGCAGCGCCGGCACCGGCGGCACGGTCGCGGACGCCGACGTCCAGCGGCTGCTGGCCGGTCTCTCGGCGGCCCGGTTGCGCGAGGCGGGCCTGCTGGACGCGCTGCTGACGCTCGCCGGCACGAGCGGCGGTACGAGCGGCGGCACCGGCCCTGACAGCCGATCCCAGGACGAGCAGTCCGAACAGGACGAGGCCGACGAGCTGGATTCGATCGACAGCATGGGCGCCGACGACCTGGTCGGCCTGGTGCTCGGCAGCACAGACTTCTGATCGCGTTCGGAGTGCGGAGTAATGACAATGGCTGCATCACAGGCTGCTTCCCGCAGCGCCGCCCAGTCCGGTACGCCGGCGGCTTCACCCGAGAAGGTGCTGGAGGCGCTGCGGCTCTCCCTCAAGGAGACCAAGCGGCTGCAGCAGCAGAACCGCCGGCTGACCGAGGCCCGGCACGAGCCGATCGCGATCGTCGCCATGGCCTGCCGGTTCCCTGGCGGTGTCGGCTCGCCGGAGGACTTCTGGCGGCTGCTCACCGAGGGCCGTGACGCGGTCTCCGAGTTCCCGGCCGAACGCGGCTGGGACGTCGAGAAGTTGTACGACCCGGACCCGGACCGGCCGGGCCGCAGCTACGTCCGCCACGGTGCGTTCGTCCGCGACGCGGACCGGTTCGACGCCGCGTTCTTCGGCATCAGCCCGCGCGAGGCGCTGGCGATGGACCCGCAGCAGCGGCTGCTGCTGGAGACCTCCTGGGAGCTCTTCGAGCGGGCCGGCATCGACCCGGCCTCGGTGCGCGGCAGCCGGACCGGGGTCTTCGTCGGCACCGCGCCGCTCGGCTACGCGGCCGGCGGCCGGTACGCGTCGGAGGGCGCCGAGGGCTACCTGCTGACCGGCACCACGGTCAGCGTCGCCTCCGGCCGGCTCGCCTACACCTTCGGCCTGGAGGGGCCGGCGCTGACCGTGGACACCGCCTGCTCCTCCTCGCTGGTCGCCCTGCACCTCGCCGCGCAGGCGCTGCGTCGCGGCGAGTGCACGATGGCGCTGGCCGGCGGGGCGGCCGTGATGGCGGCGCCGCACATGTTCGTCGAGTTCAGCCGTCAGCGCGGGCTGGCGCCGGACGGCCGCTGCAAGGCGTTCGCCGGCGCGGCCGACGGCACCGCCTGGGGCGAGGGCGTCGGTGTGCTGCTGGTCGAGCGGCTCTCGGACGCCAGGCGCAACGGGCACCCGGTGCTCGCGGTGCTGCGCGGCTCGGCGGTCAACCAGGACGGCGCGTCCAACGGGCTGACGGCGCCGAGCGGCCCCGCGCAGCAGCGGGTGATCCGGGAGGCACTGGCCGACGCCCGGCTGACCGCCGCCGAGGTGGACGCGGTGGAGGCGCACGGCACCGGCACCAGGCTCGGCGACCCGATCGAGGCGCAGGCGCTGCTCGCGACCTACGGGCAGGAGCGGCCGGCCGAACGGCCGCTCTGGCTCGGCTCGGTGAAGTCCAACATCGGCCACACCCAGCTGGCCGCCGGCGCCGCCGGGGTGATCAAGATGGTGCTGGCGATGCAGCACGGTGAGCTGCCGCGCACCCTGCACGTGGACGAGCCGACCCCGCACGTGGACTGGTCCCGCGGGGCCGTCTCGCTGCTCACCGAGCGGCGCCCGTGGCCGCAGGTCGACCGGCTGCGGCGCGCGGCCGTCTCCTCGTTCGGGATCAGCGGCACCAACGCGCACGTGATCCTGGAGCAGGCCGAGCCGGTCGAGGCCGCCGTCACCCCTGCCACCGTCCCTCCCGTGAGCCCCGCTGTGCTGCCCTGGCTGCTCTCGGCCCAGAGCCCCGAGGCGTTGCAGGCCCAGGCCGAGCGGCTGCACGCGGCCGTCACCGCCAACGCCGACTGGACGCCCGGCGACCTCGCCTGGTCCCTCGCGACCACCCGCGCCGGCCTCGACCACCGCGCCGTGCTGCTCGGCACCGACCGCGCCGACCTGCTGGCCGGACTCGACGAGCTGCGCCAGGGCCGCACCGCGCCGAACGCGGTGCAGGGCTCGGCCGCCCGGGCCGGCAAGCTCGCCCTGCTGTTCACCGGCCAGGGCGCGCAGCGCGCCGGAGCGGGCCGCGAACTCCACCGGAACTTCCCGGTGTTCGCCGCGGAGCTGGACCGGATCTGCGCGCTCCTCACCGAGCGCACGGGCCTCGCGGTCCGCGCGGCGCTGCTGGCCGAGGAGGGCACGCCGCAGGCCGCCGAGCTGGACCGGACGGCCTGCACCCAGGCCGCGCTCTTCGCGCTGGAGGTGGCGCTCTTCCGGCTGGTCGAATCCTGGGGCCTGCGCCCGGACTTCCTGCTCGGCCACTCGATCGGCGAGCTGGCCGCGGCCCACGTGGCCGGCGTCTTCACGCTGGAGGACGCGGTCACGGCGGTCGCCGCGCGCGGCCGCCTGATGCAGGAGCTCCCCGCCGGCGGCGCGATGGTGGCCGTGCAGGCGACCGAGCGCGAGGTCGTGGAGCTGCTCGCGGCGTTGCCCGCCGGGCGCAGCCGGCTCGCGAGCATCGCCGCCGTCAACGGCCCCGACTCGGTCGTGCTCTCCGGCGACGAGGAAACCGTGCTGGCACTCGCCGAGCAGCTGCGGGCCCGGGGCCGCCGGACGAAGCGGCTGACCGTCAGCCACGCGTTCCACTCGCCCCGGATGGACGGCATGCTGGCCGCGTTCCGGGAGGTGCTCGCCGGGCTGGAGCTGCGCGAGCCGAGCATCCCGATCGTCTCCAACCTCACCGGGCGGCCGGTCGACGGCGAGCAGATCCGCTCGGCCGAGTACTGGGTGCGCCACGTCCGCGAGGCCGTCCGGTTCCACGACGGCGTCCGCCATCTGATCGGCCAAGGGGTGAGCTCCTTCCTGGAGTTGGGCCCGGACGGCGTGCTGTCCGCGATGGTCCGCAGCGGTGCGGGCGAGCGGGCGGCGAGCATCGTCGCGGCGCCGCTGCTGCGCCGTGGCCGGCCGGAGCCGGCGACCGCGCTGACGGCCGTCGCGCAGGCGCACGTCCGCGGCGTTCCGGTGGACTGGCGGGCCTTCCTGGCCGCGCTCGCGGAGCCGTCGACAACTCAACTCATGCTGCCCACCTACGCGTTCCAGCGCGAGCGGTACTGGCTGGAGGTCCCGGAGGCCGCCGTCGAGGCCGGTGGGCTGGGTCTGGACGAGCCCGGCCACCCGCTGCTCGGCGCGGCCGTCCGCCCGGCCGACGGGGACGCGCTGATCCTCACCGGTCTGCTCGCCGCCCGCTCGCCCGGCTGGCTCGCCGACCACGTCGTGCTGGACAGCGTGGTGGTGCCCGGGACCGCCTACCTGGAGTTGGCGCTGCACGCCGCGCACCGGGTCGGCTGCGCGACGGTCGAGGAACTCGACCAGGAGGCCCCGCTGATCCTCACCGAAGGCGGCGCGGTCCAGCTCCAGCTGACCGTGGGCGCCGCCGACGACACCGGGCGGCGGCCGATCGGCGTCTACTCCCGGCCGGACGTCCCGGACGCCGCAAACGCCCTGGACGGATCGGACGACGACGCCGGGCCCGACCGGCCCTGGACCCGGCACGCCACCGGCCTGCTCGCGACCACGGCCCGCGAGCCGTCCTGGGAGCTCGGCGGCAGCTGGCCGCCGAGCGGCGCCGAGCTGGTGGACCTCGACGACTTCTACCCGACCGTGGCCCGCCACGGCTTCAGCTACGGACCGTCGTTCCAGGGCCTGCGGGCCGTCTGGCGCCGGGGCGAGGACGTCTTCGGCGAGGTCGCGCTGCCCGAGCCGACCCGCGCGCAGGCGGCCGGCTACGGCGTGCACCCCGCGCTGCTCGACGCCGCGCTCCACGCCGGCCTGGTCGGCAACACCGGCGAGCAGGTGCTGCTGCCGTTCGCCTGGAACGGCGTCTCGCTGCACCGCGCCGGCGCTGCCGTGCTGCGGCTGAAGCTCTCGCCGGCCGGCCAGGACGCGATGTCGCTGCTGGTGGCCGACGAGACCGGCGCGCCGGTCGCCTCGGTGGACTCGCTGCGGGCCCGGCCGGTCTCGGTCGAGCAGCTGCGCGCGGCGGCCCGCGGCGGCCAGGGCGACACGCTCTTCCGGGTCGAGTGGACGCCGTGGAGTGCGCCCGCCGACGCCCCCGCGCCCGAGACCGCCGGTCGCAGCTGGGCGCTGGTCGGCGCCGGCGAGCCGGTGCCGCTGGCGGACGCCGCCGCCGGGGCGGGCGTGCTGCTCGACCGGTACCCGGACCTCGCCGCGCTCGGCGAGGCGCTGGCCGCCGGCCTGCCGACGCCGGACGCGGTCTTCCTGATCACCACCACCTCTCCGACCGGCGAAGGCGAGGCCGTCCCGGCGGCGGTGCGCGAGGCGGTGCACCGCACCTGGTCCGAGCTGCGCTCCTGGGTGACCGACGAGCGGTTCGCCGCCGCCCGGCTGGTCGTGCTGACGCACGGCGCGGTCGCAGCCGTCCCCGGTGAGGGCGTGGCCGATCTCGGCCAGGCGCCGCTCTGGGGCCTCACCCGGGCCGCCCAGGCGGAGCACCCGGACCGCTTCGTGCTGCTGGACCTAGCGCCGCGCACCGCCGGTGCCCAGGCCCCCGGACAGGTACTGGACGCGCTGAGCCGAGCCGCCGAGGCCGCCGAGCCGCAGTTCGCGCTGCGGCCCGCCGGGCTGCTGACGCCTCGTCTGGCCCGGGTGCGGCTCACCCCACCGGCCGCCGCAGCAGCATCCGCGCCCGGCCTGAACCCCGATGGCACGGTCCTGATCACCGGCGGCACCGGTGCCCTCGGTGCGCTGCTGGCCCGGCACCTGGTCACCGGACACGGCGCGCGCCGGCTGCTGCTGGTCGGCCGGCGCGGTCCGCAGGCCGCCGGCGCCGAGCAGCTGGCCGCCGAACTGACCGCGCTGGGCGCCCAGGTGACGGTGGCGGCCTGCGACGTGGCCGACCGGACGGCGCTGGCGCAGCTGCTGGCCGCGATCCCGGCCGAGCACCCGCTGACCGCCGTCGTGCACGCCGCCGGCGTGGTGGACGACGGCGCGCTCACCGCGCTCAGCGAGCAGCGGTTCGACGCGGTGCTGCGCCCCAAGGTGGCGGCCGCCTGGCACCTGCACGAGCTCACCAGGCAGGCCGCGCCGGCCGCCTTCGTGCTCTTCTCCTCCGCGACGGCCAGCCTTGGCGGCGCCGGACAGAGCAACTACACGGCGGCGAACGCGTTCCTGGACGCGCTGGCCGAGCACCGCGGTGCGCAGGGGCTGCCGGCCCTCTCGCTGGCCTGGGGCCTGTGGGAGCAGCGCGGCGGGATGGCCGCCGGTCTCGACGAGCTCGCGCTGAGCCGGATGCGCCGTTCCGGCGTGCTGCCGCTGACCGCCGCCGACGGTCTCGCACTCTTCGACGCCGCGCTGCGCTCCGCGCTGGCCGACCCGACCGCGCTGGCCCCGACTTCACTGGCCGACCCGACCGCATTGGCCGACCCGGCCGCGCCGCCGAGCCGCACGCTGCTGCCGATCCGGCTGAACCTGGCCGCACTGCGCAGCGCGCCCGGCGACGTCCCGCCGCTGCTGCGCGCCCTGGCCGGCACGCCGGACGGCGCCGCCGGGCAGGCCGACCCGCGGGCCGCCGTCGAGCTCCGCGAGCGGCTGGCCGGCCTGTCCCCGGCGGACCGGGACCGGACGCTGCTGGACCTGGTGCGCGCTCAGGTCGCCACCGTGCTCGGCCACACCGGCCTGGCCGGGATCGCCGCGGACCGGGCCTTCGGCGACCTCGGCTTCGACTCGCTCACCGCGGTCGAGCTGCGCAACCGGCTGACCGCCGCCACCGGCCTGCGCCTGCCGGCCACGCTGATCTTCGACTATCCGACCTCCGCGGCGCTGGCCGGTTACCTGGACGGCGAGCTGCCGCAGGGCGGCGCCCCGACGGCCGAGCCGGTGCTGCGCGAGATCGACCGGCTGGAGAGCGCGCTGCTCGGCATCGCCGCCGACCACCCCGACCACGCCCGGATCGCGACCCGGCTGCGTGCCGTCGTCGCGCGCTGGACCGACCAGCGCGCCGCCGACGACGCTGAATCCCCCTCCGGCGAGCTGGAGTTCGACTCGGCGGGTGACGACGAGGTGTTCGACTTCATCACCAACGAACTCGGCATCTCCTGACCCCGGGGGGACTGCGCCCCAGACTCCCGAACCCAGACTCCCGAACCCCGACTCCCGACCCGATCCGCCGACATCTCCGAAGGGGTAGCGCCACCGTGGCGAGCGACACCGAGGACAAGCTGCGTTACTTTCTCAAGCGGGTGACCGCCGATCTGCAGGAGACCCGCAAGCGGCTCCAGGAACTGGAGTCCGTCGAGGGCGAGCCGATCGCGATCGTCGGGATGTCCTGCCGGTTCCCCGGTGGCGCCGACTCGCCGGAGGGCCTGTGGCGACTGGTCGCCGACGGCGGCGACGCGATCGGCCCGTTCCCGACCGACCGCGGCTGGGACCTCGACGCGCTCTACGACCCCGACCCCGACCAGCCCGGCAAGACCTACGGGCGCGAGGGCGGCTTCATCGACGAGGTGGACCGGTTCGACGCCGCGTTCTTCGGCATCGGCCCGCGTGAGGCGCTCGCGATGGACCCGCAGCAGCGACTGCTGCTGGAGACCACCTGGGAGGCGTTCGAGCGGGCCGGGATCGACCCGACCTCGCTGCGCGGCAGCCGGACCGGCGTCTTCATGGGCACCGGACAGCAGGACTACGCGGCGCTCGTGCAGCGGGCCACCGAGAACTTCGAGGGCTACCTGCTCTCCGGCGGCGCCGCCAGCGTGATCTCGGGCCGGCTGTCCTACGTGTTCGGCCTGGAGGGACCGGCCGTCACGGTGGACACCGCCTGCTCCTCCTCGCTGGTCGCGCTGCACCTGGCGGGTCAGTCGCTGCGCCGGGGTGAGTGCTCGATGGCGCTGGCCGGTGGCGCGGCGGTGATGGCGGTGCCCGGGATGTTCGTCGAGTTCAGCCGTCAGCGGGGTCTGGCGCCGGACGGCCGGTGCAAGGCGTTCGCGGCGTCGGCGGACGGCACGGGCTGGGGCGAGGGCGTCGGGGTCCTGGTGCTGGAGCGGCTCTCGGACGCGCGGCGCAACGGGCACCGGGTGCTCGCGGTGGTGCGCGGCAGCGCGGTCAACCAGGACGGCGCCTCGAACGGCCTCACCGCGCCGAACGGCCCGTCCCAGCAACGCGTGATCTGGCAGGCCCTGACCAACGCCCGGCTGACCGCCGCCGACATCGACGCCGTCGAGGCGCACGGCACCGGCACCACGCTGGGTGACCCGATCGAGGCGCAGGCGCTGCTCGCGACCTACGGGCAGGACCGGCCGGCCGAACGGCCGCTCTGGCTAGGCTCGTTGAAGTCGAACGTCGGCCACACGCAGGCGGCGGCGGGCGTCGGCGGGGTGATCAAGATGGTGATGGCGATGCGTGAGGGTGTGCTGCCGCGCACGCTGCACGTGGACGAGCCCACGCCGCACGTGGACTGGTCGGCCGGTGCGGTGTCGCTGCTCACCGAGTCGCGCGACTGGCTGCCGGGGGAGCGGACGCGCCGGGCCGGCGTCTCCGGGTTCGGCGCCAGCGGCACGAACGCGCACGTGATTCTCGAGGAGGCGCCCGCTGCCGAGCCCACCGAGCCTGCCGAGACTGCGGTGCAGGCCGGTCCGGTGCCGCCCTGGCTGCTCTCCGCGCGCGACGATCGGGCGTTGCGCGCCCAGGCCGAGCGGCTCGCGGAGTTCGTCCAGGCTCACCCCGGCGCCGACGTCCGGGCCGTCGCCGCCGCGCTGGCGAGCACGCGCGCCGGTCTGGAGCGCCGCGCGGCCGTGGTGGCCGGTGAGCGCTCGGAGTTCCTGGCGGGGCTGGCGGCGCTCGCCGCCGGCGAGGCGGCCGCCAACGTGGTGACCGGCCACGGCTCCTGCGCCCGGCCGGTGTTCGTCTTCCCGGGGCAGGGTTCGCAGTGGGTCGGCATGGCGGTGGAGCTGCTGGACGCCTCGCCGGTCTTCGCCGAGTCGATCGCCGCCTGCGAGAAGGCGCTCGCGCCGTTCGTGGACTGGTCGCTGACCGAGGTGCTGCGCAGCGGCGAGGCGCTCGACCGGGTGGACGTGGTGCAGCCCGCGCTCTTCGCGATGATGGTCTCGCTCGCCGAGATGTGGCGCTCGCTCGGCGTGCAGCCGGCCGCCGTGATCGGCCACTCGCAGGGCGAGATCGCGGCGGCGGTCGTCGCGGGCGGGCTCAGTCTGGAGGACGGCGCGCGGGTGGCAGCGCTGCGCAGCAGGGCGCTGCTGCGGATCGCCGGCCAGGGCGGCATGGCCTCGCTGCCGCTGCCGGTGGACGAGGTGACGGAGCTGCTGGCCGGCCGCCCCGGCCGGATCTCGGTCGCCGCGCAGAACGGTCCGCGCTCCACGGTGGTGGCCGGTGACCGGGAGGCGATCGAGGCGCTGGTGGCGGAGCTGGTCGCGAGTGAGGTCCGGGCCCGCCGGATCGACGTGGACTACGCCTCCCACTCGCCGCACGTCGAGGCGATCGAGGCCGAACTCGCCGAGGCGCTCGCCCCGATCGCACCGCGGGCCGGCTCGGTGCCGTTCTACTCCACCGTCACCGGCGGCTGGCTCGACACCACCGCGCTGAACGCCGGCTACTGGTACACCAACCTGCGCCGCCCGGTCGGCCTGGAGAGCGCGGTGCGCGAGCTGGCGGCCCAGGGCCACACCGCGTTCATCGAGTGCAGCCCGCACCCCGTGCTGACCCTCGGCATCGAGCAGACGCTGGACGCGACCGACACCCCCACCGTCGTCACCGGCACGCTGCGCCGCGACGAGGGCGGCTGGCCGCGCCTGCTGCTCTCGGCGGCGCAGGTCCACACCCGCGGCATCACGGTGGACTGGAGCACCCTGGGCTCAGCTGCCGGGCACCCCCGCCTCGACCCGCAACTCGACCTGCCCACCTACCCGTTCCAGCGCCGGCGCTACTGGGTGGAGACCGTCGAGGCGGTCGGCGCCCCGAGCGTGCGGTCCGCCGTGCCGGACGAGGAGCCGCAGGACTCGCCGGCGGCGGCGCTGCGCCGCCAGCTGGCCGATCTGCCCGAGGCGGCCCGCCGCCATGTGCTGCTCGACCTGGTGGAGACGCACGCCACCGCCGTGCTCGGCCTCGCCGACCCGATCGAGCGCGGCCGCTCGTTCAAGGACCTCGGCTTCGTCTCGCTCACCGCCGTCGAGCTGCGCAACCGGCTGATCGCCGCGACCGGCCTGCGGCTGCCGGCCGGCGTGGTCTTCGACTACCCGCAGCCGGACGCGCTCGGCCGGCACCTGCTGGAGCAACTGGCCGCCGCGCCGGGCCCGGAGCAGTCCGCGGTCGCGCTGCGCACGCCGTCGTCGGCGTCGCCGTCACCGCAGGCGGCGACGCCCGACCAGGAGCCGATCGCGATCGTCGGGATGGCCTGCCGCTACCCGGGCGGGGTGGCCTCGCCGGAGCAGCTCTGGCGGCTGGTCGCGCAGGGCGGCGACGCGATCTCGCCGTTCCCGGACGACCGCGGCTGGGACCTGGATGCCATCTACGACCCCGATCCGGACCGGCCGGGCCACACCTACACCCGCGAGGGCGGCTTCGTCGAAGGCGCGGACCGGTTCGACGCCGGCTTCTTCGGCATCTCGCCGCGCGAGGCGCTCGCGATGGACCCGCAGCAGCGGCTGCTGCTGGAGACCGCCTGGGAGGCGTTCGAGCGGGCCGGGATCGACCCGACCTCGGTGCGCGGCAGCCGGATCGGCGTCTTCGCGGGCTCCAGCGGCCAGGACTACCCGTTCCTGGTGATGGGCTCCTCGGAGGGCGCCGAGGGCTACCTGCTGACCGGCAACGCGGCCAGCGTGCTCTCGGGCCGGCTCTCCTACACCTTCGGCCTGGAGGGGCCGGCGGTCACCGTGGACACCGCCTGCTCCTCCTCGCTCGTGGCGCTGCACCTCGCCGTCCAGTCGCTGCGCTCGGGGGAGAGCACGCTCGCGCTGGCCGGTGGCGTCACCGTGCTGGCCACCCCGCAGGCGTTCATCGGGTTCAGCCGCCAGCGCGGGCTGGCGCCGGACGGGCGCTGCAAGCCGTTCTCCGCCTCGGCCGACGGCACGGCCTGGGGCGAGGGCACCGGCGTGGTGCTGCTGGAGCGGCTCTCCGACGCGCGGCGCAACGGGCACCCGGTGCTCGCGGTGGTGCGGGGGAGCGCCACCAACCAGGACGGTGCGAGCAACGGCCTGTCGGCGCCGAACGGCCCGTCCCAGCAGCGGGTGATCCGGCAGGCGCTGGCCAACGCCCGGCTCACCCCGGCCGAGGTGGACGCCGTCGAGGCGCACGGCACGGGCACCCCGCTCGGCGACCCGATCGAGGCGCACGCGCTGCTGGCCACCTACGGGCAGGACCGGCCGGCCGAACGCCCGCTCTGGCTCGGCTCGGTGAAGTCCAACATCGGGCACACCGCGGCCGCCGCCGGGATGGCCGGGGTGATCAAGACGGTGATGGCGCTGCAGCACGGCGTGCTGCCGCCGACCCTGCACGTCACCGAGCCGACCCCGCACGTGGACTGGGCGGACGGGCGGGTCTCCCTGCTCACCCGCTCCGAGCCCTGGCCGGAGAGCGGGCGGGCGCGGCGCGCGGGCGTCTCGGCGTTCGGAATCAGCGGCACCAACGCGCACGTGATCCTGGAACAGGCACCCGCCGACCCCGGCGCACCGTCGGTCGAGGCCGGGGCAGCCGAACCGCCGGTGGCTCCGCAGACCGCAGCAGCGCCGGTGGAGGCCGAGCCGCTGGTGCCCTGGCTCGTCTCGGCGCGGACCGAGTCGGCGCTGCGCGCCCAGGCCGCCCGGCTGCGCGAGCACCTCGCACAGCCCACCGCGCTGCTCGACCCCCCTGCCCTGGCCGACCCCACCGGCGCGGCCGCGCGGCCGGTGGACGTGGGCTACTCGCTCGCGCTCTCCCGCGCCGCGCTCAGCCACCGGGCGGTGCTGATCGGGCGCACCGAGGAGGAGCTGCTGGCCGGTCTCGACGCACTGGCCGCAGGCTCACCGGCACCCGGTCTGGTGCGTGGCACGGCGGCCGGCGGCCGGGTCGGCTTCCTCTTCCCCGGCCAGGGCAGTCAGGTCCCCGGCATGGGACGCGGGCTGTACGAGGCGTACCCGGTCTTCGCGCGGGCCCTCGACGAGCTGTGCGAGCTACTCGAACCGCACCTTGATGGACTCGGTGGGCGCCGGCTGCGCGAGGTGCTGTTCGCGGCCGAGGGCAGCGCCGAGGCCGCGCTGCTGGACGAGACGGTCTTCACCCAGGCCGCCCTGTTCGCCGTCGGCCTGGCGTCGTTCCGGCTGCTGGAGTCCTGGGGGATCGTCCCGGACTGCCTCGGCGGCCACTCGATCGGCGAGCTGACGGCGGCCTGCGCGGCCGGCGTGCTGTCACCGGCCGACGCCGCCCGGCTGGTGGCGGCCCGCGGCCGGCTGATGCAGGCGTCGCCGCCCGGTGCCATGGCGGCCGTCGAGGCGAGCGAGCAGGAGGTGCTGCCGCTGCTGGCCAGCCGGGCCGACCGGGTCGCCATCGCGGCGCTGAACGGCCCCCGCGCCACGGTGCTCTCCGGCGCGGCCGAGGTGGTCACCGAGCTCGCCGCCGAGTTCGCGGCGCGCGGGCACCGGACCAAGCTGCTGCGGGTCACCCGGGCGTTCCACTCGCCGCTGATGGACGGCCTGTTGGAGGAGTTCGGCCGGGTCGCCGCCGAGCTGTCGTACCGGCCGCCGCGGATCGCGCTGGTCTCCAACCTGACCGGTGCGATGGCCGGCGAGGACGAGGTGTGCTCGGCGCAGTACTGGGTGCGCCACGTCCGCGAGCCGGTGCGGTTCCACGACGGCGCGCGGCAGTTGGCGGCCGAGGGGGTCACCACCTTCCTCGAACTCGGCCCCGGCGGTGTGCTCTCGGCCCTGGTCCGGGATTCGCTCGCGGACCAGGGCGGCAAGGTGGCGGCGGTCCCGCTGCTGCGCCGCGACCGGCCGGAGGCACCGAGCGCGCTGGCCGCGCTGGCCCAGGCCCACGTCCGGGGGATCCCGGTCGAGTGGCCGGCCGTCTTCGCCGGACTGGACGGCCACCGGATCGAGTTGCCCACCTACGCGTTCCAGCGGCAGCGCTTCTGGCCGACCGGCCCGGCGCTGTTCGGGGCGGTACCGGGCGGTAGCGAGGCCGGGCCGGCACCGGCACCGTCGCCCTCACCGGCACCCGAGGACGCCCCGGCCCGGCTGCGGGAGCGGCTGGCCGGCCGGCCCGAGGACGAACGCGAGGCCGTCCTGCGCGAGCTGGTGGCCGAGCAGGTGGCCGCCGTGCTCGGCCACGCCTCCACCGAGGCGGTGGAGGCCGCCCTGGGCCTGCCCGAGCTCGGCATCGACTCGCTGACGGCCACCGAGCTGCGCGGCGCGCTGACGGCGCTGACCGGGCTGACGCTCTCCGCCGGCACGGTCTACGAACACCCGACGCTCGAAGCACTCGCCACCCACCTGCGCACCGAGCTGGACCGGCAGCCTGCGGGCTCAACAACCAACCCCGCCATCAACCCCGCCACCGCCCCCGCGCCGGACGGGCTGCTCAGCGCGCTCGCGCTGCGAGCCGGCCGGGAGGACCGGTTCGAGGAGTTCACCGAACTGCTGCGCACCGCCGCGCGGTTCCGGGAGACCTTCGCCACACCGGCCGAGCTGACCAGGCGTCCGGCCCCGGTCCGGCTCGCGCACGGGCCCGAGCGGCCGAGCCTGTTCTGCTTCCCCTCGTTCGCCGGCCGGTCGGGCGCCCAGCAGTACGCCCGGCTCGGTGCGGCCGCGCTGGGCGAGCAGGACGTCTGGGCGCTGCCCGCCCCCGGATTCGCCGCCGCCGAGCCGCTGCCGGCCGATCTCGACGCGCTGGTCCGGCTGCACGCCGAGGACGTCGAACGGTGCGCGGCAGGCACGCCGTTCGCGGTCCTCGGCCACTCGGCCGGCGGCTGGATCGCGAACGCAGTGACGGCCGAGCTGGAGAGGCGGGGGATTCAGCCGATCTGCCTCGTACTGCTGGACAGCTACCGGCCCGGTAGTGAGATACTTCCCCGCATCCAGCAAATGATCAGTCGTCAGATGACAGCAGGTCAGGGCGGTTTGGCCGAGTCGGCGGGGGAGGCGTTCGACGACGTCGTCCTCACCGCGATGGGCGGCTACGCGCGGATCTTCGACGGCTGGCAACCGCAGCCGATCGCCGCGCCGATCCTGCAGATCCGGGCGTCCGAACCGCTGCCCGGGTTCCCCGTCGAGGGCTGGCGGGCCTCGTGGCCGGTTTCCGATGTCGAGACCGACGTGCCGGGCGACCACTTCACCATGACCGGCGAACAGAGCCGCAGCACCTTGCAGGCCGTCCGGGACCGGATCGCCGAGCTCCATGGCTGACCCGGCAGCTGCCCCGGCGCAGCCCGTACAGCGAAACCCGGCGCGGCCGCACGGCGCAACTCCGCGCGGCCCGCACCGAGAACGTCCCGCACGAATATTTCCGATCGAGGGTTGGTAGAGACCATGAGCACCGACAACGGCAACGTGCCCGGGTCCGTGGACCAGGCGGTCCTGGACGGGCAGGCTGCGTACCACAAGCGCGCCCTCACCTTCTACGACCTGCTGGTCTTCCACGGCAGCGCACCGCTCTTCTGGAAGTGCCAGCCGAGCAACTTCCGCCAGATGTACGACACCAGCGCGGGTGCCAGGCACGTGGAGATCGGGGTCGGCACCGGCTACCTGCTGGCGCACGCCAAGTTCCCGACCTCGGCCCCGGACATCACCCTGGTCGACCTCAACCCGAGCACTCTCGACTTCACCGCGAGCAGGCTGGCGCACTATAGGACCACCAAGGTGCAGGCCAACGCGCTGGACCCGCTGCCGCTGCCCGAGGGTGAGTACGACTCGGCCGCGCTGAGCTTCCTGCTGCACTGCATCCCGGGCAGCCTGCGCGAGAAGGGAGTGGCGATCGAGCACGCGGCGAAGGTGGTGCGCCCCGGCGGCGTGGTGTTCGGCAGCACGATCCTCGCCAAGGGCGTCCCGGTCACTGGGGCCGGCCGCTGGCTGATGAAGAACCTCAACGACAAGGGCGTCTTCCACAACCTGGAGGACGACCTCGCCGACCTGCGCGCGCAACTCGGCAAGACCTTCGAGGACTTCGACCTGGTCACCCGGGGCTGCGTCGGCCTCTTCCGGGCCCGCAAGGCCAAGTGACCCGACCAGCTCCGACGTTCACACCTCCCGACACGGCCCCGAATCCCCGACACAGCCCCGAAGCGCACCCCCGCGCCCGGAAAGGACCGCTCCCCATGGCAAGACGCTGGTACCCGATCGAGGCGGCCGACGACTCCTTCCTCCAGTCGGCCCCGCTGCGCAACGCCCGTTCCGTCGAGGTGCCCTACTCGGTCGAGGAGACCTGGGCGGCGCTCACCGGCGACGGCGTCTCCAGCTGGACCAAGGGCATGAAGGAGCTCCGCTGGACCTCGCCGCGGCCGTTCGGCGTCGGCACCACCCGGGAGATCGAGATGGGCGGTGACTTCATCCTGCGCGAGCGGTTCTTCCGCTGGGAGGAGGGGCACCGCAAGACGTTCACCGGGACCGAGGCCTCCCGCCCGATCTTCCGCCGGCTGGTGGAGGACTACGTGGTGGAACCCACCGCGACCGGCTCCCGCTTCAGCTGGCGCTGGGCGGCCGAACTGAACCGTCCCTGGTCGTTCATCCAACTGCCGCTGGAGCGCTTCTTCTTCGCCCCGGTCGGGCGCTCGCACATCGACGGTCTGCCCGGCTACATGGCCGGCCGACGCTAGGCCCAGGCTCCAGGACCTGTCAGCCGCAAGCCATCAGCCATTCAGCCATCGAACGAGAGGAGACCGGCATGTGCGGAATCGCCGGATGGATATCCTTCCAGCGCGATCTGGAGACCGAACCGGCCGCCATACAGGCCATGAACGACACCATGGCCTGCCGCGGACCGGACGCCGAGGGTATCTGGTCGAGCCGGTGTGCCGTGCTGGCCCACCGTCGGCTGTCCATCATCGACCTGACCGGCGGCGTGCAGCCGATGGTGGTCGAGACGCCGGACGGCACCGTCGCGATGACCTACAGCGGTGAGGCGTACAACTTCACCGAGCTGCGTGACGAACTCCGCCGCCGCGGCCACGAGTTCCGCACCGCCAGCGACACCGAGGTGGTCCTGCGCGGCTACCTGGAGTGGGGCCAGGGGATCGCGGACCGGCTCAACGGCATGTACGCGCTGGGCATCTGGGACGGCCGGGTGGAGAAGCTCGTCCTGCTGCGCGACCGCCTCGGCATCAAGCCGCTCTACTACTACCCGACCGAAGACGGCGTGCTCTTCGGCTCGGAGGCCAAGGCCCTGCTGGCGCACCCGCTGGTCGAGGCGGTGGTCGACACCGACGGCTTCCGCGAGCTCTTCGGCTTCGTCAAGGCGCCCGGCCGCGCGGTCTGGTCCGGCATGCACGAGGTCAAGCCCGGCACCATGGTGACCGTCGACCGCAACGGGCTGCGCGAGCACGTCTACTGGACGCTGCAGGTCGCCGAGCACCGCGACGACACCGAGACCACCGTGCGGCACATCCGTGAGCTGCTGGAGGACAGCGTCGCGCGCCAGCTCGTCGCCGACGTCCCGCAGTGCGTGCTGCTCTCCGGCGGGCTCGACTCCAGTGCGCTGACCGCACTGGCCGGTCGGCAGCTGGCCGCCAAGGGCGAGCAGACCCGCACCTTCACCGTCGACTTCGAGCAGCCGGACGCGTTCCGCCCCGACGAGCTGCGCGGCTCGCAGGACGCGCCGTTCGCCCGCGAGGTGGTCGAGCACGTCGGCACGCTGCACCGCAACATCAAGCTGGACCACCAGGAGCTGGCCAACCCCGAGGTGCGGCGCGCCACCGTCGCCGCCCGCGACCTGCCCTTCGGCTTCGGCGAGGCGGACAACTCGCTCTACCTGCTCTTCAAGGCGATCCGTGAGCACTCCACGGTCGCGCTCTCCGGCGAGTCGGCCGACGAGATCTTCGGCGGCTACCCGTGGTTCCACCTGCCGGTGGTCCAGCAGGTGCCGATGTTCCCGTGGGTGACGGCCTCCGGGCTCGGCCCGAAGTCCCACCCCACCAAGCTGATCAGCCCGGACCTGCTGCTCGGCACGCTGGACATCCCCGGCTACTGGGCCCAGCGTTACGCCGAGACGGTGGCCGAACTGCCGGTCCTGGACGGCGAGGACGCGCACGAGCGCCGGATGCGCGAGTTCTGCTACGTGCACCTCACCAGCCTGCTCGGGATGCTGCTGGACCGCAAGGACCGGATGAGCATGGCGGTCGGCCTGGAGGTCCGGGTCCCGTTCTGTGACCACCGGCTGGTCGAGTACGTCTTCAACACCCCTTGGGCGATGAAGACTTTCGACGGCCGGGAGAAGAGCCTGCTGCGCGCCGCCGTGCAGGACACGCTGCCGCGCTCGGTCGTCGACCGGCCGAAGGCGCTCTACCCGCACACCCAGGAGCTGCGCTACGTGGCGGAGTTGCAGCGACAGGTCGGCGAACTGCTGACCGGCGGGCACCAGGCGGTCGACTTCTTCGACCGGGACGCGCTCGTCAAGGCCGCCCGCGCGGTGCCCGAGGCGGTCGAGCGTGACGAGCGCGAGGCGTTCGAACGCGTGCTGGACCTGGGTGTCTGGCTCGACCTCCGCCGACCGACCATCAAGCTCTCCTAAGGAGTCCACGACCATGGCCGTCGACAACGACGTCTACAACACGCACTCCTGGTGGCAGGACGACCAGCCCTTCGCCACCCTGGAGGCGTTCACCCCCGCGCGGTTCAGCTACTTCCGCGGCGTGCTGACCGACCGGCTCCGGATGGAGCTGGACGGCCTGCGGGTGCTCGACATCGGCTGCGGCGGTGGCCTGCTCGCCGAGCTGTTCAGCCGGGCCGGCTGCCAGGTCACCGGGATGGACCCGTCCGGGCCCTCCCTGGAGGCCGCGGCCGCGCACGCCCTGCAGTCGGGGCTGAAGATCGAGTACCAGCAGGGTGTCGCCGAGCACCTGCCGTTCCCGGACGGCACGTTCGACCTGGTGTACTGCTGCGACACGCTGGAGCACGTCACCTCCACCGACCAGGCGGTCAGCGAGGCGGTGCGGGTGCTGAAGCCCGGCGGCTACTACCTCTACGACACGATCAACCGCACCTTCCGGTCCAAGCTGGCCATGATCAAGATGGCCCAGGACTGGAAGTCGGTCTGCTTCGCGCCCAAGGACCTGCACGACTGGAAGCACTTCATCAAGCCCGCCGAACTGCACGCGCTCTTCCGCAAGCACGGCCTGGACAACCGGGACCTGATCGGATTCGCCTCCAGCCGGCCGCAGTTGGAGCTGCTGAAGGCGATGCGCGCGCGGGCCCGCGGCGAGATCACCTACGGCGAGCTCGGCCGGCGCTTCGAGCTCGGCCCGAACAAGGACACCTCCGTCATCTACGCCGGATACGCCCAGAAAGTCGAGAACTGAGCATGACCTCCACCTCAACTGCCGCTGCCCCCAATGCCAGTGCCGCTGACGTGCACGTCCCGGTCCTGATCGTGGGCGCGGGCCCGGCCGGCCTGGCCGCCTCGCTGGCGCTCTCCCGGTACGGCGTCCGGCACCTGCTGGTCGGCAAGTACCAGGGCACCGCGCACACCCCGCGGGCCCACCTGCTCAACCAGCGCACCGGGGAGATCCTGCGCGATCTCGGCGTCGAGGATCAGGTGCTGGCGCAGGCCACGCCCAGCAAGCTGCTCGCGAACCACATCTTCATGTCCACCTTCGCCGGCCCCGAGGTGAGCCGGCTGGACGCGTACGGCAACGGCCCGGAGCGGATCGGCGACTACCTCGCGGCCAGCCCGTCCACCATGTGCAACCTGCCGCAGCACCTGCTGGAGCCGCTGCTGGTCGAGCAGATCGAGCAGGCCCGGATCGGCGAACTGCGCTTCGGGCAGGAATTCCTGCGGATGGAGCAGGACGAGCACGGGGTGACCGCGGTGGTCGCCGACCGGCAGTCCGGCCAGGAGTACGTGGTCCGCTGCGACTACCTGATCGGCGCCGACGGCGCGCGCAGCCGGGTGATGGAGCAGGCCGGGCTCACCGTGGAGGGGCCGACCGGGCTGGCCAAGGTCGCCTCGGTCTGGTTCGAGGCCGACCTGTCGCGCTACTGCGAGGACCGTCCGGCGATCCTCTACATGGGCGCGGTCCCCGGCAACCCGCCGGAGGACGGCCGGGTCTTCGTCAGCATCCGCCCCTGGAACGAGTGGGTCTACCTCCGGTTCCTGGACCACGGCGCGGAGTTCGACCGGGAGGACCACGAGGAGATCCTCGCGCACATCCGCGAGAGCATCGGTGACCCGTCCGTCGAGATCAAGATCAAGAACGTCTCGCCGTGGGAGGTCAACGCGGTCGTCGCCCCGCGCAACTTCGACGGCCGGGTGTTCTGCGTCGGCGACGCGGTGCACCAGATGCCGCCGACCAACGGCCTGGGCCTCAACTCGGCGATCGCCGACTCCTTCAACCTCGCCTGGAAGCTCAAGCTGGTGCTGGACGGCGCGGCCGGGCCGGCGCTGCTGGAGACGTACCAGAGCGAGCGGGTGCCGGTCGGCGCGCAGATCGTGGACCGGGCGGTGCGCAGCATGCTCGACTTCCTCGGCATCCCCGGCGCGCTCGGCTTCACCGCCGACCAGAGCGCCGAGGAGCAGTGGGAGCTGCTGCGCGGCCTCACCGCCGACACCGAGGCGGCCGAGGCCCGGCGCACGGCGCTGGCCGCGGCGACCGACGCGATCAACTACCAGGTGAACGCGCACGGCGTCGAGATCGGCTACCGCTACCGAGCCGGCGCCCGGTTCGACGACGGCACCCCCGAGCCGACCCAGGACAAGGACCCGGAGCTCTACTACCAGGCCACCACCTGGCCCGGCGCGCGGCTGCCGCACGCCTGGCTGGAGGACGGGCTGCGCCGCTGCTCGACGCTCGACGTCGTCGGCCGCGGCCGCTTCGTGCTGCTGACCGGCCGCGGCGGCGAAGCCTGGCACGAGGCGGCCCGCGAGGCGGCCCGGCTCACCGGCGTCGAGGTGACGGTCCGCACCATCGGCACCGCCGAGGGCCTGCGCGACCCGTACGGCAGCTGGGCGCGGCTGCGCGAGGTCGAGGCGGACGGCTGCGTGCTGGTCCGGCCCGACGCGCACGTGGCCTGGCGGGCGCAGACCGCCGAGCAGGCCTCCGAACTGCCGAAGGTGCTGGCCAGCCTGCTCCAGTCGACCGCCGTGGCGGCCGGCTGACCAGCTCCGCACGCCCTGATCCTGTCCGGCGCGCGGCTGCCCTGTGGCGGCCGCGCGCCGCGCTCCGGAAACACCCCTGAAAGGACATCAGAAGATGACCGAGGCCGCCCTCGGCGACCCCCGCTGGATCCGTCGCTTCCACCCGGCGGACCCGGGCGCCCCGCGCCTGGTCGTGCTGCCGCACGCCGGCGGCTCGGCGAGCTTCTTCCGCCCGTTCTCGGCGGCCCTCGCCCCGCGGCTGGACGTCCTGACGCTCCAGTACCCGGGCCGGCAGGACCGGCGCGACGAACCGCGGATCGAGGACCTGGCCGAGTACGCCGACCGGATCCACCAGGCCCTGCCGGGCGATGCCCCGCTCGCGCTCTACGGCCACAGCATGGGCGCCGTCCTCGCGTTCGAGGTCGCCCGCCGGCTGGAGGCCGCCGGCCGTCCGCCGCTGGCGGTTGTCGTCTCCGGCCGGCGCGCGCCGTCGATCCACGTCGAGGGCACCGTGCACCTGCGCGACGACGCCGGCCTGATCGACGAGCTGCGCGAACTCAGCGCCACGCACGCGAGTCTGCTGGCCGACGAGGAGATCCTGCGGATGGTGCTGCCCGCCGTGCGCAGCGACTACACCGCCGTCGAGCGCTACCGCTGCGAGCCGGCCGCCCCCGGGCTGAGCGGCCCCGTGCTGAGCAGCCCCGTGCTGGCCGTCACCGGCGACGCCGACCCGTGGACGGGCGTCGACGAGGTCAAGGCGTGGAGCGGGCACACCGAGGGCGAGTTCGAGCTCGAAGTGCTCTCCGGCGGGCACTTCTTCATCGTCGACCACCAGCAGCGGATGGCCGAGCTGGTCTCCGACTTCGTGCTCCGGGCCGCCGCCGCCCGTCGGTGACGCCGCGCAGCCGACTGACGCCGGGTCAGCCGGCCGGTGCCGGTGCCGGAGCCGGAGCCGTTGCCCGGCGCGCCGCCGCCGGGGGAGGGGTGAGCCGGGACACGGTGACGTGGCAGACCACGACCGCCACGATCACCAGCGGCATCACCGTCACCCCGTCCGAGCCCAGCAGCAGCGTGGCGAGCAGCACACAGGTCATCGGCAGCTTGAGCACCGCGACCGACAGCGCCCCCATGCCGATCGCGGCGCCGGCCACGAACGGCAGCCCGGGCAGGTGCGAGAGGAGGATCCCGCCCGCGGCCCCCAGGAACAGCGCGGGGAAGATCGGCCCACCCCGGAACGACGCCAGCGACGCCGCGTAGCCGAGCCACTTGCACACCAGCAGCAGCGCCAGCGCCCCCACCGAGTAGCTCGCGTGCTGGACCAGCAGGTTCGGCAGCGCGGCCTGACCGGAGAAGAGGACGTCGGAGGCGGGCTTCCCGACGCCCTCGGCGTACCCGACCGCGAGCCCCGCCACCGCCAGGCCGGCCAGCGGCGTCAGCAGCAGGCGGCGGCGGTTCACCCTCGGCTGGAGGAAGAGCGCGAGGCGCTGCACGGCGCTGCCGGCGAACGCCGCCGCGACCCCGATGGCGAGCGCCCAGCCGAACTGACCGAGGTCCGGGCGGCTCACCGCGGGCAGGCTGGGGATCGTCAGCGTGCCGACGCCGAACCCGGCCCAGTCGCCGAGCCCGGTGAAGACGAGCGAGCCGACCCCGGCGGCCAGCAGTCCGGGCACGAGCACGACGTCGAGCATCGCGCCGCCGAGCCCGGACGCCTCCATCAGCAGGAACGCGCCGATCAGCGGTGATCCGAGCAGTGCGCTGATCGCGGCGAAGCTCCCGGCCGCGCCGATCACCGCCAGCGTCTTCGCATCCAGGTCCGGTTTGATCAGCCGGACGGCGTAGACGGCCAGGCCGCCGCCGAGCGCGATCAGCGGCGCCTCGGGCCCGATCACCGCGCCGAAGCCGATCGAGACGACTGCGGCGATCAGGATGCCCGGGAGCTCGGCGGCCGGGGCGGTGCCGCCCCCGGCCTTGAAGCCCTCGGCCGGCTGGTGACCGCCGTTGCCGGGCAGGTAGCGGACGGTCACCGCGACCAGCAGGCCCGCCACCCCGAGCAGTGGCACCGGCCACCAGGCGGGCACGCCGTGGAAGCCGAGGCCCTGGGGGAGGTCGCTGTAGAGCGCCCGCTGCAGGTGCGTCGTGAGCTGGAGGAATCCGTAGGCGGCGGCGGAGAGGACGACGCCGAGCACGGCGGCGATCACCAGGAGCACCGGGTAGCCCTTGGCCCGCAGCGGCGCGAACGGATCGGCGGCCGCCGGCCCTGCGCTCTGGGGTCCTGAGCCCGGGGGCCCGGAGGCCGCCGCTTCGCGGGCCGGTGGGGACGGATCGCCTGCCGACTGGTCCGGCGCCGACTCGTCCGCTGACATCAGGCTTGCCTCCTAGCCCCGGCCGGGTGCCCGGGTCTCGGTCGATGGTGCCAGTCGGCTGCCCTTTTCCTCCGCATTTCGCCCTGCTCCGCGCCGGGGTCCGCGCACGCGTTCGCGCCCGGACCCGGGCCCGCGCTCAGGTCCGAGCTCAGGTCCGCGCCCGGGAGCGCGCTCGCCGGTTGTTCAGGAGGCGAGGATCTGCTTCTTCTGCGCCTCGAACTCCGCCTCGCTGAGGAGGCCCTGGGTCTTCAGGTCACCGAGGTCCTTCAACTGCGCGATCTTGCTGTCCATACTGGTCGCCGCCACGGGCGCGGCAGGCGGCGGAGCGGCCGGTGCCGCGTAGACCGGCGCCGCGGCGGCCTGCTGCTGCTCCTGCTCCGCCCAGCGCCCCGCCTGCCGGCGCGACACCCGGTTGGAGACCGCGGTCGCCGTCCCGGCGACCACTGCGGTGCGGGCGACACCTCGAAGGAGTCCTGGCATGTCGTTCACCTTCCACGTCGGTACTGGAACGGACCGGTCCCGGTCAGGCCCCGGCCTCGGCGGCCTCCAGCGAGGCGAGCACCTCCTCGACCGGCAGTCGCCCGCCGGCCACCAGCTGGGCGCCGCCGCGCCGCAGGGCCGCGGCGAGCGGGGCCGCCCAGAGGTTCTCGTAGACCACGATGCCGGCCGAGCTGCCGGGCTCCAGGGCTGCGCCCGTCTCGGCGAGATCGTCCTCACCGAGCAGGCCGGAGGCGGCGCCCTCGAAGATGCTCAGGTCGATGGAGCCGTCCCCGGTGAGATCGCTGATCTCCAGGCCGACGACCGATCCGTCCGGCAGTTTCTTCACGAAGACCAGGTCGAGAATGCGGATGATTCCCCGATCCACCAGATCGACGAGCAGGGGCAGCCCCTCACCGGTCATCCGGCTGCCCGGAAATTCGACGACCAGGTAATCGATCGGGCCCATCTCGTCGACTTCGTCGTCCATGTCAACGTCGTCGCTGATGCCGCTGATCTCGTCACTCACGTCGACTCCTCGCGTGATTCGGCCACGCACTACTCGGGCACGGGCACGCACTTCCCGGCCGCGCGCTTTTCCGCGGCCGGCGCCCCCGAAGTCATTGCATCACCGCGCGCAGGGCGGTGCATGTCGAGCAGGCGGCCGCCCGCGGTGTCCGAACGGGCGAACCCGGCACCCACTTCCGGCGCCCTGATCGTGTCTCGCTTGATTCGACCCGCGTTCGTCCGCAGGCTGCCCGGTGTCCCGGGTGGCCGGCTCCGCCGGATCGAGGAGGCCGTGCATGCAGCAGAGCCCGCAGCGGTGCCGGGCCGTGGGCCGATGAACCTCGACCTGGCGCTGATCGGTCTGGCGATCACCCTGGAGCCGGTGCCGATCACCGCGTTCATCCTGTTGCTGTCGGCGGAGCGGGGCCTGCGCAAGGGCCTGGTGTTCGTGTCCGCCTGGCTCGGCTGCCTGGCCGTCGTGGTCACCGCTGTCGTGCTGTTCACCGGGGGCAAGCCGCCCGCCCCGCACGGCGCGCCGGGCACGGGGGCGCTGGCCGTCAAGCTGGCCGTCGGCGTCGGGCTGGTCGCCTTCGCCGGCTACCGGTGGCGCCGGCTCCGTCAGCCGTCCCAGCCGTCCCAGCCGTCCCAGCCGGCCCAGCCGAACCGCGAGCCGTCCCGCCCGCACTGGCGCCCGGCCTGGCTGCCGAGGCGGCATCCGGCTCGGGCCTCCGTCTGGAGCGCGGCCGTGCTCGCGGTGCTGCTCCAGCCCTGGGGACTCGTCGCCGCAGGGGCCGCGACCGTGGTGGAGGCCAAGGTCTCCGGCGCCGGCTCCGCGCTGGCACTGGTCCTCTTCTGTCTGCTCGCCTCGGCGAGCCTGCTCGCGATGCAGCTCTCCGCGGCCCTCTCGCCGGTCGCCACCCAGACCCGGCTCGCCAGGCTGCGCCGGGCCCTCACCGAGCACCAGAACCAGCTGGTCATCGCGCTGTCGCTGCTGATCGGCCTCTGGCTGGTCGGCCGGAGCAGCTACGAGCTGATCGCGTGAGAACGGCCTGCCGCCGGGAGCAGACCCGATGACACAGCCGACCGGATGACAAGGATGACAAGGGTGACCAGATGACGGCGAACCAGGTCCTGATCGGCGTGGGCCTGATCCTGCTGCTCTCCGTGGGGTCGCAGATCCTGGCGAGCGTGCTGCGGATCCCCGCGCTGATCATCCTGCTGCCGGTCGGCTTCGCCGCCGGCGCGCTGACCCAGGACGTCGATCCGCAGCGGCTGCTCGGCACCGCGTTCTCGCCGCTCGTCTCGCTCGCCGTGGCGGTGATCCTCTACGACGCGGGGCTCGGGCTCGACCTGGAGAAGCTGACCGGACACACCCGCCGGGTGGTGATCCGGCTGATCGGGATCGGTGTGCTGCTCAGCTGGGCGATCGCCACCGTCGTCGCGAAGCCGCTGCTCGGCCTGAGCGGCCGGGCGGCGCTGATGCTCGGCGTGATCCTGGTGGTCTCCGGGCCGACCGTGGTGGGCCCGCTGCTCGGCTTCGTGCGGCCGAAGGACCGGCTGCAGCACATCCTGATCTGGGAGGGCTCGCTGATCGATCCGGTCGGCGGGATCCTGGGCGCGCTGGTGTTCCACGCGATCGACGCGAGCCACGGGCGCCACCTCGGCGGTGGCGTCACCCAGTTCCTGGGCAGCGTGGGGATCGGCCTGGCCGGCGGGGCGATCGGCAGCGCGGTGCTGTGGCTGCTGCTGAGCCGGCTCGCCCTGGGCGAGGTGCTCGGCACGGCGGCGCAGCTCGCCGTGGTGGTCGCGGTGGCGGCGGCCTGTGACGTGATCAGGGACGATTCGGGCCTGATCTCCTCGGTCATCATGGGACTCGCCGTCGCCAATCTGCCGAGCTTCGACGTGCCGGTGCGCCGGCCGTTCCTGGAGACCCTGGTGACGCTGATCCTCGGGGTGCTCTTCGTTTCGATCTCGGCGACCGTCACCCCGAAGTCGCTGGCGCACCTGCTGCTGCCCGCGCTCGGCCTGTCGGCCGTCCTGGTGATCGTGGCCAGGCCGCTGGTGGCGGCGCTGTCCGCGCTCGGCACCGACCTGCCGAGGCAGGAGCGTGCCTTCGTCGGCTGGATGGCCCCGCGCGGCATCGTCGCGGCCGCGACCGCCTCGACCTTCTCGGCCGCGCTGGTGGAGCGGGGGATCGGCGGCGCCCAGAAGATCCTGCCGGCCGTGTTCGTGGTCATCGTCGCGACGGTGACGCTGTACGGGCTGACCGCAGGCCCGGTGGCGCGCCGCCTCGGCGTCGTCCGTCCGGCCCGGTCCCGGCCGCTGCTGGTCGGTGGCGAGCCGTGGGTGGTCGACCTCGGCCGGGCGCTGCGGGCGGCCGGTCTGGACGTGCTGATGTGGGCGGGCCGCGAGGCGCAGCGGGAGCGGATCGAGCAGGCGGGCCTGGAGCTGGCGCCCGGCGAGCTGCTCGCGGCGGCCACCGGCGAGGGCGCGGAACTGTCCGGCATCACCGCCGTGCTGCTGCTCACCGCGGAGGACGACTTCAACGCGCTGGCCTCGGAGTTCCTCCAGTCCGGCGCGGAGCCGGCGGTCTACCGGCTCGGGCCGCCGGCCGACAGCCACGGCGTGGTGGCGCCGTTCCTGGGCGCCGACGTGCTCTTCGGCGCGGGGCTGACCGGGCCGGAGCTGGCCCGCCGCTACCAGGCCGGCGCCGGCGTCGTCGCGCAGCGGCTCGGCGCCGCAGCCCCGGCCGGGGTCGGCCGAGTCGCCCGAGCCACCCGGGCAGCTGCGCGAGCTGCCCGAGCTGCTCGGGCACGACCTGCTCTTCGTGGTGCGCCCCGACGGCCGGCTCGACCCGGTGACCGGCGGTGGCCGCCCGGTGCCCGGGCCGGGGGACATCGTCGTCTCCCTCGACCCGGCGCCCCGGCCCCGCACCGGCCCGCCGGTCAAGTGACGGCAGCCCACCGAGGAGTCAGCGGGTTTCTCCGTCAGGCGAGGATCTTGGCCTTCGCCTGCTGGTACTCCTCCTCGGTCAGATGGCCCTTCTCCTTCAGCTCGGCGATCTTCGCGAGCTGGTCGGCCTGGTTGCCCTGGCCGCCCCCGCCCTGGCCCCCTTCCGAGGCGGCATCGCGGACGTACGCCTTGAACTCCGACTCGCGCTCCTGCGCCGACTTGACCTCGCGCTCGGCCATCGAGCGGCCGCGGGCGATCAGGTACACCAGGACGCCGAGATACGGCAGCAGGATCACCAGGGCCAGCCAGCCCGCCTTGCCCCAGCCGTGCATCTCGGGGTCCCGGAAGATGTCGGTGATGACCCGGAACAGCAGGATCAGCCAGATGATCCACAGGAAGAACCACAGCATGGTCCAGAAGATGTCCAGCAGCGGATAGTCCGTCTTCGCCAGCAGGTCGTACATTTCTGCACTCCGTTCTGCACTCCGTACGGTTGGCACGGCAGTCCAGACTCCGGCACCCCCGTGCGAAGTCGTGCGAAAAGCCGACTGCCCTAGAAACCGTGATATCACCGACCACCCCGGTGCGCGCATCGTGCCGGTGGCGCGCAGCATGGAATGACGAGCGCCGGTTCCACGGTCAGGAGGTTCTCCGATGACTCGTATCGCGGATCTTTCCCCGCACGGCGTCCGGCGGCCGTCCCCCGATGAGCGCGCGGCGCGCGGGCGGGCGGCCCGGGCGGACGCCCCCAGGTCCAGCCACGCCGAGCTGCCGTTGCCACCGGACCGGACGGACCCGGTCTCCGTCATCGAGGAGCAGTCCGCCGCGCGGGTGGCGGAGCTGGTGCCGATCCGCTACGGCCGGATGACGGAGTCGCCGTTCCGCTTCTACCGGGGCGCTGCCGCGATCATGGCGGGCGACCTGGCACGCACCCGGAGCTCCGGCCTGTACGCCCAACTCTGCGGTGACGCACACATGTTGAACTTCCGTCTGCTGGCCTCGCCGGAGCGGAACCTGCTCTTCGACATCAACGACTTCGACGAGACGCTGCCCGGGCCCTGGGAGTGGGACGTCAAGCGGCTCGCCACCAGCATGGTCATCGCCGCCCGGGAGAACGGCTTCTCGACCCGGGAGCGCGCCGAGATCGTGCTCGCCACCGTGCGCTCGTACCGCGAGAAGATGCACGGCTTCGCCGAGCTGTCGAACCTCGCCGTCTGGTACGCCCGCGCCGACGCTCAGACACTGGAGGCAGTGGCGGCAGGCGAGTTGCAGAAGCGCGGCCGCAAGAAGCTCTCCGAGGCGCTGACGAAGGCGCGCGGGCGGGACAGTCTCCAGGCCTTCGAGAAGCTCACCGAAGTGGTCAACGGCGAACGCCGGATCGTCTCCACGCCGCCGCTGGTCGTGCCGATCGCCGAGCTCTTCACCGACACGCAGCGCGCGGTGGTCGCGGGGCAGCTCAACGAGCTGATCGAACGCTACCGGCGCACCCTCCAGTCGGACCGACGGCACCTGCTCGGGCAGTTCGGCGTCGTCGACATGGCCCGCAAGGTGGTCGGCGTCGGCAGCGTCGGCACCCGCTGCTGGATCATCCTGCTGCTCGGCCGCGACGGCACGGACCCGCTCTTCCTGCAGGCGAAGGAGGCCGACACCTCGGTACTGGCCCCCTTCGCGGGCGCCAGCGAGTACCCGACCCAGGGCGAACGGGTGGTCGCCGGGCAGCGGTTGATGCAGGCCGCGAGCGACATCTTCCTCGGCTGGGAGCACGTGATCGGGGCCGACGGCCGCGACCGCGACTTCTACGTGCGCCAACTGCGCGACTGGAAGGGCATCGTGGATCCCTCGCAGATGATCCCGCAGGGCATGGGCCTGTTCGGCGAACTCTGCGGTGCCACGCTGGCCCGCGCCCACGCCAGGTCCGGCGACCGGATCGCGATCGCCGCCTACCTCGGGAACGGCGACGTCTTCGACCGCGCACTGGTCACCTTCGCCGAGGCCTACGCCGACCAGAACGAACGCGACCACCAGGCCCTGGTGGACGCGGTCAAGTCCGGCCGGGTCAGTGCCGAGGCGGCCTGAGCCCCCGGGGCCGGGGCCGGGGCCGGCAATGGCGCCGGTCCGCCACGACCCGCGCGGAACAGCGGAGAGCTACGGGGGTCCGATGCGCACCGTCCCGTGGTGGGCCCTGCTGTCGGCCGCCTGCGCGCCCGCCGTGCTGATCGCCGGCTGGATCGCGGCCGGCCTGGTCCAGGGCCCCGGCTACGACCCGGCCACCCAGACGATCAGCTCCCTGGAGGCCGACGGCGCCCCTGGTCAGTGGCTGATGGTGGCCGCGCTGGCCACCCTCGGCGCCTGCCACCTGATCACCGCCCTCGGCCTGCGCCCAGCCGCCACGGCAGGCCGGGTCGCCCTGGCCGGCGGCGGCGTGGCGTCGATCCTGGTCGCCCTCTCCCCGACCCCGGCCCACGGCGGCTCGCTGCGCCACGGCGTGGTCACCGGCGCCGGCTTCGCCCTCCTCTGCGTCTGGCCCTGCCTGGCCGCCGCCACCACCCGCGCCGCCCCCTGGGCACTGCGTCTGACCCCCTCACTCCTGGTGACGGTCGCCATGCTGGCCGGCGCCGCCTGGTTCCTCCTCGCCCTGCGCGCCCACGGCCCGGCCGGCATCGCCGAACGCCTGGTCACCGCCACCCAGTCCCTCTGGCCCCTCACCGTCGCGCTTTCCTGTGCCCACCACGCCACCGCGACGGCCACCGACCCCGGCCGCTAGGCCTGCGATGCCCTGCGCTGCCCTGCCCTGCGCTGTCCTGTCCTGTCCTGCGCTGCCATGGCCCTACTCCGTCAGTGCCTCCAGCGCGTTGGCCCGCAGGGTGCGGGCGTACCAGGCGGCACTGGACTTGGGGATCCGGCGCTGGGTCGGGTAGTCCACATAGACCGCGCCGAACCGCTTGTGGTAGCCGTAGGACCACTCGAAGTTGTCGAGCAGCGACCAGAGGAAGTAGCCGCGCACGTCCGCGCCGTCCGCGATCGCCCGGTGCACGGCGGCCAGGTGGGCGTGCAGGTAGGCGATCCGCTGCGGGTCGTGCACCGTGCCGTCGGCGGCGACGGTGTCCTCGAAGGCGGCGCCGTTCTCGGTGACCAGCAGCGGCAGGCCCGGTTTGGCGCGGGCGGTGGCGGTGATCAGGTCGTACAGGCCGGTCGGGTCGATCGACCAGCCCATCGCGGTGGTCTCGCCCGGCGGCAGGTGGAACAGCACCTGCTCCGCGCCCGGCCAGGGCGAGTGCTCGCTGTTGCCGTGCGCGTCGTGGGCGCTGCTGCCGGCTCCCTCCCGTGCCGCCGAGACCAGGGTCGGGGTGTAGTAGTTCAGTCCCAGCAGGTCGATCGGCGCGCCGATCGCCTCCTCGTCGGCCGGCTGCACCAGCTGCTCCCAGTCCACCAGGTGCGCGGTGTCGGCCTTGAGGTCCGCGGGGTAGCCCCCGTGCAGCAGCGGGCCGGTGAAGATCCGGTTGCCCACGGCGTCGATCCGCCGGGCCGCGTCGAGGTCGTCGGGAGCGTCCGTCAGGGCCCGCACCTGGTGCAGGTTCAGGCTGATGGAGAGCTCGGCGGAGCTCGGCAGCGCGGCGCGCAGCGCGGCCACCGCCCGGCCGTGGCCCAGGTTGAGGTGGTGCGCGGCACGCAGCGCGTCGGCCGCACTGGTGCGGCCCGGCGCGTGCACGCCGGAGCCGTAGCCGAGGAAGGCCGAGCACCACGGCTCGTTGAGCGTGGTCCACACCGGCACCCGGTCGCCCAGGGCCTCGGCCGCGAGTCGGGCGTAGTCACCGAACCGCTCGGCGGTGGCCCGCACCGGCCAGCCGCCCGCGTCCTCCAACTCCTGTGGCAGGTCCCAGTGGTAGAGCGTGGCCACCGGCTGGATCCCGTGTGCGAGCAGCTCGTCGGTCAGCCGCCGGTAGAAGTCCAGGCCGGCTTCCAGTGCCGGACCGCGGCCGGTCGGCTGGACCCGCGGCCAGGAGATCGAGAACCGGTAGGCCTTGAGGCCGAGTTCGGCCATCAGGGCGACGTCCTCGCGGAACCGGTGGTAGTGGTCGGTGGCCAGGTCGCCGGTGTGGCCGTCGGCCACCCGGCCGGGGGTGTGGCTGAAGGTGTCCCAGATCGACGGCGTCCGTCCGTCCTCCCGGACGGCGCCTTCCACCTGGTAGGCCGCGGTGGCGGCACCCCAGCGGAAGCCGGGCGGGAAGACCTGCGGTGGCGGCTGCCGCCGCGGGGAGTCGGCACGATCGGTGCTGCGGGATGCCAAGGTCATGTGGAGAGCTCCCAACGAAGTAGGGGGCAGTAGAGGTAGGGCGCAACAGAAGGAGGGGGGAGCAACGGCGGGTCAGCCCTTCACGGCGCCCTGGGTGATGCCGCCCACGATCTGACGGCCGAACAGGACGAACACCAGCAACAGCGGCAGGGTGCCGATCAGTGCTCCGGCCATGATGACCGACCAGTCGGTGGACCAGCCGGTGCCGAGGCCGGCCAGTGCCACCTGCACGGTCGGGTTGGTCGCGCCGTTCATCGCGATGATCGGCCACAGGAAGTCGTTCCAGGACTGGACGAAGGTCAGCATGCCCAGGACCGCCATCGCCGGACGGGCGATCGGGAGCACCACGTGCCAGACCACCCGCAGCGAGTTGGCGCCATCGGTGCGGGCCGCCTCCAGCAGCTCGGTCGGCAACGCCTGGACCAGGTACTGACGCATGAAGAAGACGCCGAACGCGGTGACCAGCGTGGGCATGATCAGCGCCTGCAGGTGGTTGCCCCAGCCCAGTTGCCGCATCAGGATGAACAGCGGCACCACGCTCAGTTGCGCGGGGACCGCCAGGGTGGCCACCAGCAGGCCCATCAGGACACCCCGCCCGGCGAACCGCAGTTTGGCGAAGGCGAATCCCGCCAGCACCGAGAAGAGCACGGTGCCGAGGGTCACCGAGCTCGCGACCAGCGTGGAGTTGAGCAGCGCCGGGCCCATGCCCCGGCCGCCCGCGTGGTGCCAGACGTAGGAGAGGTTCCGGAACAGGTTCGCGCCGGGGACCAGCGGCGGCGGGCTGGAGACCACCCGGTGGGCGTCGGTGGAGGCGGCCACCAGCGTCCAGTAGAGCGGGAAGAGCGATGCCAGCGCGGCCAGCGCCAGCACCGCGTAGGTGACCGGGCCGGCGTGGTGGGTGCGCCCGGCTCGGGCCATGGTTCGCCACACCTTTCCTCGTGGGGACACTCCTTGTGGGGGATGTGTCACTGCGACCGCCGCAGCCGACGGGCGATCAGGGCGTTGACCAGGCCGAGCAGCAGGAGCAGCGCGAACATCGTCCAGGCCACCGCCGAGGCCCGGCCCAGCATGCTGTTGTGGAATCCCTGGTCGTACATCAGCACACCGAGGGTCTCGTACTGGTTGTCGGCACCGCCCTGGTGGCCGCTCTGGCCGCCGAACAGGAAGGGCTCACCGAAGAGTTGGGTGGCACCGATGGTGGAGATCACCACGGTGAACAGGATCGTCGGCCGGAGCGCCGGCACCGTCACGTGCCAGAACTGGCGCAGCCGGCTCGCGCCGTCGATGGCAGCCGCCTCGTACAGCTCGCCCGGCACCGCCTGCATCGCGGTCAGGTAGATCAGCGCGTTGTAGCCGGTCCACCGCCAGGTCACGATGGTGGCGATGGCGAACTGTGAAGTCCACTTGCCGGCCTCCCAGTTGACGGGGGCGAAGCCGAGCAGGTGGATGAACCAGTTGGCCATCCCGCCCTCGGGACTGAAGATCAGCGCGAACACCAGCGTGGCGGCGGCCACCGAGGTCGCGTACGGCGCGAGCAGCGCCGTGCGCAGGAAACCGCGGCCGCGCAAGCGGTAGTTGAGCAGATGGGCCAGCCCGATGGCCATCGCCAGCTGCGGAACGGTGGAGAGCGCGCCGAGCGTGACGGTGTTGCGCAGCGCGTTCCAGAAGAACCGGCTGGGCGCGCCGGTGAACAGGTCGGTGTAGTTCTGCAGGCCCACCCAGCGCGCCTGGTTGACGTTGTAGAGGCTCACCTGGTGCAGCGAGAGCCAGCCGGTGTACAGCAGCGGGAAGAGCCCGAAGGCGGCGAAGACGACGAAGAACGGTGCGACGAACGCGTAGGGCGAGCCCTTGCTGTCCCAGCGATAGAGCCGGCTGCGCCACGCCTGGCGGCGCCGGTCCTCGGTCGGGGTGACCACGGGTGTCTTCCTTCCGTGGAGTCGGTCCCGGGGCCGGGCGGGCGGCAGTCCGGCCCCGGGAGGTCGGATCACTGGATGCTGCTGTCGATCTGCTGGACCGTGGTGTTCCAAGCGTCGGTCGCGCTCTTGTGGTTCTGCTCGACCAGCAGGATCCCGTTGCTGAAGTCGTTCTGCAGGTCACCGGCGTGCGGCCCGGTCTCGGCCGGCTGGATCGCCTTGGCCGCGGCAGAGAAGATCTGGCCGGTGGGGGCGTTCGGGCCGATGTACGTGCTCTTGTAGTCGGTCAGCTGGCTCAGCGAGTACGCGCCCTGGTTGGACGGGATGTTGCCGACTGCCTGGAAGACCTTCGCCTGCTGCTCGGGGGCGGTCAGCCAGGCCACCAGCGCTTCCGCCGCCGCCTGGTGTTTGCCGGAGCTCGGCACGCTCAGGAACGACCCGCCCCAGTCGCCGGCCGCGGGAGCCTGGGCGATGTTCCACTTGCCGGCGTTGGCCGTGCCCGAGAACTTCTGGATGTTGGCCTGCTGCCAGGACGGGCAGATCGTGGTGGCGAAGGTGGACTGCGCGAAGGCGGTCTGCCACGGCGGGTCGAACTCCTTGAGGCCCTCGGATAGTCCGGCCGAGTCGGCCTGCATCGCCAGACTCCAGGCGGACTTGACGCTCGGTGAGTCCTTGTAGTCGAGCTTGCCGCCCTTGTAGTACTGCTGGGCGGAGGAGGAGACCACGCCGTTGAACAGGCCGGTGGCGGTGTCCATGAAGTAGGTTCCCTTGGGCGCCTTGGCCTGGAACGCCTTGCCCTGCTCGACGTACTTGGACCAGTCGCCGGCCCAGAGCGCGCTGACGGCGGCCGGGTCGCTGGGCAGGCCGGCGGCCTGGAAGAGGTCCTGCCGGTAGCAGATGGCCATCGGGCCGACGTCGGTGCCGAGCCCGATGGTGCGGTTGTCGGCGGTGGTCGCCTGCTGCCACTTCCAGGGGAGGTAGTCGCCCTTGCTGACACCGGGCGCCTTGGAGAGGTCGACGAAGGCGCTGCTCAGCGCGTCCGAGGTGGCCAGGGCGATCCGGCCGACCTCCAGGGCCTGCACGTCGTCCATGCCGCTGCCCGCCGCCAGGTGGGTCTGGAGCGCGGTCCAGTAGTCGGCCTCGGCGGTGGTGGTGTCCTCCTTGATGGTGATGTTCGGGTGGGCCGCCATGTAGGCGTCGAAGAGGCCGGCCTCCTTGTAGCCGAAGGTGCCGAAGTCGCCCACGGTCAGGGTGATCTTCTGGCTGGAGTCGGCAGCGGCGGGGGAGCCGCCACCGCTGGAGGAACAGCCGGCCAGCAGTAGCGCGGCGGCGGCCAGCGCAGCCGGCCCGAGGAGGGCGGATCTGCGGGGGCGGGTGGTTCGAGTCTGGTGCACAGGGGCTCCTTCGGGGCCGCCGTACCGGAGTTGTACTCGGTGCGGCCGTTCGGTGGGCTCTTCGGTGCAGTACTGTCGGTCTGTGGGAGCGCTCCCAGTGCCTGCCGGAAGGGTGCGGCCTGGCGGCGATCTGTGTCAAGGGGGAGGCTTGGATGTAACCGATGCGTGTCCTGGTGGAGTTGGCCCCGACCGGCGGTACCCTCGCCCCGACCGGCGGTACTCTCGCGAGTCAGGACACCGATGAGCAGCACCGGAGAGGCCGGCAGATGATCCGCAGCAGACAAGGCCGACGGACGGCCCGCAGCCGACGAGGCCGCCGATGACCGCCACCCCACCGCGCCCCGCCAAGGCGGATCGGGGGGATCCCCGCCCCCGGCCGACCCTTGAGGAGGTGGCCGCGCTCGCCGGTGTCGGCCGGGGCACGGTGTCCCGGGTGATCAACGGGTCGCCGCGGGTGAGTGACCGGGCGCGGGCGGCGGTGGAGCGGGCGGTGGCCGAGCTGGGCTACGTCCCCAACCTGGCGGCGCGCACGCTGGTCACCTCGCGGACGGACGCGATCGCGCTGGTGGTGCCCGAGGCGGAGACGCGGCTCTTCTCGGAGCCGTACTTCGCGGACATCATCAGCGGGGTGTCGGCCGAACTCGCCGACACCGACATGCAGTTGCTGCTGATGCTGGTGCGCAACCAGCGGGAGCGGGACCGCCTCTCCGCCTATCTGCGGGCGCACCGGGTGGACGGGGTGCTGCTGGTGGCGGTGCACCGCGACGATCCGCTGCCGGGGGTGCTGGAGCAGCTGGGCATCCCGGCGGTGCTGGCGGGGCGGCGCGGTGAGCACGAGCCGCTGAGCTACGTGGCGGCGGACAACGCGGGCGGGGCCCGGATGGCCGTGCGGCACCTGTTGCGGCGCGGCTGCCGGCGGATCGCCACGATCACCGGGCCGCTCGACCTGGAGGGCGCGGAGGCGCGACTGGCGGGCTATCGCGCCGCTCTCGCGGAGGAGGCCCGGACGGACTCGGCGGCCGAGCGGATGCCGTCGGAACTGGTCGCCGTGGCGGACTTCACCGAGCACGGCGGCCGGGCCGCGATGACCGACCTGCTCTCGCGCGCACCCGAGTTGGACGGGCTCTTCTGCGCCTCGGACGTGATGGCGGCAGGTGCGCTCCAGGTGCTCCGGGCGGCCGGGCGGCGGGTGCCGGACGATGTCGCGCTGGTGGGATTCGACGACTCGATCGTGGCCCGGCACACCGACCCGCCGCTGACCAGCGTGCGCCAGCCGACCCAGGAGATGGGCCGCTCGATGGCTCGGCTGCTGCTCGAGGAGATTGCCCAACCGACCCGGGCCAGGCGGCAGTTGGTGCTGGCGACGGAGCTGGTGGTGAGGGACTCGTCGTGACGGTCGGGGGCCGGAGCCGGCCGGATGCGGCGGAGTCCCGGGCATGGCGAAGTGCCGGGCGCCCTGAGAGGCGCCCGGCAGCCCGCCCGGCAGTGCGGCCGGCGGCGGGGTCAGCGGCGGGGTCAGCCGAGCGCGGCGAGGTGGGCCCGGTAGCCCGCCCCGAAGGCGGTCGGCGTGCCGTCGTAGGCCGAGATCAGCGCGGGGCCGCTGGAGCAGTCCCAGGTGTTCCAGGCCCACGCGAGGTAGGAGACCCCGTGCTGGTCCAGCCAGGGCAGCAGTGAGTCCAGGTAGCCCTGCCCGCAGTCGTTCTCGCCGAGCTCGCCGGTGATCACCGGCACGGCTGCCGCGACGGGCCCGATCTGGCTGTCCCAGCAGCTGGACGAGGAGCAGGCGTTGAAGTTGTAGGAGTGCCAGGAGGCGGCCAACTGGTGCAGCGGGTCGGTCGGTTCGTAGGCCAGCCACTGGGTGAGGTCGTTGGCCCACTCGATCCCGCCGAGCATCAGCACGTTGTCCGCGCCGGTGCCCCGCACCGCGTCCACCATCGACTGCATGCCGGCCACCTGGTAGCCGATGCCCGGGCAGCTGCCGCCGTCGCGCCAGCAGGCCCAGCCGCTGGCCTCGCTGCCGGTCGCGCGGGAGGTGTAGGGCTCGTTGAACAGGTCGAAGACGGTCGCGTCGTCGCCCTTGAAGGTGGCGGCCACCGAGCGCCAGAACGGGATCGCGTTGGCGGCATCGGGCATCGGCTTCTGGCAGGTCGCGGTGGCGGAGGTGCAGGCCGAGGCGTTGCCGGTGTAGGCGCCGTCCGTCCAGTGCAGGTCCAGGATGGTGTTCAGGCCGTTCTGGTGCAGGAGCTGCACGTAGGACTTGATCGCGTTGATGTAGGTGGAGCCGGCGTAGGCCGCCTGGACGTTCGGCAGGCCGAGCCAGCAGTCCTCGTTGAGCGGGATCCGGACAGCCGTGAGGTGCCAGCTCTTCATCGCGTCGATGGAGGCCTGGTCCACCGGGCCGTCGAAGATGCCGTTGCCCTGCACGCAGGCGAACTCGGCGCCGGAGCGGTCGGCGCCGTGCAGGGTGACGGTCCGTCCGGTGGCGTCCTGGAGGTGGTTGCCCACCACGTGCAGTGCCGACGCGGCACCCCCGGGCGCTGGGGTGCCGGACGCAGACGGGGTGGGCGTGGGAGTGGGCGTGGGAGTCGGCGTGGACGTGGGGCCGCAGACGGTGCCGTTGACGGTGAAGGCGGTGGGGGCGGTGTTGCTGCCGCTGTAGTTGAAGTTGGCGCTGGTGGTGTAGCTGGTGCCGGGGTTGATGGTGCTGGCGTAGCCGGGGTTGGTGACGGCGATGGTGCTGCCGGTCTGGGTCCAGGTGCCGTTCCAGCCGTTGGTGAGGGTCTGGTTGCCGGTGTAGGTGTAGCCGAGGGTCCAGCCGTTGATGGGGGTGCTGCCGGTGTCGGTGATGGTGAGGTTCGCGGTGAACCCGCTGCCCCAGTCGTTGGTGCTGTAACCGACTGAGCAGGAAGTGCCGTTGGCAGCGGCGGCGGGTAGCACGCCGGCGGGCAGCAGCAGTGCCGCGGCCAGTGTGCCGGCGGCCGCCGCGGCCGTGACGAGCACGGTGCGGGGACTCATGGGAGCGCTCCTGTGAACAGAGGAGTGGGGCCGGCCGGTGGGTGGACCGGCCGGCCCCGTGGGGGGAATGGCGCAGGATCAGCCTGCGGCGCAGGTCAGGGTCGGGGCGGTGTTGCTGCCCGAGTAGCTGCCCGAGAAGCCGAAGCTGGTGCTGCCGCCGACGGCCACCGCGCCGTTGTAGCCCGCGTTGGCGGCACTGACCGCGCTGCCGGTCTGCGTGGCGGTGGCGTTCCAGGCGTTGGTCACCTGCTGGTTGCCGGCCCAGGTCCAGGTCACCTTCCAGGACTTGGTGGCCGCACTGCCGGTGTTGGCCACGGTGACGTTGGCGTTGAAGCCGCTGCCCCAGTCGTTGGACACAGAGTACGTCGCGGTGCAGCCGCCACTTCCGGTTCCGCCCCCGCTGCCGGCCGTGGTCGCGGTGACCGCGGCGGAGGCGGGAGAGAGGTTCCCGGCGGCGTCGTAGGCGGCGACGGTGTACTGGTAGGCGGTGGCGGGCGCGAGGCCGGTGTCGGTGTAGCCGGTCGTGCTGGTGGTCGCGACCTTGGTGCCGTTGCGGTACACGTTGTAGCCGGTGACGCCGACGTTGTCGGTCGAGGCGGTCCAGGAGAGCGAGGCGCTGCTCGTGGTGGTGCCGGTGACGGTCAGCCCGGCGGGGGTGCTCGGCGGGGTGGTGTCACCGCCGCCGGTGGAGCCGAAGGACGGGTAGGCGTTCTGGACCAGCTGCTGGAACTCGGCGCCGTACCACTGGCCGGCCGGGACGTTGGCGGTGCCGAGGGAGTCGGTCGGGTAGGTGCCGCCGTTGCCGTCCGTCTGGGTGCCGTTCGGGTCGCAGTGCGGGTCGCCGTGCGGGTGGGTCGCGCTCGGGTAGTCGCCGTCCGACTCGCCCGGGGGCTTCACCCAGAGGAAGGCGATGATCGGGTTGGCGGCACCGTACGGCTGGGCCTGCGGCCGGGCGCCGATGCCCGCGCCGTTGATGTTGCACCAGTCACCGCGGAACGGGCGCTGGTCCACCCTGTTGGCCGCCACGTAGGCGTCGGGGGTGGTCGGGCTGGTGTTCAGCCCGGTGGGCCGGGCGCTGCCGCCCCAGCCGTTGCGCGAGGTGTCCACCAGGAAGCCGATGGTGCTCGGGAAACCGTTCGACACCATGGTGGAGTACATCTGGGTGTCGTAGGTGTACTCGTCGAAGTCCGGGTTCCACTGGTAGAAGTTGGCGGACTTCAGCGGCTTGCCGCCGACCTGCAGGTCGGGGTCGGTGAGGAACGGCTCGTTCAGCGGGGTGGTGTTCGCGGTGTCGCTGATGAAGCCGTCCACGCTGGCGAAGCCGGCCGTGGTGGCCTTGGCGATCTTGGCGTACTCCTGGCCGGCCGGGACCATGTTGCTCGACCAGCCGAGCCAGCCGGAGTGGCCGATGTCCAGGTAGTCGTAGACGTTGCCGATCGGGTGCAGCTTGTTCAGCGCGTACTCGACGCCGGTCTCGTAGAACGGCGTCGCGGTGGCGCAGGCCGGCTTGTTCTGGTTGGTCACCGCGTTCGGCAGCGAGTCCGGCTCGATGATCGCGGCGATCCGCAGCGAGGCGTATTTGGGGTCGGCCAGGATCGCCGAGATCGGGTCGATGTACTGGCTCTCGTACGTCGCCAGCCCGGCCGCGGTGGCCGGCAGCTCGCCGTTCGAGGCGATCGCGGCGCAGTCGCGCCCGGGCAGGTCGTAGACGACCACCTGGAAGACCACCGGGGTGTTGCTGCTCGCCGACTGGGCCAGCGCCCGGTCGAGGTGGGCGCGCAGGCCCAGGCGGCCGCCGTCGCCCGCGATGGCGCCGATGTGGTCCATCCAGACGGCGGTGGAGTTGCTCGCGACCTGGGCCTCCGTGGCGCCCAGCGTGCCGCCGTCGGCGGTGGCCTGGGCGCTGACCTCGGAGGTGTAGTCGGGGTTGATGTAGCCGGTCGCGCCGACGAACGGGTTGACCAGGTGGGTGGCGGCGGCGTGTGCCGTCTGCGCACCGACCATGGGGACGAGGGCCGCGGCGCCGAGTGCGGCCGCGGCGGCGGCCGTTCGGAGTCTGCGGAACGTGAGGTGGGGCACGATCGGGTCCCTTCGGGTGGGGGTGGGTGGGCCCGGGTGGCGCCTTGCTCGGCGGAGTCCTGATCGGATTCCTGGTGGAGTCCTGGGAAGCGTGGGAGCGCTTCCATCAGTTGGCTGGCGCTCTCGCCAATGCCCAAACACATAAAGCCAGGGTGATGATGGTCCGTCAAGGGTCATGACAGAGCTGGTTGTTCGAAGTGGGCGCGCTCCCATGGACTCCCAGGTGAGTGCGCGCTGTCGATCGGCCACCTCGCACGGCCCTCTCCGTGGCACCCTCGTGGGTGCGATCGGGCCGATCGGGCCGCAGTGCCAGGAGTGACGAAAGAGTGCACGACTCCTTGACAGCCCACAGACAGTGATGCACTGTCAACATTCTGAAGCGCCCCTGAACTGCAGTCGCAGATGTGAGCGCTCACATCTCCCGTCAGGTCGTGCAACGGCGGCGGCAAGCAGCAGTGCCCGGCCATCCCGGTCTGCGGCGGCTACGGCGGCGGACCGAACTGTGCGGTCCCACTGTGCCGTCCCGCTGTGCCTTCCCCGCTGTGCTTCCCCGCTGTGCCTCCCCCCTTCTCGCCAACCGAGAGGCTTGACAACGATGTTGAGAGGAATACGCCGCGTCAGCCTGGCCGGCGCGCTGGCCGGTACGTTCGGACTCACGCTGGCGGTGATGCCGGCGCCGCCCGCCTCGGCCGCCGGTGAGGTGGTCCAGAAGTGGCTGACCACCTCGGATCTGAGCCAGCACCTGACGCAGCAGGCCGACCTCGGCTTCTCCGCCACGTCCGGTTCGGCGACCATCAGCGTCGACAACACGCAGACCTTCCAGAGCATCGTCGGCTTCGGTGCCGCGATGACGGACACGTCGGCCTGGCTGTTGTCCGACAAGTTGAGCGGCGCCGCGCACACGAACCTGATGAACGCGTTGTTCAGCCCGAGTCAGGGCATCGGCATGAGCTGGGTCCGGGTGCCGATGGGCTCGTCCGACTTCTCCGCCACGGCGCAGCCGTACTCGTACGACGACGGCCTCTCGGTCTCCACCGGCACGACCGTCGGCGTGGGGTCCGGACGCTGCCTGGACGACACCGGCAACCCGGCGAACGGCACCCAGGTCTACATCTGGGACTGCACGAGCGGCAACGCGAACCAGCAGTTCGGCTACACCGGCGCCGCACAACTGCAGATCGCCGGCAAGTGCCTGGACGCCAGCGGCCAGGGCACGGCCAACGGCACCAAGGTGATCCTCTGGACGTGCAACGGCCAGCCGAACCAGCAGTGGAAGCTCAACATCGACGGCACGATCACCGGCGTGCAGTCCGGCCTGTGCCTCGATGTCACCGGCGCGGCCACGGGCAACGGCTCGCCGGCCCAACTGTGGGGCTGCAGCGGCCAGACCAACCAGAAGTGGACCCGCCCCGACCCGGCGCTCGCGAACTTCTCGATCGGCCACGACCTCGGCTACATCGTTCCGGATCTGAAGGAGGCGATGGCGCTCAACCCGGGCCTGAAGCTCCTGGCGAACCCGTGGAGCCCGCCGGGCTGGATGAAGGCGAACGGCCAGATGAACAACACCGGCAACGCCGGCACACTGCTCGCCTCCAGCTACGGACCGCTGGCGCAGTACTTCGTGAAGTTCCTGCAGGGCTACGCGGCGCAGGGCGTCCCGATCTACGCGATCACCCCGCAGAACGAACCGGGCTACGGCTCCGCCTACCCGGGCATGGAGTTCAGCGAGCAGGCCGAAGCCGCCTTCGTCGCGAACGACCTCGGTCCCGCGCTGGCCCAGGCGAATCTCAACCCCGCCGTGCTCGGCACCGACTTCAACTCCAACGTGCTCGGCAGCTACGCCGAGCCGCTGATGCAGGACGCCGGCGCCGCCAAGTACCTCGCCGGCACGGCCTGGCACTGCTACGCGGGCGGCCTGGACGCGATCGGGACGATGCAGGCGGCCTTCCCGACCAAGGACAACTACGAGACCGAGTGCTCGGACGGCATCGACCCGCAGAACGCGATCGAGACCTTCATCCAGAGCACCCGCAACTGGGCGCGGACCGCGACGATGTGGAACATCGCCGAGGACCAGAACAACGGCCCGGTGATCCCCGGCGGCTGCAACGCCTGCACCCCGCTCGTCACCATCGACCAGGGCACCGGGAACGTGACGTACGACGCCGGGTACTACTCCGTCGGCCACTTCAGCAAGTTCGTGCTGCCCGGTGCCAAGCGCATCGCGTCGAGCACCAGCGCGAACCTCGACGACGTCGCGTTCCAGAACCCCAACGGCTCCCTCGTGCTGATCGTCGACAACACCTCCGGCTCGACCCAGCCGTTCAGCACCAGCTGGGGCGGACAGCACTTCAGCGACTCGCTGCCCGGCCACGGCATCGCCACCTACGAATGGACGCCGGCATGACCAAGCGCAGCGGCTTGTTCGCATCCCTGCTGACCTCGATGGTCCTCATCCTGGCGGTGATCAGCGTGGCGCCGGGCACAGGCTTCAGCGCGACCGCCGCCCCGGCCAGGGCCGCCGCGGGCACCGCCGGCTGCGGCAGCGCACCGGCGCTGGCGAGCGGCACCCACACGATCACCAGCAGCGGCCAGAACCGCAGCTACATCCTGAGGGTCCCCGCCGGCTACGACCAGAACCACCCCTACCGGTTGGTCTTCGGATTCCACTGGGTGGGCGGCACCGCCGACGACGTCGACTCCGGCGGCACCGACGGGTACAACTGGTCCTACTACGGCCTGCGGCGACTGGCGGACAACGACAGCAACGGCACCATCTTCGTCGCACCCCAGGGGCTCAACAACGGCTGGGCCAACTCCAACGGCCAGGACGTCACCTTCGTCGACGACATGGTCGGGCAGCTCGAAGCCGGTCTGTGCGTCGACCCGACCCAGCTCTTCTCCGCCGGTTTCAGCTACGGCGGCTCGATGACCTACGCGCTCGCCTGCGCCCGGCCGACGGTCTTCCGCGCGGTCGCGGTCTACTCGGGAGCGGACCTCAGCGGATGCGACGGCGGTACCCAACCGATCGCCTACATGGGGCTCCACGGCCTGCGGGACAACGTCCTGCCGATCGCCGGGGGACGGGCGCTGCGTGATCAGTTCGTCAGGAACAACGGCTGCACCCCGCAGAACCCGCCCGAGCCGGCCTACGGCAGCCTGACCCACATCGTCACCAGCTACTCCGGGTGCAAGCCCGGGTATCCGGTCGAATGGGCCGCCTTCGACGGAGCGGGTCACGACCCCGGCCCGATCGACGGGTGCACCTGCGACGGCTGGCACACCTGGACGTCCGGCGAGGTGTGGAAGTTCTTCAGCCAGTTCGGCTCCCCGAATCCCCCGCCCGCCGGCGGCCAGGAGATCGTGGGCCAGGCGTCGGGCCGCTGCGTGGACATCAACGACTCCGCCACGGCCGACGGCACGCAGGCCCAGCTGTGGGACTGCAACGGCGGGGCCAACCAGCGGTGGACCGCCACGGCGAGCAAGCAGCTCATGGTCTACGGCAACAAGTGCCTGGACGCCTCGGGCCAGGGCACCGGCAACGGCACGGCGGTGGTGATCTGGGACTGCAACGGGCAGGCCAACCAGCAGTGGAACGTCAACGCCAACGGCACGATCACCGGAGTGCAGTCGGGCCTGTGCCTGGACGCCACCGGCACGGGCACGGCGAACGCGACGAAGATCCAGCTCTGGGCCTGCTCGGGCGCGGGCAACCAGCAGTGGAGTCTGCGCAGCTGAACAGGGCTCCGGGGCGCACCGGGCAGCTCGCGAGAGAATCACTGACATGGCCTCTCAACCGCAGTCCCCGCCGCAGACCTACGACGAACTCGTGGCCGTCCTGCACCAGCGCGCCACCACGCTGACCCGTTCCCAGCGCCTGCTGGCCGACCGGGTGATGGCCGACCCCGAGGGCGTGGCCTTCATGACGGTCTCGGATCTGGCGTCCGCGGTCGGGGTGAACGAGGCCACCGTCGTCCGGTTCGCCACGAGCCTGGGCCTGGACGGCTACCCCGGTCTGACCCGGCTGTGCCGCGAACGGCTGCGGGAGCAGGCCCAGCTGCTGCGCCGTTACAACCAGCTCCAGCAGCTCACCGCCGAGGGCGGCGACCTGCTGGAGCAGGCCGTCGCCCTCGACCAGGCCAACATCGCCCGTACTTTCGCGCGGCTGGACCCCGAGGCATGGCAGGCTGCCGTCAAGGCCCTCGCCGACAGCCCGCGGGTCCACGTGATGGGACTGCGCAAGTGCCATGCGCCCGGCTACCTGCTGGGCTACCTCCTGCGCATGCTCCGTGAGGACGTGCACACCGTCACGGGCGCCGCCGGCAGCCTGACCGACGAGCTCCGCCGCGTTCAGGAGGGCGACTGCTTCGTGGCGATCTCCATCCACCGCTACAGCGCCGAGACGGTCAAGGCCGCAGCATGGGCGCGCTCCCGCGGCGCCTGGTGCCTGGCGCTGACCGACAACCCGTCCTCGCCCCTGGCCACCACGGCCGATCAGGCGTTCTACATCGACGCCGCCGGGCCGTTCGTGCTGAGGTCGCTGACCGCCTTCACCTCCCTCGTCCAGGCGCTGGCCACCGGAGTGGCCCAAGCCCGCGGGCACGAGGCCCGCTCCACCCTGCTTCGGGAAGAGGAGTTGCTCGAAACGTTCTCCGTCTACGAAGCCCGGGAGGAGTGAAAGGCGGGCTGGGGCAGGCTGCTCAGCGCGCCGCGCAGGTGCTCCAGCGAGGACGCTATCCACGGCAGGGACGCCGGGTCGTCGCTGTCCAGCGCCTGCCGGCGCTCGGCGACCGACTCCCCGTACAGCAGGCTGGTCGCCACCCGTGACCGCGCGACGTGGGTCACCAGCTCCGCCGGGTCCTGCAGCACATGAGCGGCCACCGCCTGCATGGGCGCGGCCAGGCTCGACCAGATCTCACTGGCCACCCCGACCAGGTCGCCCATCAGGCTCTGCCCCCAGGCACCCTGAGGCACTCGGGCCATGCCGATCCGCCAGCCGCCCAGGGCCATCGACTTGCTCAGCCCGGTGGTCACCACCGTGCGCTGCGGCAGGAAATCCGTGGCGTGCGGCATCCGGCCGTCATGGACGAGGTCGGCGTAGATCTCGTCCGCGATCACCGCCAGCCCCCACCTCTCGGCGATCGCGCACACCTCGCGCACGTGCTCCACGCGCGCCACCGTGCCGGTCGGGTTGTCGGGCACGGTCAGCACGAGAATTCCCGGCCGGGCACCGGTCGCCCGCGCCTCCTCCAGAGCCTGTTCCAGCAGCTGCGGATCCGGCACGCCGCCGGCCTCGGCCGGGATCGGAACCCCGATGGTCCGCTTCGCCGCCAGCGACGCCTGGGCCGCGTAGCTCACCCATGACGGGCACGGCAGCACGACGTCCCCGGGCAGCGCCAGGAGCAGAGCGAACAGCAACGGCTTGCTGCCCGGCGCGAAGATCACCTGGTCGGGACGGGTCGGCAGGCCTCGCCGGGAGAACCAGCCGGCCGCGGCCTCCCGAGCAGCCAAGGATCCGACCACCGGCCCGTAGCCGTTGCGTCCGGCCGCACCGGCGAGCACCTCGGCAACCGAATCCGGCACCGGCAGGCCTGCCTCGCCGAACCCCAGGTGCAGCACCTTCTGCCCCGCGGCCCGGCGGGCCTGGAGCGTCTCGTTGATGGCCAAGGTCGCCGAATGCATCGTCACGTAGCCCACACTCCCCACAGAGATCAGCCGGAGCCATGCAACAGCTCCTGCGCCGCCCAGAGTAGATGCAAATAAATTTGCATACAAGGGCAGTGCAGGGCAGTGTGGGTGACCGCGATCCGTCGCCGAGGCGGAGCTACGGGCGGGTGAAGGTCAGATGGGTGATGCCGCTGGGTGTCGTCACCGACTCGACCTGGAACCGCTGCTCCAGCCCTTCCAGTCCGTCCCACAGCCGCTCACCGCGGCCGAGGACGATCGGGACCAGGGAGACGTGGAGGTGGTCGACCAGGTCCTCCGCGAGGAACTGCCTGACCGTGGCCGCGCCCCCGCCGATCCGCACATCGAGGCCGCCCGCGGCCTCGCGGGCCTGCCGCAGCGCCTCCTGCGGCGTGGCGTCGATGAAGTGGAAGACCGTGCCGCCCTCCATCTCCACGGGCGGGCGCGGGTGGTGCGTCAGCACGAACACCGGGGTGTGGAACGGCGGGTTCGCTCCCCACCAGCCCTTCCACTCCTCGTCGGTCCACGGGCCGCGCTGCGGACCGAACTTGTTGCGGCCCATGATCTCCGCCCCGATCCCGGGCCCCCAGGTCGAGGCGAGGGCGCTGTCGACACCGCTGCGGCCGCCGGCCTTGCCGTTCATCTCGTTGAAGGCGCGGGTCTCGAAGAACCACTCGACCAGCCGAGTCCCGGCATGCCCGAACGGGGTCTCCAGCCCCTGTCCCGCCCCGGCGGCGAAGCCGTCCAGCGACACGCTGAAATTGTGCACTCGAACACGCGACATGACACTCACGTCCCTCACGTCGGACTCCATGGCCAAAACCGAGCCTAAATGCGCCCACCGACATTGAGCCCCGCGCCACGGCGGTGCCTGCCCGGACCAAGGTTGCGAACGGAGGCGATTGACGGCTCATCGGCAGGGCCCTAACCTTCCCCAGGTAGTGATGGCGTAGGGAAGCTGGTGAGACTCCAGCACGGTCGCGCCACTGTGAGCGAACGGCCCCCGGGCGGTTCGTCAGTCAGATACGACGCCATCACCGCGCTCCAAATCACCTGTGGGACGCACGATCCCCTGAAGGAGGCTCCAACTGTGAGCAGTCTGTCCAATCCTGCCGCCATTCCCACCCCGGTCGTCATGCCGGTGTCGCGGGCGGTTCTCTGGCTGGTCGGCACCGCGCTGATCGCCCTCGCGGTGTACTACTTCATCGGCGTTGACCAGGGCGCCTACTCCGTCTTCGGCAAGGACATGCACATCCACGAGTTCGTGCACGACTCCCGGCACTTCCTCGGCTTCCCCTGCCACTGACGAACCGGAGTACGGACAGAACCAAGAACATGGAAAAGAGACTCATCCTGCGCGGCGTGATCGCCGGCGCAGTGGCCGGCCTGCTCGCGTTCGTTTTCGCACGAATCTTCGCCGAACCGCAGATCAACGCGGCCATCGCCTACGAGAGCGGCCGCGACGCCGCGCAGGAGGCGCTGGACAAGGCCGCCGGGGCGCCGGTCGCCGACGCCGGCCCCGACATCTTCAGCCGCACCGTCCAGGCCAACATCGGCATCGGCGTCGGCATGGTGTTCTTCGGCATGGCGATGGGCGCGCTGTTCGCGGTCGCGTACACCGTCTGCCTGGGCCGGGTCGGCAAGCTGCGGCCGCGCACCCTGGCGATGCTGGTGGCGCTCGGCGGCTTCCTCGGCCTGTACTTCGTGCCGTTCATCAAGTACCCGGCGAACCCGCCGTCGATCGGCCACCCCGACACGATCCGCGACCGGGGCAATCTGTACCTGGGCATGGTGCTCTGCTCGGTGGTCTTCCTGGTCGCCGCCGTCTGGCTGGGCAAGCGCCTGCAGGCCCGCTTCGGCAACTGGAACGCCGCCCTGCTGGCCGGGGCCGGCTACGTGCTGGTGCTCGGCACGATCATGGCGCTGCTTCCCTCGCTCGGTGAACTCTCGGACAACGTGAGCGAGTTCGGGCACCACGCGACGGAGACGCCGCTGCCGCTGGCCGACGCCAGGGGCACCATCGTCTATCCCGGGTTCCCCGCCGACACGCTGTTCAGCTTCCGCTTCTACTCGGTGGCCGCGCAGTTGCTGCTCTGGGCCTGCCTCGGCCTCGTCTTCGGGCCGATGGCGGAGCGTCTGCTCAACCCGCGCACCGAGACCGCTGTGGCGCCCGCGCCGGCGCCCGCCCCGGTCCAGCCGAAGCCGGTCGCGGCGGCATGACCGAGCCGGAGCGTCGGCCTGCCACGGCGTCCACCACGGCGTCCACCACGGCGTCCGCCACGACGCACCCGGAGCCCAGGGCCGCGATCCCGGAGAGGATCGCGGCCCTCGGGCCTTTCTTCGCCTTCGAGGTGCACGGCCCGACCCCGGCCGAGGAGCCCTGGCGGAGCATGGGCGAACTGCTCGACGACCCCTCGGTGTTGCGCGACCGGGTGACCGCCGTGCGCGGCTACCTGGCCGCGGGCAGTGGGCAGCCCGGCGAGGCCGTCGAGCTGCGGGTGGCCGCCTCGGTGACCCAACTGGGCCTCGCCTCCCGGCTGCTCTCCCCGCCCTTCGCGGTCGCCGTGCTCACGGGCGCCGTGCTCCCGTACGGCCTGCGGGAGGCGAGATGGCAGCCGACGCTCGGCTCGATGTTCCCGCTGTCCCTGCCCGACCGGACGGCTGCGCCGGTGGCCGACCCGGCCGAACGTGCCGCGCGGCTGGGCACGGAACTGCTGGAGGGGCCGATCCGCGACCTGGTGGAGGCCACCGGCGCCTACGCGGTCTCGCCGCACATCCTCTGGGGCAACGTCGCCTCGGCCGTCAACGGAGCGGCCGCCGCCATCGCCCGCACGGCCCCCGAACTTGGCCCACGGGCACGCGAGTTCGCGGGCCTGCTGCTGGAGCAGCCGCCACTGCGCGGCGCCGGCAGCACGGCGGCCGACGGTACCGCCTTCCGCCGCCGAAGCTGCTGCCTGATCTACCGAGCCGCCCCGGACCACGCGGGCGGCCTGTGCGGGGACTGCGTCCTCGCCTCACCCGCCCGGACCCGGGCCCGCCCCACGTAGCGCCGGCGGCGCCCGCCAGGCCCGTGGCTTGTCCGGTTGCCGTCATGACCAGGGGAGTTGTTCGGGCATCGGGTCGGCCAGCAGAATGGCGGCACCGGGTTGACGAACGGACATGTCTGCAAAGGCGGGGGACCGGGGATGGATCCCGAACTGGTGGCACTGGCATCGGCGGCGGCGACCGCGCTGGTGGGTCGGCTGGCAACCGACGGCTGGGAGAACGCCAAGAACGCGGTGACGGCGCTGTGGCGCCGCCGGCACGGGCAGCAGCCCGAGGCGGCGGAGGCCGTCGAGGCCCAGCTGAGCGAGACCCGCGAGGAGCTGCTGGCGGCCCGTGAGGCCGGGGACGAGCAGGTGGCGCAGGAGCTGGCCGTTGAGTGGCGGGCCCGGCTGCGTGACGCGCTGCGGGCCGACCCCTCGCTCGCCGCGGAGCTGCGTGAGCTGGTGGCCGAACTGAACCGGGACGAAGCCGAGTCCGAGGACGAGTCCGGCACGGGCGGGAGCCGGGTGACCATGCGGGCCACCGCCTCGGACCACGCGAAGGTCTTCATGTCCGGCCGCGACATGCACATCACCGGGCAGTGAGCGAACCTCCGATCCGGCTGGAGGCCTATGCATCCGGCTCCGGCACCATCTACATGGCCGCCGGTGACCAGCACATCGCCGCCCGCGATCTGCATGTGCACTACGGGGACGGCATTCACCGCGTCCGCCGGGTCGAGTCCGGAAGCGGAAGCAGCGACGGCAGCAACAGCAGTGACGAGTGCCCGTACCCCGGGATGACCGCGTTCGGCGCCGAGCAGGCCCAGTGGTTCTTCGGCCGTGACCGGACCCTCGCCAGGCTGACCGGCCGGCTCGACGAGTGCCTCCGGGACGGCGGTGCGGTCGCGGTGGTGGCCGCCTCCGGCGCGGGCAAGTCCTCGCTGCTGCAGGCGGGCCTGGTGCCCGCACTCGCCCGCGGGGTGCTGCCGGGGTCACGTCGCTGGCCCTGCCTGGTGTTCACCCCGGGCGCCCACCCGGTGGTCGCGCTCGCCAGGCACCTGGCCGCGCTGACCGACGGTGACCCGGCCGACGTCGAACGCGAGCTGGCCGACGACCCGCGGGCCCTCGGCGACCGGCTCCGGACCGCGCTGGAGCGGCAGCGGGCCGGCCGGCTGCTCGTGATCGTCGACCAGGCCGAGGAGCTCTTCACCCAGGTGGCCGGCGAGGAGCAGCGCAACCGCTTCGTCACCGCGCTGGAACGCCTGGCGGAGCAGCCGGCGAACGGGTCCGACGGGCCGGTCGCGCTGGTCGTCTACGGCGTTCGCGCGGACTTCTACGCCCGCTTCGCGCAGTACGACTCGCTGCGTGCGGCGCTGGAGCACCGGCAGGTCTTCCTCGGGCCGATGGGCCGGGACGAGCTGCGCGAGGCGATCCTGATCCCCGCGCAGCGGGAGCGTCTGGAGTTCGAGGAGGGCCTGGTCGAGCTGCTGCTGAGCGACTTGGGCGTTGCCGCGCACTCGTCGCCAGGCTCCGACGGGCAGCACGGCGACGGCGGTGACGAGAACGGCGGCGGCGACGGCTCGGCGCCCGAGCGCGGCTACGAGGCCGGGCGCCTGCCGCTGCTCGCCCACGCGCTCCGGGTCACCTGGCAGCAGCGGCACGGTTCGATCCTGACCGTCGACGGCTACCGGGCCTCCGGCCGGATCCAGGGTGCCGTCGCCGCGACTGCGGAGGACGTCTACCGCCGGTTGCCGGCGGACGGGCAGCAGGCCGCCACGGTGATCTTCCGACGGCTGGTCAGAATCGGCGAAGGATCGGATGACACCCGCCGCGCACGGACCGAGCGCGCGCTGACCGAAGGCCTGGATCCCGCGGCCGCCGATGCCGTGCTCGCCGGCTTCACCCGCGGACGACTGCTGACCAGGCTCAGCGACACCGTCCAGATCACCCACGAGGCTCTGCTGGACGCGTGGCCCCGGCTGCGGCGGTGGATCGACGCGGACCGCGCCGACAATCTGGTGCGCCAGAAGCTCGAAGAGGCGGCCGCCGACTGGGCACGCTCGCCCCGCCGCGACCCCGAGCTGCTGTACCGCGGCGGCCAGTTGGACGCGGCTCGCAGCTGGGCCGCGCGCACCGGGCGGCAGGGGCTCGGGCCGACTGCCACCACCTTTCTGGACGCGTCGCTCCGCCGCAGCCGGCGCAGCCGGATCGTCCGGCGCACCGCGATCGTGCTGTTGCTCGTGCTCTCGGTGATCGCCGTGGTGTCCCAGCAAGCCGCGCTCACCCAGCAGAGGCTGGCGGAACAGCGCCGCCAGGAGGCGACCACGAACGCCAACATCGCTTCGGAGGCGCTGGTACGGGCCCAGGCCGAACTGTTGCGGGCGAGCGACCCGCAGCAGTCCCTCAGGCTGAGCCTGACCGCGCTACGTCTCGATCCCACCCAGGACGGGCGAGCCGGACTGCTCACCACCCTCCAGCAGACACCCCTCGACGGCAGTTCACCGCAGGGGGCCGTGGGGGCCAAGCCGGACATGGCCGTCTTCAGCGGTGACGGCAGCATGCTGGCGGAGATCGAGACCGGCGAGCCCTCGACGGTGCGGCTCTGGGACACGACCGACGTCCGGCATCCGCGTCTGCTCGCTACCCTGCGGGACCACGTCCACCCTGTCCGGGAACTCCTGTTCAGCCCTGACCAGCGGATGCTGGTCACCGTTGCGAGCCCAAGCCCGGGCGCGTCCGGTGCAGCACCCGCCGCCAACGACGTGATCCTGTGGGACCTCTCGGATCGGCAGCAGCCGCGAAAGCTGCCGTTCCAGGCGGATGTCAGTGCCCCTGCGCAGGGCGCGGCCGTCAGCCCGGACGGCCGTCGCCTGGCCGTCCTCGCCGGTGACGGCGCAACCGGCACGCTGACGCTCTGGGACATCAGCGACGGCAGCGATGCCGCGGCGCCGCGGCGGCTCAGCGCACCGGTCGCCGCCACCCAGGCCGGGGCCGCGACCTTCAGCCCCGACGGCCGGACACTGGTCACCAGTTCCGACGAGATCGAAGGCAAGGACGAATCGCTCACGCCGGGCTCCATCACCCATCGCACCGGTTGGCAGGTCTGGGACGTCTCGGATCCGACCAACCCGCACGCGGTGGCCGAACAGGCGCTGAGCAACGGGCCGGCCGTCTACAGCACCACGGACCCGATCCTGGCCACCTCCTACGAGCGGTCGGCCATGCTCTGGGACCTCAGCAACCCCGGTGCTCCGCGGAAGCTGACGGTCCTCAACAACTCCGACTGGGTCGGGGCCATGGCGTTCGGCCCCCATGGGCAGCTCGTCGTCTCGGCCATGGACGGGAGTTCCCGCCTCTGGGACATCTCCGACCCGGCCCACCCCCAGGCCCGGACCGTCCTGACCGGTTCGCACGGTGCCACCCCGGCCTCCCAGGGGAGCGATTCCCAGCAGACCACGCCAGGGGACTTCACGGGCATCGGCGCCGCGGCATTCAGCCCGGACGGCCAGCGGGTTCTCCTTGCCGATACGGACGGAGCGCTCTCCGAGTGGCTCGCCAACGGCCGCTCCGCGGCGGCGACGGAACTCTCCTCACTCGCGGGCAACGATGTGAGAAACGCCGCCTTCAGCCCCGACGGGCGCCTGCTGGTGACCGGCGGATCCTCGGGCGACGCGCACCTCTGGGACACCACGGACCCGTCCCACCCCCGTGAGCTGGCGCCGCTCGCCGGCCAGAGCGGCTGGCCGGTCGGGGCGGTGGCCTTCGACCGGGGCGGCACCGTCGTGGCCGTCGGCACCGGGGACGGCCTGATGCAGGATCAGGGCCGGCTCACGCTGTGGGACGTCTCCGACCCGCAGCGGCCCCGGACACTGGCCACCCTGACCGTGCCGGCGGGGGTGGGCTCGGTGGCGTTCAGCCCGAAGTCCGGTGTGCTCGCGGTCGCGGGCGGCGCGTTCTACAAGGATTCCTGGGCCGGCCTGTGGGACGTCGCGAATCCCGCCGCCCCGGTCCGACTGGCCACGCTGGACAAGCTCGGAATGGCGACCGTCCTTCACACACCCACCGCGTTCAGCCCGGACGGGCGGTGGCTCGCGCTGCCGGGCTCGCTCTGGGACGTCACGAAACCGTCGGCCCCGGTGCCGGCGCCGATCCTCAAGCCCAGGGACCCGGACGCCGTGGTGGCGAACCCTTGGAGTGGCGCGTCGGTCGCCGCGTTCGGGCTGGGCGGAAAGGTCCTTGCCGCCGCGGGGCCCGACAGTGTCGACCTGTGGCCGCTGGGGGTGGCCATCGGGCCGAGGCCGCTGAGCAGCATCCTGAATCTGCCGGACGCGGTCCAGATCAGCTTCCACCCCGACGGCAAGCTCATGGCCATCGGCAGGCGGAACGGTGCCGTGGCCCTCTACGAGGTCGGAGATCCGACCACGCCGGGTCTGGCCACCGTCCTGCCCGACTCTGCGAGCGATGTGGCGGACGTGCAGTTCAGCCCCGACCGCAAGACCGTCGTCGTCGTCCGTGTGGACGGGTCCGCCCAGCTGTGGGACCTCGGTGCGTTGCCCTCGATCGCCGCCGACCCGGTGGGGCTGGCCTGCCGGCTCGCCGGGGGCGGCCTCTCGGCCGAAGACTGGCAGGTCACCTACAAGCTGAGCCAGCCCTACCAGGACACCTGTGCAGGGCACTGAGACGCACGGTGAGAATGGGCATGTCCACTACTATCTGATCTTGTGTCTACCGACGTGCCTATAGGCGTGCCTATCGACGTGCCCCCATCCGAGCAGCACGACAGCGAGAGCCGCCTGGCAGACCTGATCGCCAATCAGTTCTCGCTCGACTTCCCTGATTTCGCGGCGAGGACGGGCTGGGCCCGGTGGCAGCGGATCGCTGCCTGCCTGGCCCTGGCGGGGGTGACGGCCGCCGCGGTGGCGGTGCCGGCGCTGTTGCTGGTGGGACTCTCGGCGCTGGTGTGCTTGAACGGCCTGGTGATTGTCGCCGTGTCGCTCGCTTCCCTGCTGCCGGGGCGCCGGCCGGACCGGAGTCCGGTCGTTGCCGACGCGGCGCTGCCCGGCTACACGGTTCTGGTGCCCGCCTACCGGGAGGAGGCGGTGATCGGGGATCTGGTGCGCCACTTGGCCACGCTGGACTATCCGGCGGACCGGCTGGAGGTGCTCGTCCTGGTGGAGCGGCACGACCCCGGGACCAGGCGAGCCGTGCTGGCGGCGGATCCGCCGGCCTTCGTGCGGGTCGTCGAGCTGCCGGCCGGGCCGCCGCAGACCAAGCCGCGTTCCTGCAACTTCGGGCTCATGCAGGCCACTGGGGAGCTGCTGGTGGTCTTCGACGCGGAGGACCGCCCAGAACGGGACCAACTGCGCCTCGCCGCAGCCAGGTTCGCCGAGGCCGACGAGAGACTGGCCTGCGTGCAGGCACAGTTGCGGCCGCACAATGCCGACTGGAACTTCCTCACCGGGCAGTTCGCGATGGAGTACGCGCTGCGGTACGGCATGTCCCTGGCCGGCCTGGAGCGGCTGGGGATGCCGGTTCCGCTGGGTGGGACGAGCAACCACCTGCGCACCCGGGTCCTGCGGGAGGTCGGCGGCTGGGACGCCTGGAACGTCACCGAGGACGCGGACCTGGGGATGCGGCTGGCCGCGCTCGGCCACCGCACCGAGATGATCGCCTCGGTGACCTGGGGCGAGGCCGTCACCGGCCTCGGGCCGTTCGTGCGGCAGCGCACCCGCTGGTACAAGGGGTTCCTGATGACCGGTCTGGTCCACACCCGCAGGCCGCTGGCGGCCGTCCACCGCTTCGGCCTGGCGGGCATGCTGACCCTGCTCGGCCTGGTGGCCGCGACCCCACCGGCCGCCCTCGCTCAACTCGGCGTCGCGCTGCTGGCCGGCCTGGACGCCGCCCGGCTGCTCTGGTCACCGCTCGGAGCCGGCCTGGTGGCACCGGCCGTCGCCTGCGCCGCCGCGTCAATCGTGGCGAACGCCGCGCTGACCGGCGCCGCAGCCGCCCGCCAGGGCGTCCCCTCGGCGTGGAAGGCGCTGCTGGCCCCGGCCTATTCGCTCCTGCTCTCCGTGGCCGCCTGCCGCGCGCTGGTCCAGCTGGTCCGCGCACCGTTCACCTGGGAGAAGACACCGCACGGCGCGTAGGACCTCACTCGTGGTCGCGCAGGAACGCAGGGATCTCCTCCCGCGTCGGGTAGTTCGGCAGTGGCGCCGGCGCGTCCTGGAGGAACGCGGTGATGACGGCCGCCGCCCGCTCGTCGTTGCCGTCGAGCCCGTTCCACAGGTGGTGCCCGACCCCCGGCAGGTACTGGACGCGCTGGATCGCCGGGTCGGCGTCGAGCACGGCGGTCTCCCACTGGCGGACCTGCGAGGAGCACTCGGCGATCATCAGCATCGCAGGGACCTGGGAGAGCTTCAGCTGCGGCACGAGCGAGGGCGAGTCCTTCACGGTCTGCTCGACGCGCAGGCTGGCGGCCGGGTTGAAGGCGAAGTTCTCGGCACTGTTCTCGACGGGAATGCGGTGCGCGTCGCTCGCGCAATAGGCGGAGGCGGTGTCGGTGCCCAAGTCGGCTGCGGTGAAGGCGTTCTCGCCCTCGCCCTGTCCGACCAGCCCGGTTTCGGGGCTGAGGAGCCCGAGCCGCATCAGGCCGAACGCCACCGCGTAGCGCGGGGTGCTGGTCGATCGCGGCCCACTCATCGCCGGTGCGAGGTCGCGCGCGGACGGCCGTCCCTTCTGCCCGGCGATCCGTGCGGTCGGGCCGTCCATCGGGCCGGGTTCGGCGATGATCGCGCGGTGCACGCGCGCGGAGACCTCGGGGTCGGCGAGGGCCCGGGTGAGCGTGACCCCGCCGGACGAGAAGCCGAGGACGTCGGCCTTGCCCCGGCCCAGGCGGTCGAGGAAGGCGCCGAGGTCGCGGGCGGACCTGGTGACCGAGTACTGGTCCATGGGCAGCAGGTCGCTGCGGCCGCCGCCGGCCTGCTCGTAGGTGTAGACGTCGTAGCCCTGCCGCGCCAGCCGTTGCAGGAACCCGTGGTCGAGCAGTGAAATGCCGCGCACCGGGCCGCCGTCGATGTAGACGAGCGGTACGGGGTGCGCGGCGCCGGCCGCCGTGGCGGGCGGGTAGTGATAGACGGCGACGCGGCTGCCCGTGGCCAGGTTCCAGTGCTCGGTGGTGACGAACGGAAGGTCCGGCGGGTACTGCCGTGCTGTGGGCGAGGCCGGGACGCAGACGGACGCGGTCAGGGCTGCTGCGGCGAGCACCGGCAGGAACGGCAGGAGCCTCGCCGCCCGGGTGCGGCGCCGGCTACGCCACAGGGCGACGGCGACCCCGACCGCGAGGGTCGCCGCGATGGCCGCGAGCCCCGAGCCTGCCCCGTCCGTGAGGGTGATCAGGCCGAGGAAGAGCACGGCCGACGCCACGACGGCTGCCAGCGCGAGAAGTAACCAACCCCCAAGGCGGGCAAGGCGGATGGCGAATGCTGACATGGCGGACAAAGGGGACCTCCAGGGTTTCCAAACGTTGTTTCAAAACGACGTTATCAGAACCGGTAGGCTCCTCGTCATGGGTAGGCCGAGAACGAACGACGAGACCGTCAAAGAGCGGCTCGTGGAGTGCGCGACCGAGTGGCTCGCCACCCGCCCGCGCGAGACGCTGACCATCCGGGCCGTGGCCACGGCCGCCGGAACGTCCACGGCGGCGGTGTACTCCCTGTTCGGTAACAAGGACGGGCTGATCGCGGCCGTACGCGACGAAGCCGTCGCCGGCCTGTTCGCGGCCGTGACGGCGGTGTCGGCCACCAAGGACGTCCTCGCCGACATCTACGCGCTGGCCGGCGCCTACCGGACCTGGGGGTGCGGACACCCGCAGCTGTACACGGTGTTGTTCGGCGGGGTGCAGTCCTTCGAGCCGTCAGGAACGGTCGGTACGGGCGACCCCATCCGGCCGCTCGTCGAGGCGATCGACCGGGGCGTCGTCGAGTCCGTCCTCGACGGCGGGGCGACGGCCATCGCCCTCTCCCTCTGGGTGGCCCTGCACGGGCTCGTGACCCTGGAACTGGCCGGGGCTCTCGACGCCCCCACGGCCCAGGCCGCGTTCCGCGCGACGATCAACGCCACCCTGCGGGGCTGGGCGACCCCCGAGTCGGCCCGCAGACTTCGCCGGGCCGAACTCGGCGGCGTCATCCGGCCGGAGACGTAGACGCGCCCGGTCGCGGCTCGGGTCAGGACATGGCACCTGCCGATGGCGTGGTGCTCTTCGCAGCCTTCGAGAGGAGGGTGGTCTCATCGACGCGGCCACGCCCGCACCCGGCACTGCCGGGCCGATCCGAGTGCCGGCTGGTCTGGTCGTCCTCGTCGGACCGCCGGCCTCGGGCAAGACCAGCTTCGTTCGGGCACTGATCGCGCGTCGGCAGATCGAGGAGGAAGCCGTGGTGTCCAGCGACTCGATCCGCGCGGAACTCTTCGGCACCGCACCCGCAGAAGCGGACTCCGAAGCGGCGGACGCCCGGATCTTCGAGGAGCGTGACCGCAGGATCGTCGCCAGGCTCGCTGCCGGGCGCAGCGCGGTCGCCGAGTCCACGAACGTCACCCCCCAGGCGCGCGCACGACTCATCGCCATCGCCAGGCGCTTCGATGCTCCGGTGACCATGTTGCGATTCGACCCGGACCTCACCGATCTTCTCCAGCAGCACGCGAGGCGAGGCCGTACTGACGTCACCGCCAGTGGTGTCCGCGCCTACGCCGAGATCATGGCCCGACACGCCACCGCAGACCAACTGCGCGCTGAGGGCGCGACCGCCGTCCACGACGTCCCCGGACGTCGCGAAGGAAGCACGCCCGCCGAAGCCGCCGCGCGCTTCTCCTTCGTCTGACGGATCCGACCCGTCCAGGCCTGCCGTCCGGTAAGGCCCGGCTCCCGTCAGGCGGGGGTTTCGGTGGGCGGCTTCGGGGTGATGTCGCCGTGGGCCTGGGCGAGGAGGAGGTAGCCCTCGGCGTTGGTCTTGATGCCGGAGCGCTCGTCCTCGGTGAGTTCGCGCTTCACCTTGGCGGGCACGCCGGCTACCAGGGAGCCCGGCGGCACCTGCATGCCCTGGGGGACCACGGCGCCGGCTGCGACCAGTGAACCGGTGCCGATCCGGGCGCCGTTGAGGACGGTGGCGCTCATGCCGATCAGGACGTCGTCCTCGACGGTGCAGCCGTGCAGGACGGCGTTGTGGCCCACCGAGATCCGCGCGCCGAGAAGGGCGGGAAAGCCCGGGTCGGCGTGGACGGTGCAGTTGTCCTGGATGTTGGTGTCCGGGCCCACCGTGATGGACTCGGCGTCGCCGCGCAGGACCGCGCCGTACCAGATGCTCGCTCCGGCGGCGACGGTCACCGACCCGGCGACCACGGCGGTGCGGGCCACGAAGGCGGTGGGGTCGATCTCGGGTGTGCGGCCTGCGACGGCGAGGATGAGTGGCTCTGGCATGGGCTTCTGCCTCTCCCGGTTCGGCCCGCCGGTTCGGTTTCCGGCCGGGTCCGCTCAGCAGGTTAGTCGCTGCGGCGGGGAGCGGGAGAGGTGAAGTGGATCACTGGCCTCAGGCCTCGCCCACCGTGGAGAGGTCGATGGCCCAGGTGTGGTTTCCGGCCGCGTGTGCGGTGATCGGTGCGGGCGACTCCGGGTTCTCGGCGTCGAAGGCCGAGTTCAGGGTGTGGGTGACGACGGGACTGGTCCAGCACGGCAGGTTCCTGTTCCAGGCGCCGGTGTTCCTGGCGACCTTCCAGCGGAACGAGACGGTGTAGGACTTCAGCCAGTACCCGGACGTCATCCTGGCCGACGTCGAGAAACCGGGGTTGTCCGGGAAGGCGATGCTGCTCGGACCGCTGGTGATCACCGGGTCGTTGTAGAGCGGCCGGTAGGGGCCGTCCTGCACCCACTCGCGCGAGGAGGCCTGGTCGTTGTCCATGCCGTCCGCCTCGACGAGCTGCACGTTGGAGTCGGTGACCTCCTGCCAGAAGTGGTAGTTGGTGGCGGTGCTCAGCGGCGCGCCCGCGGGGTTCTTCAAGGTGGCCACCTGCTGGAACCCGATGCTCTGGTCGCCGTGCAGCTTCTGGGTCCGCGGGCCGTCGTAGCCGGACTCGAACTCCAGGGTGGGCTTGTTGAGATCGAGGTTCTCGGCCAGCACCTTGGAGCGGGTGCGGCGGTGCGGCGGCGGGCTGTTCCCCTTGATCCCTGCCTCGTCCTTGTTGCGCTTGGGTGCCCGTTGCAGTGCGGTTCCGCCCGCCGGCGGTGCGCCCTCGCCCGGGGTTCGCGCGAGGTCGGGGGTGAGCGGGGTGGCCAGCGGGGTGGACAGCGCGCGGGCGGCGTTCGCCTCCGCCTCGCGTTCGTGGCGGTCGGACGGGTCGGAGACCTTCAGGCCGTCGCCGTCGCCGTTGTCGGTGCCGGCGACCGGCCCCTGGCGCTGCTGGACGACATGGGTGAGCTCGTGCGCCAGGGTGCGCCGGTCGCCGCCGCCGGGCCCGATCACGATGTGGTTGCCGGAGGTGTAGGCGCGGGCACCGACCTCGACCGCGGAGGCGCCGGCCGCGCTGCCGGTGTGCAGGCGCACGTCGGAGAAGTCGGCGCCGAGGCGGGACTCCATCTCGCGGCGGGTGGTGCCGTCCAACGGCCGCCCGGCGGTGCGCAGCACCTGGTGCACCGAGGAGCGCTGGACGGGCTGCGGGTCCGGCTGCACCCAGTCGTGGCCGGGGTCGGTGTCGCCGCGGAGACCGCGGCGTTCCTCCTCGATCATGCGCGCCACCGCGGCGTTCCCCACGGTCCGTTGCAGGGCGAGTGCCCCCACGCGGCCCATGGCGCGTGCGGGCGGAGCCGGCGCCCGGGTGGCCTGGGCGGCTCTGGGCGCCACCGTCCGGTCGGCCCGGCGGGCTGGTTCGTGAGCGTGCACGGCGGTTCGTCCCTTCCGTCCGGCTGTCCGGCTGTCCGTGTCAGCTCCGGCTCCGGCTGCTCAACATATGAACGCTACTGCGGAAGTGGCGATGCGTCAGCCGGACGCGAGGGCACACTTCACTGGTCCCGGAGGGCCGGCCGGCTGCCCCGCGCGGATAGTCCGTTGACGGTTTGACAGTTTGACGGCCTGCGGTCTGGTGCCTGCGCGCCGCAGGCCTACGCTGGGTGCACACGAGTTCTCGAACCGGTCATCGTGAGCACGATGGAGTGGGCGGGGCCCTGGTGTAAGGGAGGCGGCTGACGGGGATTGGTGCTTGCAGGGACGAACCGGTCGGCTTCGCTACGAAGCGGGCCGGCCGCCGCGGGGGCCGCGCGCCGTTTCACTGCTTGAGATCGCTCATTTCTCCGCTGACGTTCAGCAGTTCATGGCACTCGGACGCCTGCTTCCCGGAGGCCGGCGTGCCCGGCTGCTGGCAGGTCACGCTCGCCGTCACCGTCTGGTTCTCGGAGACCTCGATGGGAGTCACCCAGTGGTAGTCCTGGTTGCGGAAGGTCTCCAAGGCGATGGTGGTGATCGTCTGATCGCCGAACTTGATGGTCACCAGCCCTTGGTCGCCCTGGAAGTTGGCGACGACGATGTCGGTGATGCCGAAGACCTTGCGCTGCGGCACCTGGTAGCTGCCGACCGCGGCGGCGCCGCCGGCGGTCTGCACGTCGATCGTCGCGGAGCTCTGCGCACTGGTGCCCGGTACGCCCAGACCGCCGGCGGTGCCAGAGCCGCTGCCGGCGCTGGCGGTACCGCCGCCCTGCTGCCCGGTGCCGGTCCCGGTCCGGCCGGGGCCGGGCGTCTGCCCGCCGGCCGAGCCGGCCGAGCCCGACGAGCCCGCCGCAGTCGTGCCGGTGGGCGTCGGATTGAGTGCGGCGGCCTTCTGGTCGACGGCCTGGTTCGCGGCCTGCCGCGCGGAGCTCTGCACCGCGGGCCGCACCAGGGCGAACCAGGCCAGCAGCAACGCGAGCAGCGCCGCGAGCAGTGCGAGCAGCCACTTCGGAAAGATCGGGAGCTGGACGAACTCGCCCTTCGGCACCGGCCGGCGCTCGGCCGACGTGGCGCCGACCGGTGCGGCGGCGCTACCGGCAGCGCTGCCGGCCGTACCGCCGTCGGCGCCGCCGTCATGGTTGACCGCCACCTCGAACGGCCAGCTCACCGGCTTGCCGAACCAGATCAACTTGCGGGTGCGGACCCGCAGTCGGGCCTCGGCGGACTCGCCGGGCTGCAGCCGCAGCCGGTCCGGGGCGAACCCGAAGCGCAGCTCCTCGCCGGCCTGGGCGGGGGCGAACGTCACCGTGGTGACGGCGTTGCCCAGGTTCTGCGCCGCCAGCCGGTAGCGCCCGCGGAGCCAGCCGCGCCGGCGGCGCGGCGCGAGTTCGGCGCGCAGCTCGTGGAACGCCGTGACGGTGACCGTGGTCTCCGGGACCGTCACCAGAGCGGGCCGCTCGGTCGGCAGCACCCTGATGCCGAGCGGGTATTCACCCGCCCTGACCTCGGGCGAGCGGGCCGGCGCGAGCCGGACCGTGACCGTCTCGGACGTCCCCGGGTAGAGCGAGACGCGGGCCGGCTCGACCGTCGTCCACGGGGCGCAGTCGCCGACCACCTCCAGCGAGTACGCCTCGACGATGTCGGTGTCGTTGCGCACCGTCAGGGTCGTCGTCGCCACCTCTCCGGGAGACACCGTCAAGGCGGGCAGGCCGAGTTCGGCGGATGTGGTCATACCGCGACGGTAGGACCGCCGGGCAGCCCGGGGAGAGAGCCGTGCGGGCAAGCCGCGGGCACACGCCTTGCCCGCGAGAGCAGCCCGCCGCTGCCCGGTGCCACCACCACACAGTTCATGGCGACCACATACGTCCATCATCACCACGCACGTCCATGGACGCCGCAGAAGGAGAAGGAGCGGATGATGACGTCGATCGAGACAGCGCATGAGGCCTTCGTGGCACCGCAGTTCACCGAGACCCGACGGCCGGCGCCGGCCGGGCCAGCAGAGGTGCGCGTCAAGCCGAGCCCGGTGCCTGCGCCCGTGCCGGTGGCCGTGTACGCGGAGGACATCGTCCTGTACACCGGCGTCGTCCAGCAGTTGAGGCAGCGGCCGGAGGTGGAGCTGCTCGCGGACGCCGAGGCCGCGCGGGCGCGGGTCTCCCTGATGGTGGTCGACCGGCTGGACGAAGCCGTGGCCGAACGGCTGCGCCGGCTGCGCCTCAGCACGTCGAGCCGGACCGGGCTGGTGGTGGGCCACTTCGAGGTCGGCGGCCTGCAGACCGTGATCGAGTGCGGTGTCACCGCCGTGCTGCGCCGCTCGGATGCCGACCAGGACCGGCTCGTGCACCTCGTCACCGCCCTCGCGAACGACGAGGGCGTGATGCCCGGGGACCTGCTCGCCCGGCTGCTCGACCGGGTCGGGAACCTCCAGCGCACGATGCTCGACCCACGCGGCCTGACCCTGTCCACCCTGTCGGCAAGGGAGGCGGAGATGCTGCGGCTGGTTGCCGACGGCCTGGACACGGGTGAGATCGCGGCGCAGACCTCGTACTCCGAACGCACGGTCAAGAACGTGCTGCACGAGGTCACGACGCGGCTCGGCCTGCGCAACCGCGCCCATGCGGTGGGGTACGCGATGCGGCAGGGGCTCATCTGAGACCCACGCCGACTTGCGCTGTGCCTATTTGCCCTGGGGGACACCCGCCGCTTCCCCCGGCTCGGGTATCGGGGGCCTGTCCCCGCGGACCCGGGCCGGGGAGACTGCCGGGAGCACCGTCCTTCTCGGTCTGTTGGGTCTGTTCGGTCTGTGAGGTTGAGCGTGATCGGCGCCCCGGGTACCCCCCGCCGTACTCCCCGCCCCGTCCGGCGGTCGGCACGAGCCGGCGCCGCCATCCTGCTGTCGCTGGCGGCGGCCGTGGTGGCGCCGGGCACCGCGAGCTCGGCCGGGCAGGGAGCCGGCCCGGCGGGTAGTGCCGGCCCGCCCGCCGCGGCCGCGCCGGACGCCGGGCGGATCGTCTTCGCCGGCACGGACCACCGCAGCCTGGCGAGCGTGACCGGCACGGCGTCCAGCACACCGCTGTTCGGGCCCGGCCCCGCCCACTTCGACACGGACCCCTCGGCCCGCGGCGGCCTGCTGGTCTTCACCAGCCTGCGGGACGGCCCGCTGCCCCAGGTGTACCTGCGCGACGCCGCCGGTGCGGTGCACAAGCTCACCACCGGCATGGACACCGCCGACCCGTCGCTGACCCCGGACGGCCAGGCCGTCGTGTTCGACGCGGCCGAGCCCGGTGGCCGCAACGGGCAGCCGCAGCGGGACCTGTGGCTGGTCAACGCCGACGGCACCGGGCTGCGCAGGCTCACCGACACCAGCTCCGACGAGACGTCACCCACGGTCTCGCCGGACGGCAAGTGGATCGTGTACGCCTGCGACGCCGACCCGGCGCACACCCAGATCTACATCCAGCCCCTGGCCGGCGGCGGATCGACCCGGATCACCGACGTGACCACCGGCAGCGCCATCGACCCGGCGTGGAACCCGGTGGACGACCCCGCGCACCGCGACCAGATCGTCTACACCTGGGACCAGGGCGGCCAGACCGGCCCGCAGCTGCGGCTCACCACGCCCGACGGCACCGGCGACCGGGCGTTCTTCCCCGGCACCGGCGCCACCTGGCAGACCGGGTCGCCCGCCTGGCTGCCGGACGGCAGCGGGGTGCTCTTCCTGAGCCCGAACGCCGCCGACGGCACCCTGACGCCGGACCAGAACGTCTACCGCGCCCCGACCTGCTCCTGCACCCCACCCCAACTGGTCTACGGCGACAACCGGCTGATCCAGACGCCGACCTGGCTGGGCACGCTGAACGAGGGCGGGCCGGTGGTGGGGGAGACGAGCGCCTCGGCCTCGAACGTGGCCGACCTGGAGGACGTCCTCCCCGACGGCACGGACCCGCGCGACCTGGGCGTCAGCGTGCTCCGGGAGGACCCGGCCGCCAGCACCGACACCAACCCCGCGGACGACCCGCTGTTCAACCCCGCTCCCGGCTACGACCCGTGGTTCGAGCGGCAGGACTACACCCCGGACGGCCGGCAGATCGTGGTGACCCGCTTCGAGGACTCGCCCGCCGGCCGCATCGAACGGATCTGGCTGACCGGCGCCGACGGTTCGAACCCACAGCCGATGAACCTCGCCGGGCGCGGGCCGAACGACTGGGACACCGACCCGGAGATCTCGCCGGACGGCACGCTGATCGCCTTCACCAGGACCTCTCCGGGCGGCGTCGGAGCGGCGTCGGGGCCGGGGCGGGTGGTGATCGCGCAGGTGGCGACGGGCGCGATCGTCGCCACCATCGAGCCGCCGGCCGACCAGCCGACGGCGTACGAGGCGCAGCCCTCCTGGTCCCCGGACGGCAAGCTGATCGTCTTCACCAGGACTGAGGTCATCAACGGCAGCGGCGGCAACAAGCACGTGCTGACGGCGCCGCTGGACGCGCTCGACCAGCAGACCGACCTGAGCGCGAAGGCGTGCCCGGGCGCCTGCGACGTCATCGACGACAGCCCCGCGTTCTCGCCGGACGGCCGCAGCGTCGCGTTCAACCGCAAGGGCGGCGACGGCGGGGAGAACCAGCAGGACGGCGTCCTCGTCACCTCGACGACCGGCGGCGGCTGCACGGTGATCCTGCCCACGGGGCTCAGCCAGGACCACGGCGCCTGCGACCGCCCGCTGCCGGCTCCCTCCGCCACCGGCCCGTTCCAGCCGCGCGACGTCGCCTGGACGGCGGACGGCTCGCAACTGGTGCTCACCTCCCGCCGGGCCCTGCCCCCGAACTCGCCGGAGGGACTGTCGGTCTACGACTTCGCGAGCGGCACGCTCACCCCCATCGACAGCGGGCTGCCGGGGCGGCAGAAGGAGCCGAGCGTCCAGCAGTCGGTGGACCTGTCGCTGGGCGCGCCGGCCGCCACGCCCCCGATCGTGCCCGGCGCCGGCACTACGGTGGCCGTCACCGTGACCAACCACGGGCCGGCGCCCTCGCCGGACACCGTGCTCACGGCCTCGGTGCCGACGGGCGCGCGGCTCGGCGGGCTGACCGCCCCGGTCGGCCAGTGCGACGCCGGGGCGCTGCGGTGCGAGCTCGGCACGCTGGCACCGGGCGCGGTCGTCCGGGTGACCGCCACCGTCATCGGCACCCAGGTGGGCGAGCAGCAGTTCGGCTGGTCCGTCGCCGGGGCGGTGCTGGACGCGAACCCCGGTGACAACACGGCGCAGACGGTCGTACCCGTCGTGGCCGCGCCGCCGCCGACCTCGCCGCCGCCGACGTCACCGCCCCCGACATCACCGCCTTCCTCACCGTCGGCGTCGCCGACTTCCGCACCGCCCTCCTCACCGTCGCCGTCCTCGCCGCAGCGGACCCTGCCGCCGCCACCACCGCCGCTCTCGCCGCTGGCCGTGACGCCGCCGTCCGCCTCGCCACCATCGGCCTCGCCGCCGGCCGGGACGGTCGTGCCGAACCTGACGCTGCCGGCGCCGAAGGCCGGCCCCGGGGTGTCCATCAGCGCCCAGCCGGATCCCGGCTACGTGGGCGGCCACGTGACCGTGACCTACACCGTGCGCAACGCCGGACAGGCCCTCGCGACCGGGCTGCACCTGGCGCTCGGGCTGCCCGCCGGCGTCCCCACCGAGCCGCTGCCGCCCGGCTGTTCGGGCGGCGCCTGTGAGCTGGTCGACCTGCCGCCGGGCGGCGCCGAGTCCGTGCAGGTGGTGCTGTCGCCGACCGCCGCGCTGCAGACCACCCTCACCACCGTGCTGACCACCACCGGCACGGACGCCGACCCGGGCGCCCACGTGGCGAGGACCCCGCTGAGCATCCTCCAGCCCCGCATCGTCGCGGTGCCGCCGATCGGCAAGCCCGGTTTCGTGACCTCCGTGCGCGGCCAGGACTTCCCACCGGGCGTGCCCGTGGCGTTCACCTGGCAGCCCGGCATCACCGCCGCCGCGGCGCCCACCTACCCGGCCGCCGATGGGACCTTCGCGGGCCAGCTGCTCATCCTCGCCAAGGACCAGACGGGTCCGCGGACCATCACCGCCGCCGGTCCCGGCTTCTCGCCGGTGACCTGCCCGTTCCTGGTGGTGGCCGGCTCCATCGGCCCGCCGCAGGAGGTGGAACGGCGGTGATCCACGAGGTCGACGAGGCGCTGCGGCTGCTGCTCCTGGAGAGCGGCCTGCAGGAGCGCGGGGTCGAGCTGGTCTTCGACTCGCCCACCCGGGACTGGGCCGCCCGGCGCAACGCTCCGACGGTCAGCGTCTTCCTCTACGCGATCCGCGAGGACGCGGGCCGCCGGCGCAGCGGCGCCGCCGAGGAGCACGACGAGGACGGCCTGGTCGTGGCCTGGCGCGGCGCGCCCCGCTGGTTCGAGCTCGCCTACCTGGTGACCGCGTGGACCAACCGGCCGCAGGACGAGCACCGGTTGCTCGCGCAGGCGCTGGAGTGCCTGACGGCGTCGGCTGTGCTGCCCGCGCGCCTGCTCACCGGCAGCCTCGCCCGGCTCGGGCTCACGGTCGGGCTCGACCTCGGCGGGCGGAGCGAGGGCGTGCCGTCGGTGTCGGACGTGTGGTCGGCGCTCGGCGGCGAGTTGAAGCCCTCGATCGACCTCCGGGTGCTCGCCCCGCTGTCCGGCGAGCGCAGCCCCGCGGGGCCTCCGGTGACCGAGGGGCTGGTGGTGCGCGCCACCGACACGACGGCGGGCGACGGTCTGGGCGACGGGCACGAGGGCGGCGCCGGCCCCGGCCGCAGGCTGCGCTACCGGGACGCTGCGGATCCCGCCCCGGACGACGGCTTCGCCGTGCCCCGGGAGCGTCCGCTGCCGCCCGGCCGCCGACGGCGCGGCGGTCCGGCGCGATGACCTCCCTCGACCTCGGGCCGGCCGGCAGCGAGTCGCCGGTCGGCCCGGAGCACCTGTGGGACCGGCTGCGTGGCGTCGAGCAGCGGGTCAGGACCGTGGTCCGCGAGCGCCGGGCCGACGACCCGGACCCGGACGACCCGTACCGCGGCCAGTACCTCACCCCGGAGGCGGTGGAGCGGATCCTGGCGGCGTCGGCATCGGCCCCCGGCGGCAGGGCTGAGTCCGGGTCCGCGTCGAGGCTCGACCGGCTCACCGGCGCCTTCGGCCTGCTCCCGGTGGACCTCGACCTCCTGCTCGTGGCGCTCGCCCCCGACCTCGACACCCGCTTCGAGCGGCTCTACGGCTACCTCAACGACGACCTGACCCTGCGCCGGCCGACCATCGGACTCGCGCTCGAACTGTGCGGCCTGCCGGGGGCGGGAGCCGGCCGTTTCCGCTTCTCCGCGCAGGCCCCGCTGATCGCCGGTGGACTCCTGGAGATCACCGAGCCGGAGCGACCGCTGCTCTCCCGGAGCCTGCGGGTACCCGACCGGGTGACGGCCCATCTGCTCGGCGACGACGAACCCGACAGCGCGCTGCACGGGCTGGTCCGGCTCGGCCGGCCCGGTGCCGGTGCCGGTGCCGGTGCCCGTCGCCTGGCGGAGCCGGAGCGCCGCATCCGCGCCGCCGCGACGAGCGGCAGCACCCTGCTGTACCTGCTGGACCAGGGCGGTAACGCCGGCCGACTGGCCGTCGACGCGCTGGAGGGTCTGGCCCGGCGCCCCCTGGTCGTCGATCTCGCCGCGCTCGCGGCCCGCCCCCCGGGCGCCGCCGTGCGCGCGCTGGCTCGGGAGGCGCGGCTGAGCGGCGCCGGTGTGGTGCTCGGCCCGCTGGACGCGGTCGAGCCCGAACGTCCGGAGCACGCGCGGCTGTTGCGCGAGCTGTGTGCGGAGCTGGCAGGCCTGCCGCTGATCGCGCACGGCACCCGTGGCTGGGATCCGGCCTGGGCGCGCGAGAGCCCGGTCGTGATCGTGGTCCCGCCGCTGGACCCTGGGCAGCGCGCCGAGCAGTGGGCGCGGGCGCTGAGCGAGGGCGCGGGCGCGGGCGGGGGCGGGGGCGGGGGCGGCGAGCTGAGCGGCGAGTTGGCCGAGGCGCTCGCCCCGTACCGGCTGGACGAGGACCAGGTGACCAGGGCCGCCGGTGTGGCGGCCCGGACGGCGGCGGCCGAACGCCGCCCGCTGAGCGCCGACGACCTGCGCGCCGCGGTACGCGCGCAGAACGGAGTGGGACTCGCCCGCCTCGCCCGCCGGATCGAACCCGCGGTCGGCTGGGACGATCTGGTGCTGCCCGCCCCCACCTCGCGCAGCCTGCGTGAGCTGGCCCTGCGGGCGAAACACCGCGACCAGGTGCTCGGCCGGTGGCGGATGCGGCCGGGCGGCGGGCGGGGGCGCGGCGTGATCGCGCTGTTCGCGGGGGAGTCGGGCACCGGCAAGACGATGTCGGCCGAAGTGGTCGCCGCGGAACTCGGCATGGAGCTGTACGTGGTGGACCTCTCCACCGTCGTGGACAAGTACATCGGTGAGACGGAGAAGAACCTCGAGCGCATCTTCACCGAGGCCTCGCAGGTGAACGGCGTGCTGCTCTTCGACGAGGCCGACGCGATCTTCGGGAAGCGCTCGCAGGTCAAGGACGCCCACGACCGCCATGCGAACGTGGAGTCGGCCTACCTGCTGCAGCGCATGGAGTCCTTCGACGGGATCGCGGTGCTGACGACGAATCTGCGCTCCAACCTCGACGAGGCGTTCACCCGGCGGCTCGACGTCATCGCGGAGTTCCCGGTGCCGGACGAGCAGCAGCGGCTTGCGCTCTGGGACCGCTGCCTGGGCACCCGGATCCCCCGCGGCGACGACCTCGACCTGGGATTCTGCGCGCGGCGCTTCGAGCTGGCCGGCGGCTCCATCCGGGCCTGCGTGGTGACCGCGGCCTACCTGGCCGCCGAGACGGGCGGGCCGCTGAGCATGGCACAGCTGGTGTCCGCCGTGCTGCTGGAGTACCGCAAACTCGGCCGCCTGGTGCTGGAGAGCGAGTTCGGGCCGTGGCTGGGCGCCGACGGGGACGGGGACGAGCCGCGCGGCGCCTGATCCCGTGCGTCGCCCCAGTGAACCGGTGTCCGTCGGGTACCTGCCAGGTGCCCCCGAGGGCAGCGTTCCTGCCCCTGGTCCGGGACTCCGGGACATGTCGGCGGAGGCGGCCCCGGCGGCAGACTCGGGGGCGACTGATCGCCCACCCGAAGGAGCGAGCATGCCGTCGTACCTCACCCCGGGCGTCTACGTGGAGGAGGTCCAGTCCGGTGCGCGGCCGATCGAGGGAGTCGGCACGGCCGTCGCCGCACTGGTCGGCTTCGCCGAGACCGGTCCCTTCCACGAGCCCACGCTGGTGACGAACTGGGACCAGTACGTGCAGCGCTTCGGCGGCTTCACCGAAGGCACGTACCTGCCGCACGCCGTGTACGGCTTCTTCGCCAACGGCGGCGGCTCCGCCTACGTGGTACGGATCGGCGGGCCCGGCTCGTCCGCGCCCGCGCCCGCGTCGGTGCCCGCGCCCGCTGCTGCGTCCGCGCCCGCGCCCGTCGCGCCGGCGCCCGTCGCGCTCGGGGGCTTCCTGTTCTCGGCCCTGCCCGGCGCGGGCGGCGACGTGTCCGTCGAGATCGCCGACGCCGACGGGGAGAACGTCCCGGACGACCGGTTCAAGCTCCTCGTCCGCAAGGGCGGCGAGGTGGCCGAAACGTACGAGGTCTCGACCCGCAAGGGCGGCAAGGGATACGTCGTCACCCAGCTGCGGGAGTCGAAGCTGATCGCGGTCACCGAGCAGCCCGGCACCGCGCCGAGCCGCCCGGCGCAGCAGAGCCTCGCGCTGGCCGCTGCCCCGGTTACGCCGGCCGCGCCGACGGCCCCCGCGGCCCCCGCGGCCTCCGCGGGTCGGATCGACCCCGCCGAGTACGTGGGTGACGCCTCGGCCCGTACCGGGTTCGCGGGTCTGGAAGCGATCGACGAGATCACCATGGTCGCCGTGCCGGACCTGATGAGCGCCTTCCAGCGCGGCGCCATCGACGCGGAGGGGGTCAGGACCGTCCAGCTGGCGGTGATGTCGCACTGCGAGCAGATGGGCGACCGGATCGCCGTCCTGGACACCCCGCCGAACCAGAACGCGCAGCAGGTGCGCACCTGGCGCAAGGACGAGGCCGGCTTCGACTCCCGCTACGCCGCCCTGTACTACCCGTGGATCAAGGTCTTCGACCCGGCGAGCGGCCGCAACGTGCTGGTCCCCCCGAGCGGCCACGTCGCCGGGGTGTGGGCCCGCAGCGACGCCGAACGCGGTGTGCACAAGGCGCCGGCCAACGAGATCATCCGCGGCGCGGTGGACCTGGAGATCCGCCTCAGCAAGGGCGAGCAGGACCTGCTGAACCCGATCGGCGTCAACTGCGTGCGTGCGTTCCCCGGGCGCGGCATCCGGATCTGGGGTGCGCGCACCCTCGCCTCGGACCCGGCCTGGCGCTACCTCAACGTGCGGCGGCTCTTCAACTACCTGGAGGAGTCGATCCTGCTGGGGACCCAGTGGGTGGTGTTCGAGCCCAATGACGACCGGCTGTGGTCCAGCATCCGCCGCAACATCACCGCGTTCCTGACCGAGGAGTGGCGGCGCGGAGCGCTGTTCGGCCAGACCGCGGCGGAGGCCTTCTACGTCAAGTGCGACCGTGACAACAACCCCCCGGAGTCCATCGACCTCGGGCAGGTGGTGTGCGAGATCGGGGTCTGCCCGGTGAAGCCCGCCGAGTTCGTGGTGTTCCGGCTCTCCCAGTTCTCCGACAGCACGAGCCTCGTCAACGAGTGACCAGCAGGGTCCGCGACGTACCGGAAGGTGACAAGTAGTCATGGCTGAAGGCGATCCGCTCTCCACACACATATTCGGCCTCCAACTCGGCGGCTACAACGTCGAATCCGTCAAGGAGATCAGCAATCTCACGGTCGACCAGGACGTCGTCGAGTACAAGCAGGTGACCCAGCAGGGCAAGCTGATCGTCCGCAAGCAGCCCGGCGCCCGGCTGCCGGGCGAGGTGACGATCACCCGTGGTCTGGACAAGAGCGGGGCGTTCACGAACTGGATCAAGGAGACCCTCAACAACGGCGCGATCAACACCGCGCGGCAGAACCTCACCATCGAGGTCAAGGACACCACCGGCGCCACCCTCCGGCGCATCCAGCTGATGAACGCCTGGGCAAGCAGGTGGGAGGGCCCCACGCTCACCGCGGGCGAGTCGCAGGCCGCGACCGAGACGGTGACCATCGTGTTCGAGGAGATCACGGTCGAGTGAGGCGACGGATCGGGCTTGGGGAACTCCTGGAGCAGGCGCCGGCCCAGACGACGGCCCAGACAACGACGGTGGCGGCGCAGCAGAGTGGCGGGCCGCAGCGCGGGCACGAGCCCCGGGGACTCCGGGAGCACGAGCTGCGCACGGAGTTCGAGTTCGAGCTGCCGCGCGGGTACGTGGACGACGAGGGCACGGTGCACCGGCACGGCGCCATGCGGCTGGCGACCGCGCGGGACGAGCTGATGCCCCAGATCGACCAGCGGGTCAAGGAGAACCCGGCGTATCTGAGCGTGGTGCTGCTGAGCCACGTGATCACCAGGCTCGGCACGGTCACCGACGTGCACGCCGGTGTCGTCGAGCGGATGTACGCCACCGACGTCGCGTTCCTCCAGGACTTCTACCAGTGGATCAACAGCGAAGGCCACACGCGCGCGGCGGTGACCTGCCCGCACTGCGAAGGGGTCTTCGAAGTGGACCTCGCCGGTGGGCGCCTGGGGGAATCGTGACGTACGCGCCTGCTCGGCTGTACGAGGAGATCGCGTACGTCGCCTACCACTTCCACTGGCAGCGGGAGGACATCCTCGACCTGCCGCACGGTGAGCGGCGGCAGTGGGTGCGGGAGATCGCGCGGATCAACACCCGGGTCAACGAAGGCAGGTGAGCGGCATGGGGTTCTGGGACAGGTTCGCCGGCCGGGCGACCGGCGGCGCGGCGAGCGGTGTCCGGGGCCCCGGGGGCGGTGGCTCCGAGGTGCATGCCGTGCACCGCCCCGACGCTGCCCAGCGTGGGGGTGGGGGCGGTGGTGGGGGCTGGCGCGCGGTCGCGCCGCCGGCTCCGATCATCGCGAGGTCGGCGACCGGGGTCAGCGACGGCCTGCGGTTCCGCTCCCGGCTCGCCTCCTGGCAGAACCCCTCCCTGTGCGGCGAACTCGGCCATGCGGTACTCCCGTCGGCCCCGGCGGGGATCCTGCGGGCGATGGCACGGCCGCTCGGTCCGGCGACCGCCGTTGATGGTGACGACCCCGCGCTGCTGTACGCCGTGCCGCTACCGGCATCGGGGTCGGACGAGCCTGAGGATGCGCCGGACGACTCGGTGAGGCAGGTGCAGAGGTCCGCGGCCGTGCGCCGACGGCTCCCCGTCAGAGCGGCCACCCCGACGGCCTCAGTGGCTCCCGGGGCCGCCACCTCTGCGGGCGCCAAGCCGTCTGCGGGGCAGCAGCCCCGAGCGCGGCAGACCCGGCCGGTCCTACCGCGCCCTGTCGGCGAGTCGCTGATCGTGGCACCGCGTCCCTGGTCGCCGCCCACGCGCACGGTCGGCGTCATCCCGCCCGCGCCCCGAAGTGCGGAACGCCCCGCTGACGCGGCACAGCCCGTGGTGGCAGAGCGGACCGTCGCCGTCGCCGTCGCTCGTTCACCCGAGACCGCCGGGCCGCAAACGGCTGTTGACCCGAGCTCGGACCCTGCTGTGGCCCGGCCCGCCGATGGTGGTGTGGTGCAGCGCGCTGCTGGCGGAGGTGCCGCATCGGGACGACCGGTACTCGGCGCGCCGCTGGCCGCACTGCCCGCCAGCGCCTCCTCGCCACTGCCCGTGGCGGACGGCCTCGGCCGAGCCGATGCCCCGTCAGGCCCCGCGCTCGCGCCGCTGCCGATCGTCGCCTCGCCCGCCCAATTGGTAGTCCCGGCAGCTGTCCCGCAACGCCTTGAAGCCGAGTCACGCCCCTCGTCTGCCCGACCGGTAGTCCCGGCAGCTGTCCCGCAACGCCTCGAAGCTGAGTCACGCCCCTCGTCTGCCCGACCGGTCGGCCCGGGAGCTCCGGCCGCGGCCTCGCCGGTGGGCGGGCCCGCGTACTCCTCGCCCGCATCCGGACGCGTCGATGCCGCCCGTGTGCAACGGGCGCTCCACGAGGACGGCGGCTCCGCCGCCGGAACGCCCGTCACAGCGCCCGGTGTGCAGCCCAGCACACCTCCGCGCGCCGACCCCGCCCCTGCGCGCACACGTGGAGGACTGGGCGCACCGCTCAACGCGCTGCCGCCGACCGCAGGCGTGCCGGGCGGCAGCACCGCCGCGTTGCTCGGCAGGCGCAACCCGGTCCAGCGGGCCACGGACCCGTTGGCGAGCGGTGGTACGCAGAGCGGCAGCGGTGGCGGTGGCGGTGGCGGTGGCGGTGGCGTCAGCGGCTCCGCGCGCGAGCACCGCGTGTTCACCAGCCCCGCGCCACCGCAAGCTCCCGCGCGGCCCGGGATGGTGCTGCGCAGCGAAGGCGCTCCGCGTGAACCTGGAGCCGAACCACGCCTGCTCGACGCCGCGCCGGACGCAACGGCCGTGCAGCGTGCGGTCGGTGCCGGGCGCCCGGCCGGCGCCGAACCGCAGCAGACCGACGTCGCGCCGAGCAGCTCGGGCGACTCCCGTTCGCCCCGGACCGGCCTCGCGCCACACCGGCCCGCCACCGCACCGCAGTTCCCGGTCCCGGTCCGCCGCCCCCAGGCAGCCGAAGGCGGCCGACATGCGCAGGGCGACCGCGAGCCGACGGTCCCGGTGCGCTCGTCGGAACCGAGCAGCGACAGCGTGATCCGGGCGACCGCGCCCGTCCAGCGCGTACGAGGACTGCTCGGCGGGCGCAGTCCGGCGTTCGCCCTCGCCGCACCCGGGTTGGCGCCCGCAGCGGCCACCGGCCGTGCGGCGACGCCCGCCACACCGGTCGTCAGGCCCGAGTGGCGGCAGGCCCCTCCCGCCCGCACCGATGCCCGCCCGGCTGCGGAACCGGCGGCAGCGCCGGAGGCCGCCGCCGCGAGCTGGGGCCGTCGCGCCGCCGCCGTCCTACGGCTTCCGCAACGCGATGCGGCCCGCCCGGTGGGCCCGGGGGAGGGCGGTCCGGATGCGCAGTCGTCGAGGCCCGGTATCGCCCAGCCCACGGCTCCCGGCTCGCCTCCGCCGACGGACGTCGGCCGGCGCGGCTTGGCGGCTCAGCGCCTGCGGCGACCGAAGCGCGGTGCTGGTCGAGTGGGGCACCCGAGCGTGCAGCGTGCCGTGCCCGGCAGCTCCGGCGCGACGGTGCTCGACGCGCGATCGGCGCGGCCCGCAGGCGCTTCAGGGGGTGCTGCATCCCCCGTGACACCTGCGGCCCATGGGACCTCCGTGACTCCCGCGTCCTCAACGACTTTCGTGACTCCTGCGACCCATGGAACTTCCGCGACTCCCGCATTCCCCACGACTCTCGCGTCCTCCACGACTCCTGCGATCCCTGTGACTCCCGCGTCCCCTGCACCCCCCATGTCCCCTGCGTCCCCCGCGACTCCTGCGATCCCCGTGACTCGCGCGACCCCTGTGACTCCCGCGCCCCCCGAACAGCACGAGCGGCGCAGGGAGCGCACATCACCAGCGGCCGTCCCCACCCCAGCCGTCCCCACCCGAGCCGTCCCCACCCCAGCCGTCCGCACCCCGGCCGCCGTGCGCCGCCGGCCCACGGCGTCCACAGCCGCCGTCTCACGCAGCGGGCCCGGCACCAGCGTGCCCGTGGTACGTCTCGCGCCGCCGAGCGGAACGGCAGCCCAGTCGGCGATCCCGGCGGCCCCGGTGGCCGTCCAGCGGCTGCCACTCGGCCCCCGGCCCGGGCAGGCGTCCCCGGCTCTGCCGCCAAGCGGCAGCAGCCGACCACTGCGCCCTGCGGAGGACGGCACAGCCTCGCCATCTCCACCGGCCACGGACCGGCCACGGCCACAACCACCGTTGCTGCGGCTGCCCGCCACACCGGTGCGCACGGCCTCCTCCGCATCGTGGACGCCGCACGCCCAGAGCGAAGCGGCCACCTCTCCCACGCAGTCCGTACTGTCAGTACAGTCCCCGCACTCCAGCACGGCACAAGTGCTGCAACGGGTGGCCGAGCAAGCGGGGCTGTCCGGAGTGCCGTTGACCGCCGTACAGCGCCGCACGCCGGCCACCGACTCGCCCGCGACCGGTCTGACCACCTCCCCGCACACGGAGGCGACTACCGGATCGCCGACCGACACCATCGCGGCCGCCGACATCGACGAGCTCGCCCGGCGCCTGATCGAACCCGTCGGACGGCTGCTGCGCGCCGAACTGCGCAGGGGGAGGGAACGTGCCGGGCGGCCGTACGACGGTCAGCGCTGAGCGCGTAAAGCATCGGCGGGCGACGGACGAGGGAGGCAGGGATGACCGACAACATCTTCGCGACGAGCGTGTTCTTCAGGCTCACGATCGGCGGCAACGACCTCGGCGACTTCGCGACCTGTTCGGGCCTCGGTGCCCAGGTCGAGATCGAGCAGTACGCGGAGGGCGGCAACAACGGGTTCTCCTGGCAACTGCCGGGCCGCATCACCTGGTCGAACATCACGCTGACCCGCGCCGTCACCGCCGACACCACCAAGATCGCCCGCTGGCTGGACGAGATCGTCCGGCGGGTGGAGCCCAAGGACGGCGAAATCGTCGCGTTGCGGCCCGACTTGAGCCTCATCGTCAGCTGGCAGGTGCTCGGCATCGTCCCGGTGCGGTGGCAGGGGCCGTCGTTCGACCCGGCGAGCTCCGAAGCCGCCGTGGAGACGCTGGAAATCGCCCACGCAGGTCTGCGCCCGTCATGACACACAGTCAGTTGCACCCCACGGAAGGAGGTACGGCATGTCGTCAGCGGTCCCCGCGAGTGTCACCCGGGCCCAACTGACCATCATGGAGCCCCCGTCGGCAGTCGGCGCCCAGCCCGGTGGGACGATCGCGACGCTCCCCCTCCAGTTCAACCCGTCGACCCTCGTGCTGAGCAAGTCCACGGAGTGGCGGCGGACGCCGTCCCGGATGGCGGGCCAGTCCGCGCTGCCCGAGTTCGTCGGTGCCGGGCCGCGCTCGCTCTCGCTCGACGTGTTCCTCGACGCGACGGCCACCCACGACGACTCGGTGGAGAAGGCCGTGCAGGAGCTGATGACGGCCTGCGTCCCCACCCCGAGCAGCCTGGCGCACAAGACCCCGGCGAGCCCGTGGATCCGGCTGGACTGGGGTGCCTCGAAGACGACCTCGTTCAACGGGGTGCTGACCGCGCTGTCGGTCAGCTACACGCTCTTCGACGTGGACGGCAAGCCGCTGCGGGCCGTCTGCTCGCTCACCATCAAGGAGGCCAGCGTCGATCCGCCGGGCCAGAACCCCAGCTCCGGCTCGCTGGAGGCGCGCAGCACGCACCGGGTGATCGCGGGAGACAGCCTGCCGCTGCTCGCCTGGCGCGAGTACGGCGACGCGACGGCCTGGCGCACCATCGCCGAGGCCAACGACATCGACGACCCGATGGTGCTCGTCCCCGGCACGGAACTGATCGTGCCGGGGCTCGACGACCTCGCACAAGGCAGCCGTCGAGCCGGCAGCCAAGGCGGCCGCCCATGACCACCCCCGAGGCACGCGGCGGCCGGTCCTTCGCCGCCGAGCCCGTGGTCGAGGCGCCGGGCGAGCTGCCGCCGATCTGGGCGGCGCAGCTGGTCTCCTGCGACATCGACCAGAGCGTCGGCCTGCCCGACACCGCCGCCCTGGCGTTCCGCGACGCGGACCACAAGTTCCTCGCCGCGACGGGCATCACCATCGGCACCCGGCTGCGGGTCTCGGTGGTCACCCTCCAGGGCCACGCGCAAGTGCTGCTGTTCACCGGCGAGGTGACCGCGCTGGAGCTGGAGGTGGACACGACGGGTACGTACACGGTCGTCCGGGCGTCCGCCGTCAGCCACCGCCTGATGCGCGGCCGCCGGGTGAAGGCGTTCCGCAACATGACGACCTCGGACATCGTCCGCGAGGTCGCCACCGGCGCGGGGCTGGGCTGCGGCCGGATCGACGCGTTCTCCGTCGTGCACCAGCAGCTCTCCCAGGCCAACGTCTCGGACTGGGAGTTCCTCCGCTACCTCGCGCTGGAGAGCGGCGCGCAGGTGCGCGTCGATGACGACGGGCTGCTGGAGTTCGTCACACCCGAGTCCGCCTCCTCGGCCCCGCCGCCCGCCACCCCGGCTCCGCAGAGCCCGATGGTCCTGGAGTACGGCAGCAACCTGCTGGAGCTGCGCAGCGTGCTGACCGGCTCCGGCGGCGCCGACACGGTCGAGGTGCGCGGCTGGAACGTCACCACCAAGAAGGCGCTGGTCGCCACGGAACCGTCGGTGACCGACCCGACGGTGCAACCGGGGATGCAGCCGTCGGTGGTGACCGCCGCCTTCACCGGCCCGGCCCGGCTGACCGTCGCCGACACGCCGTACCGCACGCAGGCGGAGACGACGGCGGCGGCCCAGTCGGTCGCCGCCTCGGTCGCCGCCGGATTCGGCGAGCTGGAGGCGGTCGTCGTGGGCGACCCGAGGCTGCGGGCGGGCACACCCGTCGCCCTGGGCAACGTCGGCGCCGCCTTCTCCGGCCGCTACACCGCCACCGCCGTTCGCCATCTCATCGAGCCGCACCGCGGCTACCGGACCACCGTGGTGGTCAGCGCGGCGCCCGACCGCTCGCTCGCCGGGCTCGTCATGGGGGGCAGCGCGCCGCCGCGCGGGCCTCGGATCCAGGGCCTGGCCATCGCCGTGGTCACCGACGTCCGGGAGCCGGGGGACGCGCAACGCGGCTGGGTGCGGCTGAAGTTCCCCTGGCTGGACGAGGAGTACGTCTCCGACTGGGTGCGCACGGTCCAGTGGGGCGGCCAGGGCGGCGGCGGTGTGCTCGCGCCCGAGGTCAACGACGAGGTGCTGGTCGGCTTCGAGCACGGCAGCCTCGACTGCCCGTACGTGCTGGGCGGCCTCTACAACGGCGTCGACAAGCCCTCGCCGCACGACGTGCCGCTGGTCGATCCGGCCGCCGGCCGGATCAACCGCCGCTCGCTGGTGTCCCGTTCGGGCAACCGCCTGGAGCTGCTGGACGTGCCGGGCGGCCCGTCCGGCGTTCGACTGGCCAGCGGTGACAAGAAGTTGGAGGTCAGGCTGGACGAGCAGCGCGGCGAGATCGTGCTGACCGTCTTCGGCGCGGCCGGTGCGGCAGCGGCGAGTTCGGTGCGGCTGACCTCCTCCGGCATCACCATCGACGCCGGGCAGGGTGAGGTGAAGCTGCGCGGCGGATCGGTGACCGTCGACGGCGAGACGGCGGTCACCGTGAACGGCGGTGCGCTGGCGGTGCTCAAGGCCGACCTCATTCGCATCAACTGACCACCCCACAGCCAACGTTCAACAGTCCTCTCAGGCCACCGGATCGGAGACCGCAGATGCCCCCCGCAGCCCGGACGGGCGACACCACCGACCACGGCGGTGTCATCACCATCGCGCCACCAGGCGCCGTCGCGGTGGAGACCGTGCTGATCGGCGGCCGGCCGGCCGCCGTCGTCGGCAGCGTGCACGCATGCGTCCCGCACGTGGAGCTCGGGCCGGCCAACCTCGTCCAGCCGAGCCTGGCGGGAGTGACCCAGGGCGTGGTCCTGATCGGCGGGCTGCCCGCGGCCCGGATGGGGGACGAGACGGTCTGTGGAGCGACCATCGTGAGCGGCGCGTTCAACGTGCTGATCGGGGGCGCTGCATGAGCGGCGGTTTCATCGGCCGTGGCTGGGCGTTCCCGCTCCGGGTGAACGCCACCGGCGGCATCGGCATGGTCGAGCGGGACCGGGAGATCGCGGAGGCGATCCGCCTCGTCCTCGCCACCGCGCCCGGCGAGCGGCCGATGCGCCCGGAGTTCGGCTGCGGCATCCACGAGTACGTCTTCGCGCCGGGCGACGGCAGCACCGCGGGCCGGATCGCGCGCGAGGTGCGCACCGCGCTGGAGCGCTGGGAGCCCCGCATCGAAGTAGACGATGTCGTGATCGCCTTCGACACCATCGAGGAGGGCACGCTCTACATCGACGTCCACTACACCGTGCGGTCCACCAACGACCGCCGCAACCTCGTCTTCCCCTTCTACACGATCCCGGTCTCCCCGGAGTCTCAGGCGGCCTCGGACGGGGGAGCGAGCTGATGGCGCTGCCCTCCCCGAACCTGGACGACCGCCGGTTCCAACAACTCGTGGACGAGGCGAAGCGATACGTCCAGCAGCGCGCGCCGGAGTGGACCGACCACAACGTCTCCGATCCGGGCGTCACCCTCATCGAGACCTTCGCGTACCTGGTGGACCAGCTGCTCTACCGGCTGAACCGGGTGCCGGAGAAGAACTACTCCGCCTTCCTCGACCTGCTCGGCATCCGGCTCTTCCCGCCGGCCGCGGCGAGCGCGGAGGTCGACTTCTGGCTGTCGGCGCCGCAGCCCGAGACCGTCCTGCTGAGGGCGGGCACCGAGGTCTCCACGCTGCGGACCGAGACCGAGGAGGCGGTGGTCTTCTCCACGGTCGAGGACCTCCCCGTCGTCCCGAGCTCGCTCGACCGGCTGGTCACGGTCTCCGCCGCGGGCGAGCAGCGCGACCGCACGGCGCCGCTGGCCGACGGCGTGGACGTGCCGTGCTTCCAGCTGCGCCCGGTGGCGGGGGACGCCGTGCTCTTCGCGCTGCCGGCCGTCGTGCCGCGCTGCATCCTGGTCGTCAGGCTGGACAGCCGGGTGGAGGGTGTCGGCGTCGACCCGCGGCAGCCGCCGCTGGCCTGGGAGGTGTGGGACGGCGCGCGGTGGATCGCCTGCGAGACCGGCTCCGACAGCACCGGCGGCCTCAACCGGCCCGGCGAAGTGGTGGTGTTCGTGCCTGCCGGGCAGGTCGCCTCGGTGGTCGCCGGCCGGCGGGCGGGCTGGCTGCGCTGCCGGGTGACCGAGCCGGTGCCGGGCCAGCCGTTCTACTCCGAGTCCCCCACGATCCGCCGGGCGGAGGTGTTCACGGTCGGCGGCACCGCGACCGTCGGCCACGCGCAGACCGTGACCGACGCACCGCTCGGCACCTCGGAGGGGGTCGCGGGCCAGCGGTTCCGCCTCGCGCGGCCGCCCGTGCTGCTCGACGGCGAGCCCCCGGTGGTCGAGGTCTCGGCCGGCGAGGGCTGGGAGATGTGGACGGCCGTCGAGCACTTCGGCGACTCGTCACCGACCGACCGGCACGTGGTGATCGACGCGACCACGGGCGAGTTCATGTTCCCGCCCGCCGTCCGGGAGCCCGACGGCAGCCTGCGCGCCTTCGGCGCGGTGCCGCCCAAGGGGGCGCGGCTGCGGGTGCCGCACTACCGCACGGGCGGTGGGAGCGCGGGGAACGTCGCCCGGGGGACGATCTCGGTGCTGCGCAGTTCGGTCCCGTACGTGGCCAGGGTCGACAACCGCGAGGCGGCCAGGGGCGGGGTGGAGGGCGAGACGGTGGAGAACGCCAAACTGCGCGCGCCGCACCTGCTGCGACTGCAGGAACGCGCCGTCACCGCAGGGGACTTCGAGCTGATCGCCCGGCAGGCCGCGCCCTCCGCCGCCCGGGTCAGGTGCGTGCCGGCAGTGCCGGTCGTGCCGGTCGTGCCGGCCCTCGCCGGGGAGGCGGGCACCGGCACGGGCTCGGGCGCGGTGCGCGTGCTCGTGGTCCCCGACGCGGTGGCGGACGAGGGCGACCGGCTGCGGCTTGAGCAGCTGATCCCCGGTGAGCAGATGCTCTCCGCCATCGCGGCGGCGCTCGACGAGCGGCGGCTGATCGGCACCCGGCTGCTCGTGCAACCCCCCGACTACCAGGGCGTGACGGTGGTCGCCCGGCTCGCGACCAAGTCCCCGGACGCCGACCGGGTGCGGGAGGCGGCGCTCGCGGCGCTGTTCAGGTACCTCAACCCGCTGCGTGGCGGGGCCGACGGAACGGGCTGGCCGTTCGGCCGGGCGGTGCAGTACGGGGAGGTGTTCGCCGTGCTCCAGCAGGTGGCCGGCGGCGCGGCGGTCGAGGAGCTGCGGCTGTTCCCGGCGGACCCGATCACCGGGCGCCGCGGCGCGCCGGCCGAGCGGGTCGACGTCGCACCGGACGCCCTGGTCTTCTCCCACCAGCACCAGGTCGTGGTCACCTCGGTGGCCCTGGACGCGCCGACCGGTCCGGCCGGCTCGGGCGGCGCGGGCGGCTCGGGCGGCGCGTCATGAGCCGGTCGGCCGTCCCGGAGCTGCCCAGCCCGCACCCGATCGGCGCGCTGCTGCCGGGGATCTACGCCGACGACGACTTCGCCCAGCGGTTCACCGCCGGCCTGGACACCGTCCTCGCGCCGGTGTTCGCCACCCTGGACAACCTGACCGCCTACTTCGAACCACGCCTGGCCCCAAGCGACTTCCTCGACTGGCTGGCGTCCTGGGTCGCCGTGGAACTCGACCCGGCCTGGCCGCCGGAGGTCCGCCGCACGGTGGTCGGGCGCGCGGTGGAGCTGCACCGCTGGCGCGGCACCCGGCGCGGCCTTCAGGAGCGGCTGCGGCTGATCCTCGGCGTCGGCGCGCAGATCGTGGACGGCGGCGGCGCGGTCTGGTCCACGACGCCGGGCCCCGCGCCGGCGGCCGCGCCGCCGGCGGACCTGCTGGTCCGCGTCTGGCCCGAGCGCACCGCGGAGGTGGACGAGGCACAGGTGCTGGCCGTCGTCAGGACGTCCTGCCCGGTCCACCTCACCTACCGGGTACAGATCCTGCCCGGTCCACCCGGTCCACCCGCGAGAGCGGAGAGCTGACGGATGCGTACGTGCCCCGAGTGCGGAGTCGCCAACGGCGACGGGGACGACTTCTGCGGCAACTGTGGCGCCTACCTCGGCTGGCAGGCGCCCCCCACCCCCACGCCAACCCCCACGCCCCCCGAGCCCCAGCCGTCACCCGCCACCGCACCCACCCCCACCACACCTACTCCCACTCCCGCCCCCACCAACCAGGCCCCCGACCCCGACCCGATCGCGGTGCAGCCCGCCAAGCCCGTCCCACCCCGCCCGGTCGTCCGCCCGTCCGTGGTCGACGACGCCCAGGACGGCCCGCCGTGCCCCCGGTGCGGCACACCCAACCGGCCCGACCGCCGCTTCTGCCGCCGCTGCGCAGCGCCGCTGACCATCGCCGAGCCGGCACCGCGCCTGCCGTGGTGGCGCACGCGCTGGCCGTTCCGGCGCCGCGTGCGCGTCGGCGGCTCCGGCAACGCGCTGCGCCGGATCATCACGCTGCTGGTGATCGCGGCATTGGTGGTCGCGGGAATCGTGTTCTACCCGGCCGGCCGTCAGGCCTACGAGGACGTGCTGGACAAGCTCGGCACCGCCGCCGCGATCACCCCGGCCACGGTCTCGGCAAGCGCCGCGGAGGCCGGCCATCCCGCCGCCGCCTCGGTCGACGGCCTCACGAACACCTACTGGGGGGTGCCGGCGCTCGGGGACTCGATCACCTACACCTTCCACCCCCCGATCCGCCTGGTGGATCTGATCATCCACACCGGCTGCTCCGCCGATCCGCAGCAGTTCCTGCAAGAGGCCAGGCCCACGAGCCTGGACCTGCTGACCACGACCTCCAAGGGCAAGGTGCACAAGCAGGCGGTGGCCCTGAACGACCAGGCGGGCCCGCAGACGGTGGTGACCGGACTCAGCGACGTGGCGCAGGTGACCCTCGTCGTGCGCGCCGCGACCGGCACCGGTCCCGGACGTGACATCGCCTTGGCCGAGGTGGAGTTCTTCAAACGCGGATGACGCGCCTGACGTGCTGACGCGCCTGACGCGCCTGACGCGCACGGCGGTACCCGCGCGTCAGGCGTGCGGCGTCCCGCCGATCAGCTCCTTGAGGGCGTCGAGTCGGGTCCGGCGGTCGGGCGGGTAGCGGCGCTGGGCGCGTTCGGCCTTGCGCGAGCCGGGTTGGTAGCGCCAACGGGCCCAGGGGGATGCCGGTTTGGCCAGCCGCAGGAAGGCGACCAGGGCCACGAAGGGGACCAGCAGCCCGATCACGCCGAGGGCGGTCTTGCCCTTGAGGATCGCCCCGACGCACAGCGCCAGATTGAGCAGCATCCCGATGGCGAAGCCGAGGTGGCCGGCGGTGCCCGCGCCGGTGTCGGCGAACGGGTTGAAGCCGGCCACCAGCAGCAGGCCGACCCCGGCCGCCAGGAAGGCCGCGTCGACCGACTTGCGGCCCTCCTCCGCCCAGTAGACGTCCTTCAGGTGCAGCCACAGGGCGAACTCGTCCAGCGTGAGGGCGGCACCCGCGCCGAACAGCACGGCCAGGATCTGCACCCCGGGGCTGCCGGGGCGGTAGGCGAACTCGATCGCGCCGGTCACCGTCATCGCCAGGATGCCGTACACCTGGTGGTGAACATGCGTACCGCCGACGTCCACGTTGCGGAAGGGCCCGCGGCCGGCCCGGATCAGCCGGGTGACGAGCCGGGTGGCCACGAAGGTGACCACGAACGCGCCGAGCATCCACAGCCCGACGCCGTGGTCCGGCGCGGTGATGACCACCTTGACGTCGACGGCCTCGGTGCGCACGGTCGCCCCGCCTCGCTCGCCCCGTCAGGCCCGCTGCAGCGGCGCGGTGAGCAGGTCGCGCACGGTGGCGGAGGGCATGTAACAGCGCAGCAGGGACAGGCCGATCCTGGGCAGGTCGGCCTCGTCGCGGTAGAGCAGGTACATCGGTTCGTAGCGCGGCTGGAACTTCGCCTTGAAGGCGTGCAGCGAGCGGAATCCGTAGTACGGCTCCATGGTGCCGCCCAGCTGGTCGAGGATCCGGTCCAGCACGGTGGGGGAGTCCGCGGTGCCGGTGCGGGCCAGGGGTGCTCCGGAGAGCGAGACGAAGCGGGCTCCGTCCTCGCGCAGCGCGAGGCAGCTGGAGGCGATCATGAACTCGACCACGGGCCGGAAGCCGTCGCGGCGGCGCATCATGTCCAGCGTCCAGCCGTCCGGTGCCTGGCCCTCCCCGTAGACCGGCATCCAGGACGTGACGCCGTAGAGGTGGTGGTCGCCGTCCATCGCGAGGCCGACCCGCATCCGGGGGTCCAGCGCCTCCTCCACCCCGCCGAGCGTGAAGCCCATCTCCGGCAGCCCCTTGTCGCCCACCCACTCCTCGGAGATCGCCCGGACCTGCGAGACGATCGGGCGGGGCTGCTCGGCGAGCGCGACCAGGCGGTACTCGACGCCGTCCTTCCTGGCCCGGTTGAGCGCGGTGCGCACGTCCTGCCAGGCCTTGCCGCGGAACTCCAGGTCCGGCAGGTCGATCACGGTGTCCTCGGCCACCTGGGCCGAGCGCCAGCCCAGCCGGCCGATGGTCTCCGCGGCGTCCGCCGTGGCCGAGAACAGGCACGGGACCAGCCCGGAGCGGTCGCACATCTCGGCGAAGCGGGTGATCGTCCGGGCCCGGGTGTCCACGGCGCCCACCGGATCGCCGAGTGCGACCGCCACGCCGGCGTGCACCCGGTAGGCGAGGTAGCTCTCGTCGCCGTCCTCGGGGAAGAAGTACGAGTTGTCCGCCCAGGTGGTCATCCAGGACAGGTTGGCGCCGCCTTGGTGGACCAGCACCTCGGTCGCGCGCTCCTGCGGGTCCGCTGCCGTGCGGGCCGGCTGCGCCGTGCCTGCCGACTGCGCCGGGCCGGTCACCTGCCCCGGCCCCGAGAGCTGCCCCGGTGCTCGGCGCACCGCGCGACGCGGCCGGCGGGCCTGGAACGCCTCCCGGCCGGTGAGCAGGACGAGGAGTTCGACGGTCCACAGCACCGCCGTGGGAACGAAGACCGCCGCGCCCGTGACCGTCACCTGCTCACCCAGCACCTTGCCGATCACGTAGACCACCGCGACGACCAGGCCCAGCAACGCGTTGACCAGGCAGAGCAGCAGGGTCCAGCGCCAGGAGCCGCGGCGTCCCCGGCGCAGCCCGTTGACCAGCAGCGCGATCAGCACCACGGAGATCAGCAGCTGCCAGCCCGAGCCGCCCTGCCCTGCGGTGTTCCCCAGCGGGCCGCGGCTCGGCGCCAGCCAGACCACCAGCAGGATCGCCGCGATCAGGACCAGCCCGGCCACCGCCAGCAGCCGCCACTCCCGGCGGCTGAGCTGGCCGGAGGTCGGGTGAGCACCGGGCACGCGCAGCCAGTGCGTGGCCAGCAGGCCGCCGGTGACCGCGAGCGCGTGCTCCAGCTCGACGAGGCCGCCGACGTAGAGCAGCCACACGCTGACGTACGCGATCAGGCCCAGCCGCAGTCGCTGCCGCCAGGGCGAGGCCAGGGCCGCGGAAACCACCGCCCCGGCGCAGAGCGCACCCGCCGAGAGGCCGACGTCGATCGACCGGGCCTGCTCCTGGGCCCAGGACCAGCCGGTATGGCGCAGCGCGTACAGCAGCAGGGCGGCCAGCAGGATGGCACCGAGCTGGCCCAGCACGGTCACCGCCGCGGCCCAGCGGCTGCCGAGGCGCGCCTCCGCCAGCCCGACCAGCAGGGCGACGCCCAGCAGCACCAGCAGGTAGTCGACCGGTGTCGCGCAGAGCACCGCGCCGGTGACCGGCGTCCACCAGCGCCCCGCCTCGAACGAGGGCAGGCCGTACGCGACGTTCGGGTACCAGGACCGGTCGGAGACCGCGCTCCACAGCCCGCCGACCGCCAGCCCCACCAGCAGGATCACCGCACAGGTGGCGCTCGTGAAGGGAAGGCGCCGGACCGCCGTGACCGCCACACCGGCTGCGGAACGGGCGCGGCGCTGCCACTGTGACTGCGACTGTGACTGCGGTCCCGTCTCCGTCTGTCCAGGCATGCGCACCTCCGCAACGGCCCGGCCGACCCCTGCGCCCGCCCGCGGCCGCCCCGAAGCCCCTCGCTCAGCGTATCCGGCTTCCGCGGCAGCGGCAGCGGCAGCGCTCGGCCGGCGCCGGACGGCCGAGCCGCCTGCCAGGACAGCGCCCACAACCGTCACTCGGTCAAGCCGGTGATTCAAGTGGTCCATACCAGTAAGTAACTGACGATACGTCAACTGGCTTTGCCGGAACTGATCTAGACTCTCCCATCAGTGCACGAAGCGTCGGCGGGGTCCGCCTCGCGCTCTCCCATCACACCCCCAGGAGACATCGCATGACCCAGCCCACCGCGCCCACTGTCGTGCTGGTGCACGGCGCGTTCGCCGACGCCTCCAGCTACGCGCACGTCATACCCGAACTGCTCGCAGCGGGCCTGAACGTGGTGGCCCCGGCCGTGCCCAACCGGAGCCTGATCGGCGACAGCGCCTACATCGCCTCCGTCGTCCGGCAGATCCCCGGCCCTGTCGTCCTGGTCGGCCACTCCTACGGCGGGGCGGTCATCACCGTCGCGGGCGTCGAGGAGAACGTCAAGGCCCTGGTCTACCTGGCCGGTTACGCACCGGAGCAGGGCGAGAGCCTCGGCGAACTGCAGGGCCGGTTCCCCGATTCCGACCTCGGCGCCGCGCTCGTCTTCACGTCCTTCCCGATCGAGGGCTCGACCGAGACCGGCACCGACCTGTCGGTGGACCCCGCCAGGTTCCCCGCCCTCTTCGCGGCCGACGTCGACCCTGACCTGACGCGCGTCCTGGCCGTGTCCCAGCGCCCGTTGTCCGGACAAGCCTTCGCGGAGGCCGCGCCGGCGGCAGCCTGGAAGACCAAGCCCGCCTGGGGCCTGGTGGCGACGGCCGACCACACCCTCAACCCCGACGTGCAGCGCTACGGCTACCAGCGAGCCGGCGCGACCACGGTCGAGGTCGAATCCTCGCACCTGGTGATGCTGGCCCACCCGAAGAGGGTCGCCGAGCTGATCGGCGAAGCCGTGCGCGCCGCGACCGCCTGATCGCGCCATCACCCGGTACGCCCACCACCCTCTGCGCCCCGCTGCCGTCGATGCCTGAGCCGACGGCAGTGGGGCGCAGGTCGTGGCCGGGGTCAGTCGGTGGCGGCGCCCAGCAGGCGGCGCAGCAGGGAGTTGAGGACGGCGACCTCCTCGGGGGCGAAGCCGGCCAGCGTCTCCTGCTGGAGGGCGAGCCCGGCGCCGGTCGCGCGGTCGACGACGTCCAGACCGGCCGGGGTCAGCGTGATGCGCAGGCCCCGCCGGTCGTTCGGGTCGGGGGAGCGGGTGACCAGGCCGGCCCGCTCCAGCTTGTCCAGCCGCCCCGTCATGCCGCCCGTGGTGAGCATCAGCGTGCTGGTGAGCTCGCGCGGTGACAGGGTGTGCGGCTCGTCGGCGCGCCGCAGGGTCGCCAGGACGTCGAACTCGCCGCGCCCGATCCCGTAGTCGCCGTAGCACTTCTCCATCCGGTCGCCCATCACCCGGGCCAGCCGGTAGATCCGCCCGAAGGCTGCCATCGCATCGGTCTGCAGGTCGGGCCGGACCTGGGCCCACTGCTCGATGATCGTGTCCACGGCGTCGGGCGCCACCACACTCGCGCCGTCGCCCACACCCTCGGGCCGCGACTCCGGCTCCGTCTCCGTCTCGTTCTGCATGGCAGCAGTCTCGCACAGATTCGCTTGCTGGAAACTATCTTGCCAAAAAGTAGATGACTGCTAAGTTACTTACATGCAATCGACATCGTCACCGCGCCGCTTCGAGGGTGAGCGCAGCCTGCTGGCCGGGATGGCCATCGATGCCCTCGGCAACGGGATGTACATCCCGTTCAGCCTGATCTTCTTCCGTCACGTCACCGGCCTTCCGCTCGCGATGATCGGCCTCGTCCTCACCGGCACCGGCCTGGCCTCGATGGCGCTGCTCCCATGGATCGGGGCGATCACCGACCGGCTCGGCGCGCGGCGGATGCAGCTCGCGCTCTACCTGGTCCGGGCGGTCGGCTTCGCCGCCTACCCCTTCGCCCACTCGCTGCCGGCGTTCTGCGCCGTGGCCCTGGTCACCTCGGTCGCCACCCAGGGCTTCCCGGCCGTCCAGCAGGCCCGGATCGGCGAACTGGTCTTCGGCACCGACCTGGAGCGGATCAACGCCGTCGCGCGCAGCCTCGCCAACGCCGGGCTCGGCGCGGGCAGCCTGCTCGCCTCCCTGCTGGTCAGCCACGCGGGCGACGGCGGCTACACCATCGCGGCCTGGCTCAACGGCGCCAGCTTCCTGATCGCCGCCCTGCTCGCCCGCCGGGTGCCCGCCGGTCCCGGTGCCGGCGCTGCGGCACCGGCACCGGCTGCCGGCCGCCGTCCGGCCGGACACGCCGGCTACCGGCAGGTGCTCCACGACCGCCCGTTCCTCGGCCTGACCACGGCCAACCTGCTGATCGCCCTGGGCTACGCGGCGCTCGCCGTGCTGCTCCCGGTGTACGCGACCGGTGCCCTGCACGCCTCCGGCTCGATCACCGGCCTGGCCTTCGCGGTCAACACGGTGATCTGCGCGGCCTTCGGCATCCCGGCCGGCCGTCTGGTCCGCCGTTTCGCGACCCGCAACCGGGCCGCCGCGGCCGGAGCGGCGCTCTTCGCCGTCGGCTTCCTGGCCCAGGCCCTGCTGGTGCCGGCCGCCGGCCGGTGGGTCGCGGTGGGCCTGCTGGGAGCCGTGGTCGTCTCCACGCTCGGCGAGGTCATCCACAACCCGGCGGCCTCGGCACTGGCCACCACCACCGCTCCCGCCGCCCTGCGCGGCCGGTACCTGGCGACCTATCAGCTCTCCTGGTCACTCTCCAAGGCGATCGCGCCGTCACTCTTCACCGGCCTGCTCGCCGTCAACGCCCGGCTGCCGTGGCTGCTGCTGGCCGTGGGCGTCCTGCTCGGCGCGGCCATGCTGCTCCGGCTGGAGCGCCGCCTGCCCGCCGAGGCCGTCCGGCCACCGCAACTCGTCACCGCCGCCTGAGCAAGCCAGGCCTGGTCACCCACTCAGGCCGAGGCCGGGTCGATCGTCGCGAGGGCGTCGATCTCGATGCGGAAGGACGGGTGGACGAGCCCGGCGACCTGCACCAGGGAGCACGCCGGTGGGCGGGCGGGGTCCAGGTGCTCGTCCCGGATCCGGCGGAAGTCGTCCAGGTCGGCCAGATCGGTCAGATAGACGGTCAGCTTGACCACGTCCTGCAGCCGGGCGCCGGTCGCCTGAAGCGCTGTGGCCAGGTTGGTGAAGACCTGTCGGATCTGGGCGGCGGGATCCGATGCGCCGACGACTCGGCCCTCGGCGTCCAGCGGGACCTGGCCGGAGACCGCGACCATCGGTCCGCTGAACGTCACCGCGTGGCTGTACCCGTTGACGGGCGGGCTGCCCTGGGGACGGACGAAGTGCTGCATGTGCTCTCCTCAGTTCAATGGTTCGTCATTCAGTGGTTCGTCAGTGCTTCGTCATGGTGCCCCGGGCGCGCCCCTCGCGCCGGGCCGGGGTGAGGGCGGTCAGCATCGCCGCGCCGGTCAGGGCGAACGCCCAGGGGTATCCGGTCCCCGCTGCGAGCCAGCCGAAGCCGACGGCGCCGACGCCCATGCCGGCGTCGTAGGCGAAGTTCCAGAGCGCGCTGACCGTGCCGTAGCCGGCAGTGGGGACGCGTGAGTACATCAGCGTCAGGGTGGCGTTCTGCGCGATGCCGAAGCCGATCCCGAAGACGCCGACCGCGAAGACGACCACGACCGGGTCGGCGGTCAGCGCCATCAACAGGGTGCCGGCGGCCGACAGCAGCAGGCCCGGCAGCACCAGGGTGCCGGGGCCGTGCCGGTCTCCGTGCCGCCCGGCCAGCCAGCGGGCCACCGTGGCCGCCGCGGGCTGGACGAACAGCGCCACCGAGACCAGCCCGGTGGCCGAGGCGCGGACGGCGAGCGGCAGGAAGGTGACGACGATCCCGGCGGCGACCGCGGTGACCGCGAAGACCACGGCCGGGCGCCGCAGTTCGGCCGAGCGCAGCCCTTCGCCGACACCGACCGCCCGTCCCGACTCACGGATCCTGTCGGGCAGACCGGGCACCGCGACGACCGCGGCGAGCGCGGCCACGGCCCCGGCGGTGAAGACCACCGGGTAGCCCGCGTGCGCGGCCAGCCACACGCCCAGCGGCAGCGCCACCAGCGAGGGCACCCCGCTGACGATGCCGACCAGCGCCAGCCCTTCGCCGCGCCGCTCGGCCGGTATGAGCGACACCGTCAGCGCGCCGCCCGCGACCACGTTGAACGCGAAGCCCAGTCCGCGCAGCAGGCAGAGGGCGACGATCAACCACAGCTGCCGGGAGCACGTCAGCGCCAGCGCCGGCGCGCCCAGCAGGATCAGGCCGACGGCCAGCACGGCGCGGTAGCCGTAGCGGTTGACCAGCGCGGGGGTCGCGAGCTCGCCCGCCACGGTCGCCAGCATCAGCGCACCGGTGGCCAGCCCGGCTCTCCCGCCGCCCGCGCCGCCCCCGGCCCCGGCCGTGGCATAGCCGGGGACGACCGACAGCAGCAGGTAGAAGCTGGTCGAGCTGCCCAGGATGGACACGAAGCGCAGCAGTAACGGGCGGGTCAACAGCGGCGAACGCGGCGCGGGCACCGGGAAGGTCGAGTCGAGGGTTTCGGTCACAGCAGGACGCTAAGGGCCCGACCGGATCGCCGGTAAGATCCACTTTCATGCCCGTGGAGTGGTCCAGTTGCCCGCCCGAGTTGCTGCTGGCCGTCGACCGCACCAGCAGCCGACCCCTGCGCGCGCAGCTGGAGCACGGGGTGCGGGACGCGATCCGCACCGGCCGCCTGCGGGTCGGCGAACGGCTGCCGTCCTCCCGGGAGTTGGCCCGCACGCTCGGTCTCTCGCGCGGCCTCGTGCAGGAGTGCTACGCCCAACTCCAGGCCGAGGGCTACCTGGTGACCCGCCCCGGCTCCGCCACCCGGGTGGCGGCCGGCGCCGTGCCACCGCCAGGTGCCGCGCTACCGCGCACCGAGGCCCCACACCTGGTCGCCGACTTCCGGTGGGGCGTACCGGACCTCGGCTCCTTCCCCGTTCAGGACTGGCTCTGGGCCACCCGCGAGGCAGCCCGTGCCATGCCGACGGCGGCGTTCGACTACGGTGACCCGCGCGGCGCCGCGCACCTGCGCGAGGTCCTGGCCGGCTACCTGCGCCGGGTCCGCGCCGCTGCGGCCGACCCCGAGCACATCGTCGTCTGCAACGGCTACGCCCAGGGCCTCGGCCTTGCCTTCCGCGTCCTCGCGGACGGCGGCGTGCGGACCGTGGCCTTCGAGGACCCCGGCTCACCCGCCACCGTCCGTGCGGCCGCCGCCGCGGCGGGCCTGCGGGCGGTTCCGGTACCCGTCGACGAGCACGGCATCGACGTACGCGCGCTGGCCGCGACCGACGCCCGCGCCGTCGTGGTCACCCCCGCCCACCAGTGGCCGACCGGCGTCGCCCTCGCGCCGGAGCGCCGGCTGGCGCTGATCGAGTGGGCCGCGGAGCGCGACGCGATCATCATCGAGGACGACTACGACGCGGAGTTCCGCTACGACCGCGAACCCGTCGGCGCGCTCCACGGCCTGGCACCCGACCGGGTCGTCTCCCTCGGCACCGTCAGCAAGTCCCTCGCCCCCGCCCTGCGGATCGGCTGGATGCTCTGCCCACCCGCGCTCGCCGGGCCGCTCACCGACCAGAAGCACCGGAGCGACCGCGGAACCCCGACGCTCGACCAGCTCGCCCTGGCCGGACTGATCGAGTCCGGACGCTTCGACCGCCACCTGCGCCGCATGCGCACCACCTACGCGACCCGCCGCACCGCGCTGCTCGCCGCGCTCACCGAACACGCTCCCGAGCTGTCGGTCACCGGTCTCGCCGCCGGTTTCCACGCCGTCGCCCGGCTGCCCACCGGCGCCGACGAACACCACGTCGTCACCGCCGCCCGGGACCGGTCCGTCGGCCTCTACGGCATGAGCACCTGCCGCGCCTCGCGCGCCGCCACGCCGGCGCAACTCGTCCTCGGCTTCGGCAACGTCGGGACACGGGCCATCACGGAGGGCATCGCAGCCGTCGGCGATCTGCTGGCCAACGGCTCGTAGCTCGACCCGACGTCCTCACGGCAGAGCCCCCGGAGGATGTGACGATCAGCCGAGGTAGTTGGCGAGCTCGACGAGGTTGCCGTCGGGGTCGCGCACATAGACACTCGTGATCGGGCCGGTGGCGCCGGTGCGTTCCACCGGCCCTTCCTCGACCAGCACACCGCAGGTGGCGAGTTCGGCGACCACCTCGTCGAGCGGCTGCGCGACGATGAAGCACAGGTCGGCGCTGCCCGGGGTGGCCAGCGCGGCCTTGGGCTCGAACTCCCGCCCCGCCTGGTGCAGATTGATCTTGCTGTGACCGAAGGTCAGCGCGCGGCGGCCGCCGCGGAAGGTCACCTCCTGCATGCCGAGGACCTTCGTGTAGAAGGCGACGGTGACGTCGAGGTCCTGCACCGTGAGGACGAGGTGGTCGAGCCGGTCGATGCGCATGATGCCGCGGATTTCCCTTCAGACGGTTCGGATCGGACGGTTCCGAGCGATCAGCGTACGGGCGACGCGGCCAGCAAGCGGGCGTAGCTGCCCTCGCGGGCGGCGAGTTCGGCGGGGGCGCCGGCCTCCACGATGGTGCCCTGGTCGACCACGAGCACGTGGTCGGCGCGCTTGAGCTGGCCCGGCAGGCCGACCGGTTGGCCGGGCCGCCGGGCGAGCGAACGCTGCGCCGCTGCCGCGCCCAGGAGGCCATCGGCCGGGCCCAACTCGCCCTGGGCAACCGGTTGGCGGCCGCTGAGCACCTGCGCCGCGCGATCGGGATCTACGAGTCGCTCGGCCTGCCGGAGGCGGCCAAGCTCAGGCAACTGCTGACCACCAACGGCCTCGCACCGGCCGCCGACCGTCCCGACCAGGAGCCGGCGGCCTGACGCTTGCGCGATCCGCACACGCACCGACGCCGCTTCACGTCACTCGAGGCGGCTCGCCGGCACGTACGCGGGAGCGTCGACCATGCGGGCGTGCAGCACGTGGGCGTCCAACGGCAGTGGCGAGCGGCCCACGAGGCGCAGCCCCGCGCTCTCCAGCAGCCGGGCGTAGTGGTCGGCGCGCCGTTCGCGGCCGCCGACGTTGCACATCATGTGAAGGTCCCACGCGGTCGCGAGCGAGGCCGAGCCGTCGGCCGGCAGCAGCCGCTCGACGATGAGCAGGTCGGCGTCGGCGGGCATCGCGCGGGCGCAGTGGCGCAGGATCTCCCGGCAGCGCTCGTCGTCCCAGTCGTGCAGCACACGGGAGAGGAGGTAGACGTCCGCACCCGGCGGCACGTCGGCGAAGTCGCCCACCTGGTAGGTGCAACGGTCGCCGACGGTGGGCGCGAGCGATCGCCGTGCGGCTTCGATGACGTGCGGACGTTCGAGCAGGACGCCGCGCAGGCCCGGGTGCGCGGCCAGCACGCGGCCGAGCAACTCCCCGTTGCCGCCCGCGATATCGACGACCGTCCTGGGCTCGGCCGCCCGGCCCGCCGCAGTGAGGACCGGATGCGCGGGCAGCGGCTCGAACATCCGCGAGCTCGCGGCCATGGACTGGTCGAACCGCTCGGCGAGTTCGGGGTGGCGGGCGAAGTAGTCGAAGTGGTTCTCGCCGAAGAGCTGTTCGAAGCCGGTCTGCCCGTTGCGCACGGCATGGGAGAGCAGGGCGAAGGAGTGGTAGAACGGGCCGCCGTACATGAGGGCCAGCGGCCGCAGCGATCCGGCGGCGTTCGCGCGCAGCAGCATCCCGAGCTCGGTGAGCCGGAACCCGTCCGGGCCCTGCGACACCACACCGAGCATCGCGAGATAGCGCAGCAGCGTCGCGAGGCTGTCCGGATGGGCGCCGACGGCCTCTGCCAGCGCATCGACGTCCCTGGCGGTCGGGGTGTCCAGGGCCTCGGGCAGCCGCAACTGCGCGCAGGTCGCGAGGGCCTGGGTCGTCCACGCACCGGTCATCAGGCGCAGGAGCGTTTCGGCAGGTTCGTCGGCACGGCCGGGGTTGCCCAGGTGGGAGGCGAGCACGTCCCGGTGGTCGCCGCTCGCGTAGAGCTCCACCCGCCGGTAGCCGGCCTTCGAGTCGGCGGGGACGGTGAAGTAGAACACCGTGCCGTCCTCGTGCGGGTTGTACCCACCACCATCGGCGACCGCGCCGTGTCGCTCGAAGAGCGAGGCCAGGCCGCGCAGCACCAGCGGATCCGGCCGCTCGACCTCGAAGGCCAGGTGCGCCTCGTTCTCCTGCCCGCGTTCGTGCGCGGCGATCGCGGCCAGCTCCGAGCCGGGTGGAACGGTCAGCGTGAACACCTCGACGACCCGGCGTTCCCCCTCCAGCCCGTGCACCGTGGGCCGCAGAATCCTTACATCAAGCTCCGCAGCGTCACGTTCATACCGCAGCGCCAGCCGCTGCCGGACCACGACACTCGGGTGCTCCGGCACATCGGCCGTCAGCCCGCAGGCGGTCAGCTCCGCGCGCAGCATCGCCGGATCGGTGGGGAAGACAAGCAGCGCCGCGTGCGCGAAGCGGCAGCGATCCGTTAACGCCCGCAACTCCGGGCCGTCGAGGCCGGGCAGCAGGAGCGGGAGCAGGGTGCTGGTGTCCTGGCTCGTGACGAAGTCGACCGTCGCGCGCAGGCGGGCGGTGTCGCCAGATGTCATCGTCGTGGTCATTGCGGAGAGATCCTCAGTCCGGGCGGTGCTGGTGCTTCAGGGAAGGGGACAGGTGTGTCCGACCCTGGCCCTGCGCCGAGGATGACCACATCGGCCAAGTTCCGGGCTGTGCGAGCGTTCTGACTTCCTGTCACGAGGGTGGATCATAATCACTGAAAACTGGATGAATGACTGAGGATCACCCGTATGGTCGCACGCTGCCAGCACTGATCGTCATGAACGACCTGATCGCAGTCTCGGGGCGCGGGATTATGCGGCAACGCGAATAGACGCCCGTTGCCCTTGTAGCTGGGCGCGGACCCTCCGTAGCGTTGCTGGTCACGACTCCGGAGGGGGAGGTGGCCCCGAGGGCTTCGCCAGGGCCATCGTGGAGATCCAGGAAGCCACCGCACTGTTCCACTTGGCATAGGCCACCCTCGACCCCGTTACGCGGGCGGGCGTGAGGCGGTCCGCTTGTAGATGGTCCCTCCCGGGATGAACCAGCCGGCCTTCTTCCGGACGGCCGGGCTCGGGTCGTGGGCGTGGGCGGCCTGCAAGGCGGCGACGGCTTGGGTGTCGCTGTGGGCGAACCTGCCGACGAGCTCGGCGGCCCTGGCCCGGACACCCGGGTCGGGGTCGGAGGCCAGGTGTCGCAGGGCGGGCTCGAGGACCCGGTCCGCGCCCGGTGCGCAGGTGTCGCCCTTGCAGCGGTCGCAGGCCAGGGCGTGGAACGCGGCGATCCTGACCTGGGCGTCGGGATCGTCGGCCATGGTGATGAGTCGGCCCATGGACTCGGTGTCGACGAGGTGGTCCAGCAGCCGGCAGCAGCCCTCTCGGACGGCCGCGTCCTCGTGGGAGAGGCCGGCGCGGATGGCGCCGAGCGCGTCATCCTTGCGTCGCAACAGCTCTCGGTAGGCCGCCACGGCGCGCTGCGGGTCGCCCAAGCACGAGACGAGGGCTTCGTTGTCGGTCCTGACGAATCCGAGCATGGTCTCAGTGTCGAACCGCGCAGCACAGCCACGCAAAGGGATTTCGCTCAGGGCCTTCCCGGGCACGGCGCGGTATCGCTTGTGTATCGGAGACGGCACACCGAGGAACGTGACGGGCTGCGCCTTCGTCCCATCGACATGACCGGCAACTCCCGCTCTAGCAGGAGGCGTTACGCCTCGGTTCCCTCTCTCGCCGTCGCAACCGTCACAGCGGCCCTGCTCCTTGCCGGCTGCAGGTCCGAAGTCCAGGCCTACGGGGTCAAGGCCGAACCGCCGCTCCCCACCGCCGCCGTGACGGCCAGTCCATACCTCTATTACCTCGACATCCACTGCGGGATCCGCTTCGCGAACTTCTCAGGGCACTGGTGGGAGGCAGACACGCCGGCGCCGGCTCCCACGGCCGCAGGGGCGTACACCGAGGCTGGCAGGTTCGAGCGCAACGGATTTCCTCAGCGGCACGTCGCCGACCGGTGAGGTCGGCGACGTGCGGTGGCCCCGCAGGGAGCGGGAGCCGTGTGGGGATCAGGCCGCGGCGCCGGCCGGGTCGTTGGGGTGGGGCCGGAGGGAGGTGACCGTCGAGGTCATCCACGGCCACAGGGGCAGTGTGCCGAGCAGCGCCTCGTACAGTTCGGCCTCGTCGGCGGCCCGCCAAAGGCCGATGCTGCGCAGTTCGCCCACGGGGCGCCACAGTCTGACCAGGTGGCCGGCGCGGGCCAGTTCCGCGGCCCGGACGGCCTCGGCCGCGCGCACGCGCTCGACCTCGGCCGGGTCGGTGCCCTCGGGCACGGTGGTGGTGAGCTCGACCAGGAACTCTTTCACGGCTTCTCCTTCTGCGGTTGTTGCGAGTGCTGTTGTGACGATCGGTCAGGCGGCCCTACGTTGTTGATGGGTCGATGAAGCCAGTCGTATGGTCTTGATCACCCAGGGGTGCTGGGTGTGGCTTTCAGGCGGCTGCCGCTCGTGGCTCTCATGGCTTGGCCGCCCGGCACCCCACGACGACTCGGCCGCTGATTAGGAAGTGCGACAAGATCGCTGAGTAGGGCAATGCCGGCGAGGTCGTCCGTGGTAAGCACTGCATCGACGAGCACGGCAGGAGAACGATGAGCCGGATATGGGCGGGGATCGACTGCGGCAAGGCCCACCACCACTGCGTCGTCATCGACGCGGAAGGCAGGAAGCTGCTGTCCCGACGCGTGGTCAACGACGAGCTGGAGCTGCTGCAACTGCTGGACGACGTCCTCGACCTGGGCGAGGAGGCCACCTGGGCGGTGGACATGGCCGACGGCGGTGCCGCGTTGCTGATCACCCTGCTGGTCAACCACGGCCAGCCGCTGCTCTACATCCCCGGCCGGGCAGTCAACCGGGCCACGGACGGATACCGGGGCGAGGGCAAGACCGATGCCAGGGACGCGCTGGTCATCGCGGACCAGGCTCGTGTTCGCCGAGACCTGCGGCCCATGCGCCCTAGCGACGAGGCCACCATCGAGCTCAAGTTGTTCACGGCTAGGCGGACCGATCTGGTTTGTGATCGTACCCGGGCGGTCAACCGGTTGCGCGGGACGCTGACTAGTGTGTTCCCGGCGCTTGAGCGCGTGTTGGAGCTGACCAACGCCGGGCCGCTGGTGCTGCTGGCCGGCTACCAGACCCCGGCGGCCATCCGCCGAGCGGGTGTGAGCCGCTTGGAGAAGTGGCTGGGCAACCGCAAGGTTCGAAGCGCTGCCGCGCTGGCAGCCGCCGCGCACGAGGCCGCGGAGCGTCAGCACACCTCTGTGCCGGGGGAGAAGGCAATCGCCCAGATGGTCCAGGCCCTGGCCGAGGAGGTGATGGTCCTCAACGGGAAGGTCGCGGAGATCGACAAGCTCATCGAGGACCGGTTTCGCAAGCACGAACTCGCCGATGTGATCGCCAGCATGCCTGGCATCGGGCCTGTGCTCGGCGCTGAGTTCCTTGCCGCGATCGGCAGCGACATCACTTCGTTCGCGAGTCCTGACCGTCTCGCGTCGTTCGCGGGCCTGGCCCCGGCACCTCGGGACTCCGGGCGCGTCAGTGGCAACCTTCACCGCCCTCAGCAGTACCACCGCGGGCTGCAACGGGTCTTCTACACCTCGGCGTTGATCAGCATCGGCTGTCATACAGAGTCCAGGCGCTTCTACGACCGCAAGCGCGCTGAAGGCAAGCGTCACAAGCAGGCGGTCCTTGCCCTGGCCCGCCGACGGGTCAACGTTATGTGGGCACTCATCCGTGACGGACGGTGTTACCAAGCTGTACCTCCGGTTGCCGCAGCGGCTTGACAACTTCATTAGGAAGCCTTGA